>JANXPB010000151.1 GCA_025357545.1 Holophagaceae bacterium
CGAGGCAAGGCAGCCGACCACGGCATATCGCGAATACGCCACGGGAGGCTAACGCAGCATCGAGAAGCCCGCCGCCCCAGCCCGAAGGGACGGGGCCAGCATCCATGCCCTGCGGAACGCGGGGCGTCCCGCCCGCCCTTGGGGGCTCTCAGGGCCTGGACATCGCGGCGTCACGGGCCTTGTGCCTATGATCTATAGGCCGCTGCGGCCCCTTCCTTGCGCTGCATCGCGGCTGACCTCCGTCGCGGCACAGGGGATTTTTTAAGACACGCTCTAAGATCGGAAACTCAAATCCCTTGCCCCTATCCCCAGCATGGTTTTCACCCGTCGGTCTTCGGTGTAACTTTGCTTCGCGATGCACGAATTCAGCGCGGGGCTGCGGGTTTCGCCGTTCACCCCCAATTCAGGGTCATTCGGCCCGGGAGAACCATCCATGCTCTCCATCTAGTGGAGACTTTTCTGAGGAGAAAATCATGAGACTCACCCCGAACCAGAACACCCTGGCGAGCTTCGCCGCGATCGTCGGCCTGTCCGCCGCTCCCGCTTTCGCTCAGGGCCTGACCTTGCCACCCAGTGGGGACAATCAGAAAGCCTCGGTCACGCAACACATTGGCCTGGTGAAGGTCACCGTCAGCTACAGCAGTCCTCGGGTGCATCGCGCGGGCCAGGACCGAACCGGGAAGATCTGGGGGGAGCTGGTGCCCTACGGTCTCAGCGACCTGGGCTTCAACGATTGCAAGGAGTGTCCATGGCGCGCCGGTGCCAACGAGAACACGGTGTTCAAGGTCACTCATGATGTGAAAGTCGAAGGGAAGCCGCTGGCGGCGGGCTCCTACGGGCTCCACATGATCCCTGGCGCCGATAAATTTACAGTGATTTTCTCGAAGGATTCCTCCGCGTGGGGCAGCTATTGGTACGACTCCAAGCAGGACGTCCTGCGCGTGGAGGTGAAAACGGCCAAGGGGGATTTCCACGAGTGGCTGACCTACGAATTCACCGAGCGTGAGCCTGCGAAAGCCACGCTGCAATTGGCTTGGGAGAATCTGCGGGTGCCCCTTTCGATCTCGGTGGAGGACCCCAATGAACTCTACTTCCAGAACCTAAAGAAGGAGATGCACGGGGCGCCAGGTTTCCAGTGGTCCGACCTGCTTGCCGCGGCCCAGTTCACGCTCCAGACCGGCAAGCACCTGGACGCGGGATTGGATTGGGCGCAGCGCGCCGTCAGCGCGCCCTTCGTAGGGAACGAAAATTTCCAGACCCTCTCAACCCTCGGCGAACTCCAACTCCTCTCTGGTAAGACCGAAGAAGGCGAAAAGACCTTCGATCGGGCCATTTCAAATCCTTCCACCAAGCCCACGGACGCGCACCAGTTGGGCCGGCAGTTGCTCCAGCAGGGGCGGAAAGCCGAGGCCTTGAAAGTATTCCAGGCCAACGCCAAGCGATTCCCGAATCAGTGGCCGGTAAATGTGGGATTGGCCCGAGGCTATGCCGCCATGGGCGAGACGAAGAAGGCCCTTGAGCATGCGCGACTCGCCTTGGCCCAAGCGCCGGACGAGGCCAACAAGAAGTCCGTGCAAGCCCTAATCATGGAGCTTGAGAAGGGCGCGCCGCCGAAGTAATAGGGCCTCCGGGGTAGGATGAACAGACCTTCCCTCCTGGATGTAATTTGGCTTTCTCTCCTTTCGATGGCGTACTCCTCGACGACCCCCGGGATCC
>JANXPB010000153.1 GCA_025357545.1 Holophagaceae bacterium
AGCAGTTCACGCAGATCCTGTTTGCGCGGCCTGCCGCGAGGGTCCTTCTTGGCCGGGAGCCTGGCTTTAAGGATCTCCCATTCTTTGTCGTTCAGGTCGCTGGGGTAGGTTTCGCGGTCCATGCCCAAATATCGGATCCAGCCGCTCTACGCGCAATATTATTTTAAAACACTCTATCACTCCACGTTCTGGGTCACGGTGATGCCGTCATCCAAGCGGCCCGCGCCCTCGCGGGGGGCCCGGGACCATTGCTGCAGCGTGCTGAGCAGGGCGGTACCGTCGGCGGGGGGGGCGATGCCGGATTTCAAATTGAAGGCCTCCAGATGCACTTCCAGCGTGGCCACTTCGCCCGTGTCGAATTTCACGGTGGCGTCGCAGAGGACGAGGGTGTTCCGGGCCACTTCGAGCAGGCTCGCGAAGCCCTGCACATTGCTGGGCACCGGCACTTCCCACACGGGGAACGTCTTCTCGCCGAAACGCAGGCCGTAAGGCTCGGGACGCAGGGCCGGCGAAGGCCCCGAGAAGTACATCAAGCGTTCGGCCCGGGCCAGCAGCAAGGTCTGCGCGTAGGGCGTCCCTGTGGCGCGGTCCGCCTCGATGCGCCAGCCGCCCAGCCGCGGTTTCTGCACCTTGTTGTTGGAACGCCGGGCCGGTGTGGGCAGCAACAGGAAATCCGTCTCCATCAGGGCCTCCTCGCCCCGCATGCGCATCTTCACGTGGTAGCGCAGGGCGGTGCCCTTGGAAAGGGGCGCCGGAGCCTTCGGGTTCGGCCCGCCTTCGCCTGCCAACAGGGAAACCGCGCATAGGCCAGCCAGTAGGAACCCCTTCATCCCTGCCTCCAACCTTCAAGATGCCAGACCCGAGGGACCCGATACCAACAGGGATCACAGTTAGCCCCGATTCTTCCGCGGATCCAAGGCTGATTGGCTATGGTGGGACCATGCCGCTTTGCTTCGACCTGGATGGAACCCTCGGCAGCTTCGGCGGCGGCTACGAGCTGCTGCGGGGGGCTCTGGGTGAATTGTGGGGCGAGGCGCCCCTGCCTGCGGAACTGCACGCCTGCAGGGGATCCACGGACTGGGAGATCGTGGATGAGCTGCACCGCTCCCGGTTCGGGAAGGGCCTCAGCGACCTGGCCTACGCCGCCTTTGAAGCCGCCTGCCTGCTCCGTTTCCAGGCCACCTTCCATCCCCGGGGTAAGTCGCACGTGGCCCACCAAGGCATCATCGATGGCCTGCATCAGCTGGTGGAGCGCGGCCACGCGATCTGGCTGGTGTCCGGCAATGTGACCCCGGTATTGGATTTCAAGGCCACCGCCCTGAACATCGACGTGCGGGTGCTCCGCCTGGGCAGCCTGCCCGGCTGCACCCGCGCGGATCTCATCCGCATGGCCCTGCTGGATTCCCCCGAGCCGCACCTCTACGTGGGCGACCGGCCCCACGACCGCCAGGCCGCCCTGGAGGCGGGCGTGCCCTTTCTCGGCATCGGCGGGGCCGTGCCCGGGGACCATCCGGGGCTGGACGCCGAAGCCGAGTGCCGGCAGCTCGTGGAGGCCGTGGAACAGCTGGTCAGTAAGCCTTGATGACGGCCAATTCGGAGTCGCGGTCAAAGGCATGGAGGCCACAGAAGAACCCGGTTCAAAGGGGCCTGGCCCCATCACTCCTTCGAGCGTGGTACCAGGCCCCCAGTACGTGCGAGCCTCGCGGATGAAGTTCAGGCGCTCCGGCGACGGCCGCGCGCGTTGAATCACTTGCCTCCCGCCATCAACGCTTCATTCCAGCCATCCAGTGGATCTCGTAACAGTGCCGGTAGAAGGGATCACCAGGCTTCCGGGGAAGGATACGGACCTTCACCTGGTCCGCGCCGCAGCGTTCGAGGGCCCGCGTCACCACCGAGGGCATCAGCACATCATGCCAGCCGGGATAGGGCACGAAGGCCCAGAGATCCATCACAGCCTGCGCCTCCTCGACCTCCAGGAGGCGGACCACACCGCCTTTGTGATAGTGATGGAAGAGGCGGGGCAGGGCTTCGATGGCAAGGACGGGATCCAGCGCCCGCTGGATCCAGGGGTGGGCATGTTCCAGCAGTTGGTCCGCGAGGCTGGCGCCCCGTGCGGCCCAGACCTTAGGACTCTTAGCCGAGGCGAAGGCTCTGACCCAGGACGTGATGGCTTCGATGGGCACCCACTCCGGCAGCGCCAGGTCCGCATCGGCCATGGCGCGGGCTTCGGGATCCAGGTTGACGATCAGGTGCGCCCACGTCTGGATATCTATATCACCCGCCATGGAGGCCCGGATCATCCGAGCCATGGAAGCGCGAAGGTGGGTGACCCGAGCCTCGTCCTCCCGGACGAAGGCGCCGGAATCAGAAGGGATAGGCGCGTCCACACCCGCAGGATGCCAGGGATCGGTTTTCCGCGCCGTAGGCATTTAAGAAACGCGGGGTGGTTCCGCCCGGCCCCGCCATCCCGAACGAACATCATCCGTTTCGGGGGCTTAGCTCTTGCCCGGTTCCGCGCCAGGGCGGCTCAGCTCCTCCAAGGCTCCCGCCGCCTCAACATGGCCCTTGTCCGAGGCGAGCTTGAGCCAATCCCGCGCGCCGGGCACATCCTTCAACCCGCCATGGGCATAACGCAGCATCTCCGCCAGTTGGACCATGGCCACCACATGGCCGCCCTCCGCAGCCCAGCGGAGCCAGCGGCGGGCTTCAGCAGCATCCTTGGGGGTTTCAGGGCCTCCGTTCAGAAAGGCGATGCCCCGTTCGAAACAGGCTTTCGGGTCGCCGGCCTCGGCTTTGGATTGATGCCGACGGCCCCGGAAGCTCCAATGCATCCCTTGGTGGGTAGAAAGCCAGAAGTAGAGGAGCAGCAGCCCCGGCGCCCCAAAAGAAATGAGCAGGAAGGCCACCGTGACCCAAGGCGCCGACAGGAATTGGGCGAAGCCGATGAAGCTGATCGCCCCGCCCACCAGAGCCAGGATCGCCGCCATTCCCAAGGGGAGCAACAGCAGCCAGAAGATCCACCGGAACCAGACCCCGTGCGCCGCTTCGCCCAGCCACTCGCGGGCTCCGTCGGGCAGGATCTTGGCTAGGCCCAGGGACGGGTGACGGTCCGGTTCATCGGTCCGCGGCAAGAGAGCACTGCGGGAGGGCGGGCGGAGTTCGAGCTTCGCGGCCCGGGTCCGCCAGAAGGCGGACAGCTCCGCGTCGGGTTCCATGCCGTCGCCGGTTTCCAAGGCACTGGCAAGCCACTCCGCGGCTGGCCGCCAACCCATCTCCGCAGCACGGCGGTAGGCCCGGCGGCCGGCTTCCGGATCCGCCGCGACGCCGATGCCCCAACGCAACATCTCCCCCATGCGGTAGGTGGCCTCCCCGTGCCCAAACTCCGCAGCGCGCCGGTAGTGGTCCAGAGCCTTGCCACGCACGCCGATGCCGTAGCCGCCACCCTCGAAGAAAAGCCCGAGTTCGAACTCAGCTTCAGCATTCCCCATACCCGCAGACCGTTCGAGGAAGGCCAGGCCGCGGGCCCCCTGATGGGCCCGCCGCCCCCAGCGGAGCCAAGCTTCGCCGGGGTTCTTGGAGCAGCGGGCGAAGAGCGCCAGGATCAGGGTTTCAAGGGCCAGGAGCATGTCCTATGGTCGCATTCCTCATTTCCCCAGCGCGGATTTCAGCTCAGCCTCAGCGCGGCCGGGGAAATAGCCCGACCACCGGCCACGCAGCTGCCCCTGCGCATCCACGATCACAGTGGTGGGGATGCCGGAGATGGGGCCGAAGGAATCCAGGGATGCTCCGCCCGCCCGCACATAGGCCCTGAGGGGCAGAGCGCGCCGGGCCAGGTAGGCATTCACGTCCTGGAAGCCACCGGCGTCCACCGAAATGGGCAGCACCGCGTAGCTGCTGTCGGCGGCAGCCTGGAGCCGGGCAATCTCCGGGAGGCTGGCCTGGCACGGGGGACACCAGGTAGCCCACACATCCACCACCACGACCTTGCCCTTGAATTCCGCCAGGGTGTGCCGTTGGCCCGTGGCATCCAGGAAGGCCGCGGAACGCACGTCCGCGCCCACCCTCGGCGCTTCATCCCGCCTCACCCTCCAAACACCGAAGGCAACCACGAGCACCAGAGCTCCCAAGGTCGCGAAACAACCCCACCGGCCCCAGCCATCACGAAGGAATTCCGCCCGTTGTTCGTCCAGGGTGTCCTCCCGTCAAGCTAACGTAACCAAACCATCCTGCAGCACCCGGGCCAGAGACCTCAGCCGACCTGAGGCCGGACCAGAAAAGTGCTGCCCATTCCTAAACGCTCCCTAAACTTAAGGATGCCATCCCCGCTCATCGCCCCGGAAGACCTGCACGCACTGGAGGGGGCTGTGCTGCTGGACGCGCGGCCCTTCGCCGCCTTTGCAACCGGCCATCTGCGGGGCGCTTTGAATGCCGATGCCGACCGGCAGTTGAGCCGCGCCTCCCAGGAGGGCTTCGATCCCGCCGTCGGCGGGCGCCATCCTCTGCCCTCGCTGCTCCAGTGGCGCACCACGCTGGGGCTCTGGGGCATTGGCCCGGCCACGCCGGTGGTGGTCTACGATGAACAATCCGGTGCCAACGCGGCGGCAAGGGTTTGGTGGATGCTGCGGGCCGTGGGCCACGCGGATGCGCGGGTGCTCGATGGCGGCCTTCCGGCGGCCCTGGCGGCGGGGTGGGAAAGTACGGCTGAAAGGGCGGAACCGAAGGCCTGTGGCCACTATCCTGCGCCCGCCTGGTTGCTGCCCACCGCGGACATGGAGGTGGTGGAACAGCTGGCGCAGCATGGAGCGTGGCGGGTGCTGGACGTGCGTTCCCAGGAACGCTACGAAGGCAGGTCTGAGCCCTTCGACCCCACGCCGGGGCACATCCCCGGCGCCCTGAACCTGCCCTACGCGGACAATCTCGACGCCGGCGGCCGGTTCAAATCCGCCCCCGAATTGCAGACGCTCTACCTCCAACTCCTTGACGGCGTAAAGCCCGACCACCTGGTGGTGCATTGCGGCTCGGGCATCACCGCCTGCCACACCCTGCTGGCGCTGGAAGTGGCAGGCCTGGGCGGCGCGGCCTTGTATGTGGGCAGCTGGAGCCAGTGGTGCCGCAGCGGCAAACCCATCGCCCTGGGGGAAGCATGACCGGGGCTGTGGGCAATAGGAATTGGGCTGTGGGCCTTTCGACGGACCCAGCGTCGCGCCCTCGAACTGGTGTGCCGAAAGGCCGCGACGGCAGCGGGTCTCAGGACCCAGGATCCTGGACCGGGTTCATTTCCCACTGCCTGCAGTCCCAAGCCATCGGCCCAGCATGAATCCGTGGCGCGGGCTGGGAGGCCTGCCGCGGGATGTCTGGGCGCTCTCGACGGCCACCTTCATCAATCGCGCCGGCACCATGGCCCTGCCCTTCCTGGCCCTCTACCTGATGAAGCAGATGGGCCTTGGCGCCGTCCAGGCGGGCCAGGGTTTCATTGTCTACGGCTTGGGCGCCATGATTGCGGCCCCGGCCGGCGGCTGGCTGGCGGACCGTCTTGGCCCCCTCAAAGTGATGCGCGCCTCGCTGCTGCTTTCGGGCCTCCTGATGCTCGTGCTGCCCTTGGTGCGCAGCCCCCGCAGCTTCCTGCTGCTCATCGGCCTCTGGGCCCTGGTGAGCGAGGGTTTCCGGCCCGCCTCCATGTCCATCCTCACGGACCTGGCGCCCCCGGAACTGCGCAAGGCCGTCTTCAGCCTGAACCGCCTGGCCATCAATCTGGGCATGAGCCTGGGACCGGCCCTGGGCGGCTTCATCGCCACCCGGTCCTACCACGGGCTCTTCTGGGTGGACGGGGCCACGACCTTGGCGGCCTGGGTCGTGCTGATGGTGATGGTGCGCCCTCGCCCCCATCAACATGAAGCCAGCGGAGGCCCGGCGCTGCTTTCGGCGCTGCGGGACCCGGCGCTGGGATGCTTCCTGCTGGCCATCATCCCGGTGGTGGTGGTGTTCTTTCAGCACGAGGGCCCCATGCCCATCTACCTGGTGCGGGACCTCCGGCTGCCCGAGAGCTTCTATGGGTCCCTGTTCACCATCAACACGGTGCTGATCGTCCTGCTCGAAGTGCGACTCAATCTGGCCACCGCCCACTGGCCCCACGGCCGCACCCTCATGCTGGGCAGCCTGCTCTATGCGATCGGGTTCGGCGCCATGGTGGCGGCCCGCACGCCCGCCGCGATCATCGCCACCGTCCTGATTTGGACCTTCGGCGAAATGATCCTCTTCCCGGGGATGGCGGACTATGTGGCCTCCATCGCGCCCAGCCATCGGCGCGGCGCCTACATGGGCCTGTTCACCCTCACTTTCGGCGCGGCCTTCAGTTTCGGCCCCTGGCTGGGCACCTGGCTGTTGGATGCCTACGGGAGCCGCGTCCTCTGGCCCTTCATGGGCGGGCTGGGGCTGGTCTCCGCGTTGGCCCTTGCCCGCATCGGCAGTTCCCCTAGGGCGCCAACAGGTCCCGCCGGTCCACCAGTTTGAAGTCGGCATTGTGCCATCGCGCGGAGTGGGTGTCGTTGCTGAGGTCGCCAGGCTTGAGGGTCTTGGGTTGGTGCTTGGGATCCCCGTCGAACAAAAACACCTGCTCCAGCTCCCGGAAGGCCTCGTTGCCTTCGGGAAACATCACATAGCGCACGAGCCACTGGGGTTCCCGGCCTTGAGTGGCGGCATACACTTCGTACAGGTAGTGGCGGGTGTCCACCAAGGCCATCCGGTGGCTCTGGGCGCGCAGCCAAGCTGGGGGCGCCGGGTCCGTCTTCCAAATTGGCGCCTTCCCGGCGACCCGCGCCCCGTCGGGCTCCGCCTCGGAGCTCTGGGCCAGGACTGCGAGTCCGGCCAGGAATAGAACAGGGATCAGGGGGCGCATCGATTCTCCAGTAGCTGGCATAGTTCCATCCTTGGCCCCTCGGAGGCCAGTCTTGGAACCGCTCCCGTCATTTCCTTGTAAATTAGTTCCTCGCCCCTGGAGCCCGCATGACCTTCCGCCATCCCGATTTCAAAGCCCTCGGCCTGGAGGCCGCGCCCGAATGCAGGTTCGAGCCCGCCCCTCAGGACACGACGCTGCCGGATGGTTTCATGTCCACCACGAACTTCCCCACCTATGTGCACATCGGCAGCCAGTGGCGCATGCCGGAGATGCCCCGTATGGATTCGCACCTGGTGTGGGAGCCCAGCACCGGGCGCCTGCTTATCAAGGAATTCCGCCTGATTCGACAGGGCGACCTGGTGGCGGTGGCCACCAAGGAGGACGGCAGCGAGGGCGTGCTGCTGTGGGACAAGGGTTTCGCCGACGAGACCGACGCCACCCACGATGAAACCTTCGCCTTCATGGCCAGCGAAGTGAGCCGCGAGAAGCCCGTGAACTACGGCGCCATCTTTGATCAGTTCTTGGAGAACCGCGGTCCCAAGGGCAATATCCTTTGGGTCATCGGCCCAGCCCTGGTGCACTCACGGGGCCGTGAGGCCATGGAATGGCTCATCCACCACGGCTTCGCCCACTGTGTCTTCACCGGCAACGCCGTGGGCGTGCACGATGTGGAGGCGGCGCTCTTCGGGTCCACCCTGGGCATGAAAAAGGACGGCACGCCGGAGGTGGGGGGCCACGCCTACCACATGCGCGCCATCAATGAGGTGAAGAAGGCGGGCTCCATCCAGGCCCTTGTGGAGCGCGGGGCGGTGAAGGACGGCATCATGCACGCCCTCACTGTCACCAAGACGCCGTACGTGCTGGCGGGCTCCATCCGCGACGACGGTCCCCTGCCCGAAACCATCACGGACGCGCTGGAGGCCCAGGGCGAAATGCGCAAGCACACCGACCAGGCCACGATGGTTGTGATGGTGGCCACGGCCCTGCATAGCATCGCCACCGGCAACATGCTGCCCACCTTCTGCACCCGCCCCGATGGCCGGATCACAGAAATCACCACCATCTGCGTGGACCAGACGGAGTTCCTGGTGTCGAAGCTCAAGGACCGCGGCACCCACCAGGCCTTCGGCGTGGTCACCAACGCCCAGGACTTCATGCGGCTGGTGCAGCTGGAGCTGATGGCGCGGATCTAGGGCCGTTCAGAATCGCCCGACAGTCTGTCTCCGCCTTTCCCCTGACCGGGTCGGCGCGCTGAACCTACCGGTGCGCCTCCAACGCCTGGATGGACTGTCGGTAGAAGGCTTCCTCCTGCTTCAATCCCATTTTCAGGCAGAAGGCTTCCATTCGGTGGAGATGATCCAGGGGCCTCGTCCGCGTGGCCCAGCAGAGTTTGGCGAGGCATTCGGGACATAGAGCCAGGGGTTGCTGGTCCGCTTCTTCCAGGGTCTCGCTGCCGTTCATGTTGCAGGCGTAGCGGGTGCAGTGGCGCATCGAGAATATATGGCCCGTCTCGTGGGTCGCAGTGGCAATGGCCCGCAACAGGCAGAGCCGGAAGGCCACCGCGTCTTTGGAGGGGTCGCCGTAGCGATGGATGGACCACACTCCGACTCGCGCCTTCAGGGACGCTTCTCCAAAAACGAAATTCCATCCGTCGCGGGGCCAAAGATCGGTCGCGGTCAAAGCTAAGGCTGCCGCACCGTCCCATGGCAGGCGGGACTTCAGGATTCGCTTCAGAACGTAGCTTGTGAGAATCTGCTCGGCACCTGATTCGGCAAGGGTTCGTCGGGCCCTTGAAGGAATCACCGAAAGGGGCAGATCCTCCAGGGGCTTGACCGGAAGGTTGAAGTAAAGGCCCATGAATTCCCCCGTCAGATTCACGATCCGGCGCTGGTCTGGGGAGAACTCGCCGAGAGGCTGGAGGTAGAGCACGTGCCGTTTCCCGCGGGGCAGAACAGGGGCGCAGACCAAATATTCCTTGAAAGTCTGGCCCTCCTCCTCGTGGATGGAGAGCCAATCACCGGGCCGGGGCGGGCCCAGTTTTCGTTGCAGGGGCGCCAACTTCACCACCATCGCTTGCAGTTCGGCCACACTCGGAGCGGCGGCTCGTGGGAGCGGAGAGGCACCGAGCGTGACCCCGAGGAATCCCATCCACAGCACGATTTGAGCGAACCACTTTCTCAAGCCGGCCTCCGCGCAATTTGCCACGCATGAGAGAAGTTTAATGGCGTGCAGTTACATGGAAGCGGAGGATGGGGGTGACGATGGCGGGGCCTTTTCAGGTCAGAAATTCGTGTCAATCCGTGTAATCCGTGGCCCAAAGAAACCACGGATTGTTCTCCTACCCAAAACTTTTTAGCCACGGATTACACGGATTTCCACGGATTAGAAAATCTGGAATTTGATTGCGGCATTTCGCCGCGCTCCGACCCACTCCCGTTTTTCTCGGCGTAACTCTGCGATTGTTTTCCCCTAAATTTCCACCTCATCCCCTACGCGAATCACGCCCTCGCTCAGGATGTCGCAGCGCAGGCCGCCGCGGTGGATGAGGCCCGGCAGGATGCTGGGTTTCCCCGTCCTTTCCGCCAGGCCCTTGCAGGGCTCGCAGAGCCGCATGCCGCGCAGGCGCACTTCACCCAGAGTGAACTCGCGGTCTACGAGGTGGTTCAGGGCCACGCCACGGGTGACGAGGTTGCGGCGGGTCTCGCCGGGAGCAATCCGCAGCCCCAGTTCCCGCTCCAGGGCTTCGATGGCCTCCACTTCGATGAGGGTCACGTCACGGCCCGTGCCGGGCTGCCCGGAGAAGGAGCCGGTCGCCAGGAAGTAGCGGTCCCCTTCGAGGCCCCGGCCCGGCAGGGCCCGCACGGAAGGCACCTCGCGCAGGGGCGCCCGCGGCTGCTCCGTGACATGGATGGAAACCACCTGGGGCATGGGCACCCTCCCAGTCAACCTTGGCGCGGTATCCCCCGGGCTGACAAGGGAATTGACACGGTGCAAAGGAGCCTCGTCACCGCGGCTTTTCCGTTCCCCGATGGAATCCCGCCGCTCATCGAAGGGATGAGAAGCAAAGCCATCGCCCCGCTAAAGTAAAGCCAGCCCTTCCCGGAGAATCCCATGAGCGAGCCTGAAGCCCTGTTCGGGGCCAACCAAAACAGCCCGGCGACATCGCCTTCCTTGAGCCTGATGGACCAGTTCATCGGGATCTTCACGGAACCCGTGGCGACCTTCAAGAAGCTCAACGCTGCTCCCTCCTGGATCGGGGCCCTCACGGTGATCATCCTCGTGAGTCTGGTCGTGGCCGGAGTCTGGGGCTTCAAGGTGGATGTGGAGGCTATGCTGCGCCCGGGCTTCGACGCCAACCCGAACATCACCCAGACCCAAATCGATCAAACGATCTCCTTCATGGAAAAGTTCTTCCCCTATATCGCCATCGTCCAGACCCTCATCATCATCCCGGTGATCGTCTTCTTCCTGGCCCTCATCTACTGGCTCATCGGCAAGGGGACGGCCGAAGCCGAGCCTCCCTCCTACGCACACGCCCTCAGCGCCACCGCGGTGCCCGGCCTGGTGATGCTGCCTCATTCGCTCCTGACCATCGTGATGGCCTTCCTGCGCCCGGTGGGCGGCCTGACCCCTGAAAAGCTGCCTCCAAGTTCCGTGGGCTTCTTTGTGAATGCGGCGAACCCTAAGCTCCATGCCTTGCTCTTCGCGCTGGATCCCTTCACCATCGGCAGTTTCGTGCTCAGCTTCCTGGCCTTCCGCTACACCATGCGCCTGAAGACCGGGGGCGCAGTGGCCTGCACGGCCCTGGTGGTCCTCATCACCATCGGCTTCCGCATCCTCGGCGCCAAGTAGATGGCGAGCCGGAAACAAAAAATCCTCCTCGTGATGGGCGTGGCCTTGGTGGTCCTCATCGGGCTGGGCATCGCCTTTGGCGGCAACCAGGAGGATGCGGACGCCTTCTCCTGGGACACCGTGTCCAAGGGCGACATCCGGGAAACCATTCAGGCTTCTGGCGAGGTCCAGGCCAAGACCCGCGTGAACGTGGGCACCAACGTGGCGGGCGAGATCAAGGCCATACATGTGGTGGACGGCCAGGAGGTGAAGGCCGGAGAGCTGCTGGTGACTATCGACCAGGTGCGCCTGAAACAGGAAACCGCCCGGGCCGAAGCCGGCCTGGACGGAGTGCGCAAGGATGCCGCGCGCATGAAGGCGGCGTTGGACCGGTCCGACGAAGCGTTCGTCCGCCAGGAATCCTTGTTCAAGCAAGGGCTCATCAGCGATGAGGAATTCCGGCAGGCCAAGTTGGCCCGGCAGAGCGCCGACCTCACCTTCCAGGGCGCCCAGTCCAACATCGCCCAAAGCCAGGCGAACCTGGGCTCCATGCGGGACAACTTGAGCAAGTCCACGCTGCGCGCGCCCATCGATGGGCGCGTGACAAGCCTGAAGGCCGAAAAGGGCGAGATGGCCATTCCCGGCATGAGCAATCTGCCGGGCGCGACCTTGATGATCATTTCCGACATGCATGACTTGCTGGCGGAAGTGAAGGTCAACGAAAGCGAAGTGGTGCGCGTCAAGGCGGGCCAGCCGGCCCAGGTCACCGTGGAATCGCTGCCGGGGCGGGTCTTCCAGGGCAAGGTGGCCGAGGTGGCCACGGGTTCCCTGGGCACCGGCAACGATGCCAGCATGTACAAAGTCAAGGTGGCCTTGGATATGAATTCGAAGGACGTGGCGCAGCTGCGGCCGGGCATGAGCGCGCGCGCCATCATACTCACCAGTGAAGCGAAAAACGTGCTGCGGATGCCTTTGCAGGCGGTGCTGGAACGTGACGGGTCCATGGAAGAAGCCCAGAAGCAGGGCCTGCTTGCGCCCGCCTCCCACAGCGTCACCATGGTGGTGAAGGATGGCAAGGCCTCCGAGCGGGTGGTCCAGACCGGCATCGCCAACACCCAATACTTTCAGGTCGTGGGCGGGCTCTCGGACGGCGACAAGGTGCTGACCGGGCCCCTCCGCAAGCTGAAGGACCTGAAGCACCGCGCCTCGGTGAAGCTCAAGGCCAAGTCCGACACAGAACTGGACGAAGCCTCCAAAAAGCGCAAGTCGGTGGCCGGGAAGCCGTGATGGACTTCCGCGAACCCGTCTCCGCGGCTGTGCGGGCGCTCCGGGCGAACAAGCTGCGTTCGGCACTCACGGCCCTGGGCATCATCATCGGCGTGGCCGCGGTGATCGTCGTGGTGAGCCTCGTGCAGGGGCTCAAGAGCAGCGTGCTGAAACAGATTGAGAAGGCCGGCAGCCAGACCCTCTTTGTGAGGCCGGTCTTCCCCACCGACATGCCTTACGCGGAATTCACGAAGATCAAGAACAAAGACCTGACCATCGAGGATATGCATGCCCTCGCCCGGGCCGTGCCCCAGATCACCCAGCTGACGCCGCTTTTTTTCAACGGCTCCGAAGTGAAGTCCGAGGGCCGCAGTTCCACCGCGAACATCATCATGACCGACGAGACCTACCTGGAGCTCAACAGCATCAACCTGACGGCCGGGCGCAACTTCGTGCCCTCGGACGTGCGCCTGGGCAACAAGGTGGCGGTGGTCGGCCCCCACGTCGTGGAGAAACTGGGGATCAAGGGCAGCCCCATCGGCAAGACCATCAACACCCCGACCCTGAGCCTGGAGATCATCGGCGTCCTTGAAGAACAAGGCTCCTCCCTGGGCAACGATCCCGACACCAACGTGTTGATCCCGCTCAATACCGGCATGGCCCAGCTCTCAGACGCGCAACGGCGCCAGCTCTTCTTCCAGGCCCGCATCGATCCCAAGCTCTCCACGGACGACGGCGCCGACATCGTGGAAGACGCCCTGCGCCGCATCAAGGGCTTGCGGGGCAAGGAGCCCTCGGGGTTCAAGGTGTTCAGCCCCAAGCAGATCACCAGCATCATCGGCGGCATCACCAACGCCATCACCGCCGTGGCCGGGGGCATGGTCTCCATCGCCCTGCTGGTGGGCGGCATCGGCATCATGAACATCATGCTGGTGAGCGTCACCGAGCGCACCCGCGAGATCGGCGTGCGCAAGGCCGTGGGCGCCAAGCGCAAAGACATCCTGCTGCAATTCCTCATCGAGGCGTCGTTCCTCTGCGTCTTCGGCGGGGCCGTAGGCATCCTGCTGGGTTACATCCTCGGAGCCGTCCTGGGCAAGCTCATGTTCGGCCAGATGGGCAGCATCCCGCTCTGGGCCGTGGTCTCCGCCTTCACCGTCCCCGCGGGCATCGGCCTCATTTTCGGCATGTACCCCGCGGCCAAGGCCAGCAAGCTCGATCCCATCGATGCGCTCAGGTACGAATAGGCGTTGAGCCGGGGAGCCAGGCGCTGAGCTGATCTTTCCCACCGCGCTGGAACCCCCGCCCAGATATCGAGCCCTCGGCGCGTAGCTCAAGTCTCCGGACCCCTGGCATCATGGATCACTTCTCCGGTGGTCCATGTCCGTTCCTGCCTCGCGCGTTCTGTCGCTGGCCGTCCAGCGCGGCCTGTTGGACCCGCGGCTGCTGGACGAGCGAAAAGCGGCCCGCCTGCTGCTGGGAGAATCGCTTTCCGACACCCAATGGGAGTTCATCCTCAGAGCGCTGATTGAGGATGGAAACCTGATGCCCGGCGACGTGGCTCGCTTGCGCGGCCCGGTCGAGAACCAGGACCTGGTCGACACGGGGGAGGTCGTCCTTACCCCTGAGCCCCCAGCCCAAAGCCCGGCCTCCCACACGGCCGAACAGATTCTGAATCCTGCCCAGATCACCCACGCTCCGGCCCGTACCCAGGCCATACCGGACCCCGCAGCGGGCCTGTCTCCGACTCTGCTGGGGCTCGAGGCCCGGGTGCGGGAGGAGGCCAGCGCCGCCCAGGAAACTCTGCCCATGCCGGGATGGGCCCGCTATGAGCTGATCCGCCTGATGGGCAGCGGCGGCATGGGCAAGGTCTACGCAGCGAAGGACCGCCAATTGGACCGCCTGGTGGCCATCAAGTTCCTGCATTTCGAATCCCCCAAGCTGCTGGAACGCTTCCAGCAGGAGGCCCGCTCCCAGGCCCGGCTGGACCACCCTTCGGTCTGCCGCGTCTACGAAGTGGGGGAGGTGGAGGGCAGGCCTTACATCGCCATGCAGCTCATCGACGGCCCTTCCATCGACGCGCTGGAACACGAAATGACGTTGGAGCAGAAGGCCAAGGCCATCGGCGATGTGGCCCTGGCGCTGCATGAAGCCCACCGCCTTGGCATCATCCACCGGGACGTGAAGCCCTCCAACATCCTGGTGGAACGCCGGGACGGAGCCTTCCATCCCATCATCATGGATTTCGGACTGGCCCACGAAACCGAAGCTCCCCGGCTCACCCAGACGGGCATGATCATGGGCACCCCGGCCTACATGCCCCCGGAAATGGTGCGGGCCGACAAGGGCCGGCTGGACCGGCGGGCGGATGTCTACTCCCTGGGGGCCACCTTCTACGAACTGGTCACAGGCCAGACGCCGTTCGAGGGCACTAAGGTGATGGACGTGTTGATGCGCACTCTGGAAGAGGAGGCGAAACCCCCGCGCTCCTTGAACCCCGCGCTGCCGCTGGAGCTGGATCTCATCATCATGAAGTGCCTGGAGAAGGAGCTCGCCCGCCGCTACGACAGTGCCCGGGCCCTGGCCGAGGACCTCCAACGATTCCTGGACGGGGAAGGCATCCTGGCCACCAAAACCACCCTGGCCCAGCGCGCGAAACGCTTCGTGCGGAGGAACAAGGCCGCGGCGGCTGTGGGCGGCATCGGGGCGTTGGCACTATTGGTCCTGCTGGGATTCTGGGCCTGGGCCACCCATCGCTCCCGCCTGGCGCTGGCGACGGCCCAAGCCTTCGGCCAGGAGGTCCAGGCCCTGGAGGGCAGCCTGCGCACCGAGGCGCTGCTCCCCCTCCACGACACCAGCCCCGCCCGGCGGCAGAACCGCACCCGGATGCACCGCATCGAAACCCAGATGGCGGAGCTCGGCATCGCTACGTATGGGCCCGGTCACTACGCCCTTGGCCGCGGGTATCTTTCATTGGGCGATCCAGCCACGGCCCGCCTCCACCTGGACCAAGCCTGGAGCTCCGGCTACCGGAACCCGGACGTGGCCCTGGCCCTGGGAGATGCCTACCTGAGGCTCTATCAGCGCGCCAAGGAGGAAACCCGCGCAATGTCCAACGCCGCGCTGCGGGAGGCCCGGCTCAAGGCCCTGGATCCGGAATTGCGGGGGCCCGCCCTCAACTTTCTGAGCCTCGCCAGGGCTTCCACTGGCCAGACCCTCCAGCCTGGGCATACGCCGGAAATGTTGCAGGCCTACCTGGCCTTGCTGGACGAACATTACGACGAGGCGCTCCGCCGGGCCCGGGGCGCCCAAGGCGCCCTGCCCGGGCACTTCGAGGCTTTCGAGCTCGAGGGGAAAATCCTCATGGACCGCGCACAGCTGCGGCTCACGGTGGGCAACGCCGAGGCTGGCCTCACCGATATCGAAGCAGCAGGAAAGGCCTACGCCACGGGCCTTGAAATCGCGCGTTCGGCCGCGACCTTGTTTGAAGCGGAGGCTTCCCGGCAAGCCCTCCTGATGCTGAAACTCACCCAGGAGGGCCAGCCGATCGACGAGCAGTTCGCCCAAGCCATGGCCGCGGCGGACCGTGCCTTGCTGGCGGATCCCACCAGCGTTTCGGCCCAGATGGTGAAGATGCAGTGCATGATCCGCATGAGCGAAAAAATGCTCGACCACCGCGCGGACCCGCGGCCCCTGCTCCTGGATGCGGTG
Organism: Holophagaceae bacterium; assembly: GCA_025357545.1. Taxonomy (GTDB): domain Bacteria; phylum Acidobacteriota; class Holophagae; order Holophagales; family Holophagaceae; genus JANXPB01. Next base: position 15,701 of record JANXPB010000153.1, read on the forward strand.
GATGCGGGGAAGAAGGCACTGGAGGGGGGCTCGGACGATGGGCGCGCCCACCAGATGCTCGGCGTGGTGTTCGATTTGCTCGGCAACTATTCAGTGCAAGCCCGCAAGGACCCGATGCTCTACTTCAACGCCTCAGTGGACCACCTCCGCCAGGCCCTGAAACTCAGGCCAGGCATGCTCACCATCTACAACACGCTGGGCAACACCCTCGGGGACCGGGCCCATCACCTCACCGACACCGGCCGCTCCGGCCGGGAGGATTCCGAAGAATCCATCCGGCTCTTCGAGCAGGCCATCACCATCAATCCGAAATATGTGGGCGCCCATCAGAACCTGGCCTCCACCCACTACGACATGGCCATCGAGGACCGATCCCGCGGAGTGGACCCGGGCAGCCACATCCAGAAGGCGAAGCAGGCCATCCAGCAGGCGCTGCTCATCAACCCTTCCATGAGCTTCGCCTTCAACACGCTCAGCATCCTGCTCCTGCTCGAAGGCGAAGACGCCCACGGCATGGGGAAGGATCCCAGCGCGCCCTTGAAGGCGGCCATGGAAGCCCAGGCGAAATTGAAAATCTTGAACAAGGATTTCCCCCCGGGCCTCTACAACGAGGGCCTGGCGCACCGCGAGCTGGCGAGCTACCTGTTCGATATCGGTCTTGATCCAACCGAGGAATTCAGGCACGGGCAGGAAGCCTTCTCCGCGACCCTGAAGGCGAGCCCGGACTATGCCAATGCCTGGCTGGCCCGGGGGGTGGCCTCCACACTGATGGCCCGCCATCACCTCTATCAGAACCGCGCCGCCGATGCCGCCCTGGCCGCCGCACGAAGCGATCTGGACCACGCGCGAAAGCTCACGCCCGACCATCCAGATCTGGCCGAAGCGGAAGCCGATTGGAATTTGACGAAGGCCTTCGCGCTCCGGAAGCGCGGTGGCCTGGAGCCCTTTCTCCTGGCCGCCGAGGAAGCCCTCCGCCAGGGTCTCCGCCTGAATCCCAAGAATGCCGACCTCCACCGCATGGCTGGGCTCGTGGCCTGGTCGAGGGCCTGCGCCGCGAGGAGCGCCCAACAGAGCATCGAGGCTCCGTTCCAAGCTGGGCTCAGAGCCGTTAAGACCTCAACGGAACTGAACGCCAGGACTCCTGCCACCGCCCTGGTGCACGCGCTGCTGCTGCGCCTGGCCCGGGATTCGCGGCCCGCGGGGGAAGCGGAATTGCGGCAGACCCTGGCCCGGAATCCCTTCTTGAAGCGTGAGGCTGCCTACCTGGACTCGCTCGCCGAAGCAGTAGGTCCATGAGCCGCGTAACGGGCCTCTGGATCCTGCTCGGGCTCGTGCTGCTGTTCATCCTGGCGCGCGCGGGCCGCCGCAGCTTCCGCCGGCTGGTTTATCGCGCGGCGGTGCGCACGCGGCGGGAGCTGGGGTTCCACCTGAACCCCATCACCGTCACCCGCAAGCAGAAGCTCCAGCGCGAAATGGTCGAGGACCCGCAGCTCCAGATCCTGGTGCGCCAGGAATGCGCCCGGTCGGGCCTGGAGGAGGCCCAGGCCTGGATGAAGGTGGCGGACTACCTGGATGAGATCATCCCGAATTTCAACCTGCTCACCGCGTACCGTTTCGGCAAGCGGGCGGCGGCGGTCCTGCTGCGCTCCTTCTACCGGGTGCGCATCGGCCGCAGCGCCGAGGCCCAGCTGAATCAGATCCCCCGCGACGCTTCGGTGGTGTACGTGATGAACCATCGCAGCAACGCGGACTACCTGTTGGTGGCTTTCCTGCTGGCCAACCGCGTGGCCATTTCCTATGCCGTGGGCGAATGGGCCCGCATCTGGCCCCTCGAACGGCTTTTCAAGAGTTTCGGTTCCTTCTTTGTGCGGCGCAAATTCCGCGACCCTCTCTACCATGCGGTCCTGGAACGCTACGTCCAGCGGGCCGTGGAGGGCGGCATCACCCAAGGCGTGTTTCTAGAGGGCGGCCTGAGCCGGGATGGCGCCCTCCAACTCCCTAAGTTGGGGCTGCTGGATTACATGGCCCGGGCGAACACCCGGGAGTTGGTCTTCATCCCCGTGGGACTCAACTACGACCGCGTGGTGGAGGACAGTTCCCTGGTCCGGGAGCAGGATGGGCTGCCACGGCGAGGGCTGCGGACGAACGTGCGCCGTTCAGCCCTGTGGCTCGCGGGCCTGCTCTTCAGGGGGGCGACCGGGCGATTCCATCGTTTCGGCTACGCCGTCGCCAACTTCGGTCCGCCCTTGAGCATCGAAGCCCTGGCCGGCGAGGCTGATTTCCGCGCCATGGTCTGGGAGGATCGGAAGCCGCTCATGGAAGCGATGGCCCGCCGCCTCCAGGCAGCGGTGGCCGCCGAGATCCCCATCACCCCCGTCGCCTTGGTGGCCTGGTGCTGGACCCAACTGGAGGGCCCTGACATCGCGCTCCCAGCCCTGCGGCAGAAGGCGCTCGAAACCGCGGCCTGGGCCGCGGAACGCCGCCTGCCCCTCTACATGGCCCGCGGCAATTTCCAGCGCATCTTCGAATTGGGCCTGCGGGTGCTGGTGCTGCGAGGGATCCTGCGGCCCGAAGGTGATCAGCTCAGCGCCGCCCCCGCCAAGGCGATCCTCATTTCCTACTACGCCAAGGGGGTCGCCCACCACTTGGATCCGAACCTCGTTCATAGCTCGGATCAGGCGTAGACCAGGGCGCTGCGCACTTCCAGCCGCGCGGCGCGCCATTCCTCCCAGGCGGCCTGGAATTCCTGGCGGTGCAGGGCCATGGCGGCCTTCCACTCGGCCTTGGCTTGGCGCCATTGTTCCGCCTTGGTGTGGCCCTTGGCCTTCCATTCCGCCTTCAAGGCTTCCCACGCTTCCCGCTTCTCCTGTAGGGAAACCAGGGCCGCATCCACCCGCAGTCGCGCGGCGGCCAGCCGCTCCTGGAGGGGCGTGGCCACGGCGGGACTGGCGGTGATCAGCCGCTCGCGCAGCCGCTTCTCTTCCATCTGCAGACGGGCTCGGCGCATGGAGGCAGTGCTGACCCGGCGCAACTTCGTGACCAGTCCCATCCAGGAAAGCAGATTGAGCACCCACTTGGTGGAATCCCACTGGTACCACTTCACGCCGTTGCGGTAGTCCCACTGCCACATGTGGTGGAAGTTGTGGTAGCCCTCGCCGTAGGTCAGCGGCGCCAGCACCCAGTTGTCCCGGGCCGTGTTGGCGTCGGTGTAGGGGCGGCTGCCGAACATGTGGGCGGCGGAATTAATGAGGAAGGTCGTGTGGTGGGTGAGCACGATGCGCAGCGAAAGGCCCATCACCAGGTAGGCCCAGAAATGTCCGGTCAGCAAGCCGATGTAGAGGGGGATGCAGGCCACCACGGCGCCGATGAGGAAATGGTGGCGGTGCTGCCACATCACCAACGGATCCTTCTGGAGGTCGGCGACGCCCACCAGGCCACTCTCTTTTTCTTCCATCACCCACACCCAATGGGCGTACCAGAAGCCCTTCTGGATGGTGTAGGGATCCTTTTCCGTGTCCACATGTTGATGGTGCAGCCGGTGGTCCGAAGCCCATTTCAGCGCGGAGTTCTCGAAGCTGGCGGCCCCGAAGCAGAGCAGCAGGAACCGCACGGGCCAGGAGGCGTGGAAAGCGCGGTGGGAGAAGAGTCGGTGGTAGCCGGCGCTGATGGCGGTACCGATGGCGAAGACCATCCCTGCGCAGAGGGCCACCTCAGTCCAATGGACCCCCTGCACCGCCACCTTGAGGGGCACCAGGATCGCAGCGAGGACCAAGGTCCCCACCAGAAACGAAACATTGAGGACACTCCAGCGCGGACGCGAGGGCATGAACAACTCCAGGTGGACCCGAGGCGACGGCCAGGACCGCTCTTAGGATAGTCCTCCGCTGCCTTTTTTACGGAAATTCGTCTTTACATCGTTTAATCCCAATGCGGGAGTCGAAATTGCTATGCTTCTTCGATCTTTAAGGCAAATCGCACCCTCGGGAGTTCCCATGAAGACTCTGCGCCTTCTGCTCTATGTACCGGGTTTGGCCCTGGCTTTGGCCTGTTCGGGCGGCGGGGGCGTGAATGTCGGACCCACGGTTTATCCGATCAGCGTCGCGGTGAGCCCTGCTTCGGCAAACATTACGACCGCCGGAAACCAAGCCTTCACAGCCTCCGTGGCCAATTCCAGCAACCAAGTCGTGACCTGGAGCGTGGACCCGATTGGCCCCGTCAACGTCGGTACCATCACCACCGCAGGGCTGTACACCGCACCTCCCCTGGCGGGAACGTTCACCGTGCGCGCAACCTCCGCTGCTGACGCCACCAAGAGCGGCACCGCCAGCGTGGTCGTCACCGCCGCGACCATCACCGTGTCCATCACTCCACCCGCGCCGACTGTCCCCACCAACGGAGCCATCGCGCTCAGCGCCTCCGTCAGCGGGACCGCGAATCAGGCCGTCACTTGGGACCTGCCCGGGGGGGCGTCCACGGGCACGCTCGCAGTGACCGGCGCCTCCAACGTGACGTACACAGCGCCCGCCGCTGCGGGCTCCTTCCAGGTCCGAGCCACCAGCGCCGCCGACACCTCCAAGAGCGCCTTGGTGACGCTGACCGTGACCCAGGGCTCCGGCTTTCGTTTGAGCGGACCCTCTCGCATCGCGCCGTCCGCGAGCGCACCCTTCACCGCACTCTTCAACGATGCTCCCGTCCCGGCCACCTGGTCCATCGAGGGCGCCGCCAATGGGTGCAGCATCTCGGCCGCGGGGTTTTTCACTGCCGGTGCCACCATCACTTCCGTGACCGTCCGGGGTACGGATTCCGCGGTTCCGAGCCGCACCACGACGGTCCTCGTCACGGTGGCCAGCCAGGTGACAATGACCCTCACGGGCCCCACCACGCCCACCTTGACCAACGCCGACATGGTGACCTTCTATTGGGGCGTTTCCCCGGTGGGAGTGACCAGCGCGGCGAACTGGACTACGGGGCCCGGCAGCGCCGGAACCACCATCCCGGTGGATTATTTCCGGGGCTACCTACCGCCCACCACACCGGGCGTCTACACCGTCACGGGCACCAGCCAGGCGGATACCAGTGTTTCAGTTACCTTCCAGGCCACGGTGACGGCCGCGCCTGGAGCCGCTTTCCTGGCCTCCCCAGGCACGCCTTCCACACCGCGCTATCTGCATGCGTCGGCCTCCCTGCCCGACGGCCGCGTGGTGCTCATCGGTGGCCAGCAGCAGCGGGGCCTGTACTCGCCGCTTTCCAGCAGTGAAGTTTTCAGTCCCGCCACCGGCACGTTCACGAACGGGCCGGATCTCGTCGTGCCGCGCTTCGAAGCAGAAGCCATCGCCATCGATGCCAACCGGGTTTTGGTGACCGGCGGCTATGAGGAATATGATCTGGCCCGCAACAGCGGTGAGATCGTGACGCTCGGCACCGCCAGCGTGGCCGCCACGAACCCCATGTCCGCGCGGCGCCTGGGCCACCAGATGGTGAAGCTCAGCACCGGTGCGAACGCTGGAAAGATAGCAGTGCTTGGCGGCTTCAATGGCCCGGTGCCCTATGGCCGGCCTGCCTGGCAATCCACCGCCAACGTGGACCTCTTCGATGGCGCCACCAATGCCTTCACACCTCTGCCCGCTTCCATGAAAACTCCCCGGGGCTATTTCACCGCCACGCCCTTGCTGGACGGACGCATCCTCCTCGTTGGCGGATACGATGCCAACTCGTCGAGCTTTCTGGCTTCGGCGGAAATCTTCGACCCTGTGGCGGGCTCCTTCGCCTTCACTGGCACCATGTCCCGCTCGCGGACGGGCCACACTGCCACGCGGTTGGCGGATGGGCAGGTGCTCATCGTGGGCGGCAGCAGGGACGCGGTCGATGGCGCCACCGCTGAACTCTACAATCCCACCACCGGCCTGTTCGAAGCCGTCAACGGCGCCATGGCCGTGCCGCGTCGCTTCCAGGCCGCAGCCTTGCTCAACGATGGCCGCGTGGCTGTTTTCGGGGGCGAGAGCCAGGACAATTGGGTGCGCGGAACCGCAGAAGTGTTCGACCCCGTCACAAAAATTTTCTCAAGTTTCGGCCACATGGCCATTCCCCGCAGCCACCCCACCGCCAACCTGCTGAGCACCGGCCCCAACACGGGCAAGGTCTTCATCTTTGGCGGTGGCGCCGAAAACAAGGCGGCCGGCGCGGCCGAGCTCACCCCCTAGCTCACCCCCTAGCTGCCCGTTCAAAGGCTGCGCCCGGACCGCTAAGCTCCTGGCTCGGAATCCTTAGGGGCCCGGGTCACCCAGGGTGGGCCAGAAACTCTGTTCATACAGGAACGCGAAAGTCAGGGTGGCGCTGGCGACCATGAGCGCCACCACCGCCCCGGCCGCCGGTTTTTCGCCGAGCAGGGGGACGCAGGCCCGGGCCACCAGAGCCAGCCCGGATAATCCAGACAGCCAGCTCGCGGCCCGATGGCGCGCCAGCAGTGCCGGCAGAGCTACCACCAGCAGCGCTGCGCCCCACCCGAGCCAGAAGGGTTGCTCCCAGGCAGCGATCTCCCTCGTCTCATCGCTCAAGGCGAAGGCGCCCCAGGCAATGGCCCGCTCCGTAAGCAGCAGGGTCGCCAAAACCCATCGCCAGCCGCCCTGCTCGGAAGTCTTCGGAATATCCATGCCCGGATTATGGCGCCAGCCGAAGCCCATGCGACACTGCCCCTTTCCTGTCGAGGATTGAATGGGTGAGGCCGGTATCAAGAAACCCTGGTATCGCTCCAGCACACTGTGGATTTTCTTCGGCCTGCTCATGGGCGTGGTGCTCGGCGGCTTTTTGCCCAAAGATCAGCACCCCATCTGGTGGGAATTGTTCCACTTTTTGTCGAAGAGCTTCATCGCGCTCATCAAGGGCCTCATCGTGCCCCTGCTCTTCAGCACCATCGTGGTGGGCATCGCCCAGACCGGCGACATGAAGGCCGTGGGGCGCATGGGCGGCAAGGCCCTGATCTATTTCGAGGTGGTCACCACCCTGGCCCTCTTCATCGGTCTGGCCATCGCCAATTTCATCAAACCCGGCGCGAATCTGCCATTGAACCTCGCCACCCACGGCGCCGTGAAGTTGGCCCCAGCCCAGAGCGGCTGGGACATCGCCATGCACATGTTCCCCTCGAATCTGGTGAAGCATGCGGCGGAGGGCGACATCCTGCCGGTGGTGGTCTTCGCGACCCTCTTCGGCATCGCCCTCACTCACGTGGGCGACCGTGGCAAGCCCGTGCTGGCCTTCTTCGACGGCGTGGCCCAGACCATGTTCAAGTACACGGACATGGTGATGCTGCTCACACCTTTGGGCGTCTTCGGCTCCATGGCTTTCAACGTGAGCGAGATGGCCGCAGGGCATGAAGTGGCGGGGGTGCTGCTCAAGGGCTGGTCGGCGGTGTTCCACCTGCTGAAGCAGTATTCGCTGCTGGTGGGCAGCCTGTATTTCGCGCTGGTCTGCCTTTTCGTCCTGGTCTTCGTGCCCGTGATGCTGATCTGCCGCGTCAACGTTTTCAGCTTCATCAAGGCCATCCGGGAACCAGCGCTGACGGCCTTCTCCACCGCCAGCAGCGAAGCCGCCCTGCCCAAACTGCTGGAAGAGACCGTGCGCTTCGGCGTGCCTCGCCGGGTGGCCAGCTTCGTCATTCCCACGGGCTACAGCTTTAATTTGGATGGCTCTACCCTCTACCTGGTGCTGGCCAGCCTCACCATCGCCCAAGCAGCCCATATCGACATGAGCCTGTGGCAGCAGATCGCCATGGTCTTCACCTTCATGCTCACCTCCAAAGGTGTGGCGGGCGTGCCCCGGGCCACCCTGGTCATCATCGCCGGCACCTGCGCCAGCTTCGGCCTGCCCGGCGAAGCGGGCATCGCCATGCTGCTGGCGGTGGACGAGATCATGGACATGGCCCGCACCACCATCAACGTCATCGGCAACGGCCTGGCCTCGGTGGTGATCGCCCGCTGGGAGGGCGTCCTCGGCGCCGCGCCCGGCGACGAGCGCGCCGGGCTGGGCGTCGACGTCTGACGGGCGGGCGGGCGCC
>JANXPB010000179.1 GCA_025357545.1 Holophagaceae bacterium
CCGCTCTTGCACGGTCCAGCCCACCACCAGGCGGCTGAAGAGGTCAAGGGTCGTGTACAGCTTGTACTTGGAACCCCGAACGGGTCCCTTGAGATCCGTGATATCCCAACTCCAGATCTGGTTTGGCGCCATGGCGCACAGTTCCGGTTTCACGTAGGCCGGATGCCGCGCTTGGGCGCGCCGTTCCTTAACTTCACTGGCTTCGCCGAGGACGCGGGATTTGATCCCAAGACAGTGTCCAGCTGTATTCAGAGACCTGGCGCTTGATGGGATTCCGCAACTCATCCAAGCTCTTCAAAAATGTGAAGAGCTGTGCCAATCGTTTACGCGCCTGCTCCATCATGGTGTGCCTTGTTGGCAATATCCCCCAATCGGCCGTTGAAACTTTCGATGAATCCGTTCTCGGTGGGCTTTCCGGGCCGGATGAATGCCAGCTGGATGTGGTGTTCCTCTGCCCAAGCATCCATGACCTCGCCGGCGAATTCGGAACCGTTGCCGCCAATTCCTTCAGCCGCAGCCGCAGCGCCGTCTGGGGAGCCCGCCGATGCTTGTACCGCACCCCCCCACCCATCAAGCACTGATTCACGTCACCCTCTCCAGTTGGGCCTTGGACTGGATGACGCGGCTGTAGAGCAGCCCGGTGTGGTACCAGTGCAGCAGGAAGGCCTCGATGAGGGCCCGTCGCCACCAGGGGAGGGAGTTCCGCGGGGGCGGGCAGCCCGGGGCGGGGGCGCAGCGGATGCCCAGGCCCAGGCCCCGGCCCAGGGCCCCGGCCCGGGCCAGGTGCAGGGGGTCCGAGACCAGGATAAGTGAGGGGGTGGCGCTGGCTCCCAGCAACTCCCGCACGTGGAAGAGGTTCTCCAGGGTGTGCTGGCTGCGGTCCTCCCCCCTCAGCGCATCGGCGGGCAGGCCCTGGGCCCGCAGCCAGGCCAGGCCGGCCTCCGCCTCGCTTAGGGAGGCCGCCCCGGTGATGCCCCCGGCCACCACCACCAGGGCGGCGCGCCCCTGCTGCCACAGCAGTTGGCCATGCGCCAGCCGAGCCTCGAAGACCGCCGTGGGCCGGTCCCCCTCCAGCCGCCGCCCCAGCACCACGATGGCGTCCGCGGGGACTGCCTCCGCGGCCTCCAAGTCGTCGCCGTGGGATTGGTTCATGACCTGCCGCAACCGCCACGCCACCGGCAGGCCCAGCAGCAGTACGGTGCTGCCTCCGGCCAGCAGCAACGAGGCCAGGCCCCCGGGGCCCAACTTCTGCCAGAAGGTGGACCGGGCGGGCGTGCGGTAGGGGCGAGACTCGGGCACCGCACCATTCTGCCCGGGCCGCGCCCAGGAGCGGGGCGGGATTGCCTGGACAGCGCTCCGACCCCACCCACCTGCCCGCCCGGCAGCCGTCTCGGCGGCGTCCTTAGGGGGAGATGATGAAGGTGATGGTCACCTGCTGGTTGTCCACCATGAACTTGTAGATGGCCTGGGAGCCCACCGGGGCCGAGGAGGGCGGCGTGTAGACCACCGATTCATCAGTGACGTAGCTGGTGGGGCCGTTGTCGCTCGCGGTGGCCACGTAGTTCGTGGGCCGGTAGTGGTGGATCTCCTGGTCCACGCCCACGAAGAGAACGCCCGTGCCCAGCAGCACGCCGCCGATGTCGTCCTTCACCTTCACGATCTGGGTGATCCCGTAGATGCCGTTGTTATGAACCACGAAGGGTTCCGAGACACCGCCGGAGGGGATGAAGGTGGTGTAGGAATCGCCGGCGAGGGCGATGTGGTGGTCCACGGTGAAGTCGCAGGAGACATCGCCGATGCACACCATCGCGCAGTTCCGTTTCTTGTGGTTCTGGAAGCAGTGGATGAGGGGCCCTCCGACGGTGACCGGGGCGGGCACCCAGGTGTCGCCGCCGATCAGGAAGTTGATGAATGTTTTGACCGGATTGGATGCGGTCAACACGATGTATTCCGCGTCGGAGAAAGAGTTCTCGTTGGGGCAGGCCCCGGCCTGGACGTAGCGGTTGCAGGTGCTGCCGAAGTAGCGGATGTCTTTGGGCACCGAAGGGTTGGTGGTGTAGCCGTCGTTGATGACGCAATTCACGAGCTTGGCGGGGCCCACTGCGGGATCGAAGTAGCTGCCGCGAATGCCATCGGTGCTGGCGGTGTACACGATCTGGCGGGCGGCATTGTTCGACAGCATGGTGGGGCTGCAGATGGTGTTGGGGCCGGCCAACAGCAGCTCGTCGGTCCGGAGCGCAGCGGGTGGTGGGCATCCCGAGCACCCTTGAGGGACTGGACCGGACCTCGTCCCTTCCCTTACCCCCAGGGAGGCCTGGACCGCGCCCGGGGCCAGACCGGGGGCGCTGCAGTTGAGGTCGTCACCCGAGCTCATGCCGCAGGCCCCATGAAAGGGCTCGGGGATGATCAGACGCGTCCCGGCGGCTACTACCGCGGCCAGCTGGGCCAGGGTGAAATGGGTGGTGCGGAGCGGGTTGGCCGGGTGGGTGAGCGTGGCAAACTGGGCCCCGTCCGTGGGCGCATGCAGGGTAAAGGCGCCATCCACCCCCACCAGCGTGTGCTGGGCGCCGAAATCGATGTGCCAGCCGGCGGCAGGTGCTTCGGGCCAGACGAGCAGCGCCCCGTCGGACGAAAGGGATAGTCCTTCGACTTCAATCTGGGTCCGCTGAGCCAGGGCCTGGGCGCTGTCCGCCGCGGGGATGGGCGCCATGGGCCGGCGCAGGAGCCGACTCGTGAAAGTGGCAGGCAGCGTGACCGCGGTGAGAGTCGCGGGCACGCTGATGGCGGTGGCACCGGCCGCATCGGTGACCGTCAGGGTGAACAGGGCGCCATTGTCCGAGGTGGCGGTGACGGGCAGGGTGTAGGTGGCGGTGGTGGCTGCCGGGATCGGAGCGCTATTGCGCTGCCATTGGTACGTCAGGGGAGCCGTGCCACCGGCGACCGTCGCAGTGAAGGTGGCCGGCGCCGGGACCAGCACGGTCAGGGCGGCCGGCGCCACGCCGAAGGTGGGCGCCGGGTTCACGGTCAGGGTGGCCGTGCTGCTGGTGGCGGTCCCGGCCGCATTCGAAACGAGGACCCGGAAGGTGGTGCCGCTCTGGACGCTGGCCGCAGCGGGCACGGTGTAGGTGGAGCCATTGGCGCCTGGAAGGTCCGTGCTGCCCGCCTGCCACTGGTAGCTGGTGGCCCCGGTGGCGGCCACGGTGAAGGTGGCCGGACGGCCGACGGTGGTGGCCTGGTTCGCAGGCTGCTGGGTGATGGTGGGGGGCGCGCCTGTGGTCACATTCAGGATCACCGTGGCGCTGGTGGCGGTGGCTCCCACCGCATCAGAGACCACCAGGCTGAAGACCACCCCATTGTCAGCGGAAGCAGTGGTGGCAAGGGTATAGCTGGGGGACGTCGCCGAGGGGACCGGAGCCCCGTTGCGCTGCCACTGGTAGGCCAGGGGGGCCGTCCCTCCGCCCACCACCGCGCTGAAGGTGGCTGGGGCCGGGGCCGACACGGCCACCCCCACGGGCTGCGTCGTGAAGGAGAGGACGGGATTCACCGTGAGGGCCGCGGGGCTGCTCATGGCGCTGCCGGCGGCATTGGAGGCGGTGGCCCGGTAGGCGACCCCATTCTGGCCGGCCGTCGCGCTGGCGATGGTGTAGCTGGCGCCCGTGGCCCCGGGGATGTCCGTGGTCCCCGCCTGCCATTGGTAGGAGGTCGCACCCCTGGCGGCCACCGTGAAGGTCGCGGAGCGTCCCACCGTGGTGGCCTGGTTCGAAGGCTGGGTGGTGATGGTGGGCGGCGTGGCGCCCCCGTCCCCGGAATACCCGCCACCGCCGCTGCTGCAAGCCAGCACCCCGACCATCAGCAGTGCCAGGGAGGCACATCGGATCCCGGTGGAAAACCGGTCTCGCAACGAGGAGAGAGGACCCATGGCTGCCTCCTTCACCGGCCGGGGGTACCCGCGCGCGGGAAACCTTCGGAACATCGGCTAGCTTTCGTGGAGCATGAGGCCAATGTAGGAAGGCCCATCGGCCTGTCAACCCAACAGCCCGATGGCCGGGAGCACCATCAGGCTGCGGGGTCTAGGGTCGACTAGGAAAGAAAGTGTGAGGAATTCAGGGGTGGGGCCCCAGGACTCCTAGACCACCGCGCGCTTCTCAGCCTTTTTCCGGTCGGCTTCATCCAGGATGCGCTTGCGCATGCGGATGAAGTTGGGAGTGACTTCCACCAGTTCATCGTTCTGGATGTACTCCAAGGCCTGCTCCAGGGTGTGCTCCCGGGGCGGCGTCAGGCGGGTGGCTTCGTCGGCGCCCGAGGAGCGCATGTTCGAGAGCTTCTTGCCCTTGGCCACGTTCACCACCAGGTCGTTCTCGCGGGAGTTTTCCCCCACGATCATGCCCGCGTAGCACTTGGTGCCCGGATGCAGGAAGATGACGCCGCGATCCTCCAGGTTCATCAGCGCGAAGCCGACGGTTTCGCAGGTCTCCATGCTGATGAGCACGCCGTTCTTGCGGCCCGGCAGTTCGCCCTTGTAGGGGCCGTAGTGGCTGAAGATGCTGTTGATGATGCCTTCGCCGCGGGTGTCGGTCATGAACTCCGAGCGGTAGCCGATGAGGCCCCGGGAAGGGATCTTGAAGTGCAGGCGCACGCGGCCCAGTTCCTGGCCCATGTCCTGCATTTCCGCCTTGCGCATGCCGAGCTTTTCCATGGCCACGCCCATGTAGGCCTCGGGCACGTCCACGGTGAGATCCTCGTAGGGCTCTAGCTTCTCGCCGTCCTCGCCGGTGTGCAGGATGACCTCGGGCCGGCTCACGCAGAGCTCGAAGCCCTCGCGGCGCATGGACTCGATGAGCACACTCAAATGCAATTCACCGCGGCCGCTGACCTTGAACGAATCTGGCGCTTCGGTGTCTTCCACCCGCAGCGCGACATTGTGCTGCAGTTCCTTCATCAGTCGCTCGCGGATGCGACGGCTCTGGACATGCTTGCCGTCCTGGCCGGCGAAGGGTCCGGCGTTGACCATGAACATCATCGAGATGGTGGGCTCGTCGATGTCCACGTAGGGCAGCGCCATGGGCGATTCGGCCGAGGCGATGGTCTCGCCCACACGGATGTCCGGGATGCCGGCGATGGCGACGATCTCGCCGGTGCTGGCCTCGGTCTGGGGCACGCGGGTGAGGCCCTCGAAGCCATAGAGCTGGGTGATCTTGTGATTCTGGATGGAACCGTCGCGCTTCACCATCGCCACGTTCTCGCCCACCTTGATGCGGCCGTTGAAAATACGGCCGATGCCAATCTGCCCTACGAAATCGCTGTAGTCCATGAGGGTGACGAGCATCTGCAGCGGTGCTTCGGGATCGCCGCTGGGCGGCGGGCAGTATTTGGAGATGGTGTCGAAGAGCGGATCCAGGGTCTCGCTGTTGTCGTTCACGTCCATCATGGCGTAGCCCAGCTTGGCGCTGGCGAAGACCGTGGGGAAATCCAGCTGCGCGTCAGTGGCCCCCAGCTCCATGAAGAGCTCGAAGACCGCGTCCTGGGCGAAGTGGGGCCGTGCGCCGGGACGGTCCACCTTGTTGATGACGACGATGGGCTTCAGGCCCAGGGCCAGGGCCTTGCGGGTGACGAACTTGGTCTGGGGCATGGGGCCGTCGAAGGCGTCCACCACCAGCAACACCGAATCCACCATGGAGAGCACGCGTTCCACCTCGCCGCCGAAGTCCGCGTGGCCGGGGGTGTCCACGATGTTGAAGCGGTGGCCGGCCCAATGGATGGACGTGGTCTTCGCCAGGATGGTGATGCCGCGTTCGCGCTCCTGGTCGTTGGAGTCCATGGCCCGCTCCTGGACCTTCTGGTTGTCGCGGAACATGTGCGCGCCCTTGAACATGGCATCCACCAGCGTGGTCTTGCCGTGGTCCACGTGGGCGATGATGGCGATGTTGCGGATCTTGTCGAGGGGCGTCATGGGATTCCAGGGACGGTGTGCCCGTCAGGGGCAAGTGGACGAAAGGTCAATAGGTCAAGGAGCAGGAGGAACGCAAGGGGCAATTTCGACATACCCCCCCGGATCGCTGGACGATCGGGCCGGTGAGCAGCGGAGCAGCCGAACCGATGATTTTACCAGCCTTCAGCCATTTCGCTCAGTGAAGATTCAGAACCCCTTCCCTTCCCTTCCTCCCTGGCCGGAGTAGGATAGTCCCACTTCATCGATGCATTCCCCGGGAGATCTCCCATGCAGATCAACGAACTACTCACGGCCGTGTGCGAGCTCGGAGCCTCGGACCTGCACCTGAAAGTGGGTAACCACCCTGTGGCCCGCATCAAGGGGCGCCTGATGCCCATGACTCAGTTCAAGCGATTGGTGCAGGAGGACACCATCGCCATGGCCTACAGCATCATGGCCAGCGACAAGCAGAAGGCGAAATTCCGGGAGAACCTGGACCTGGATCTGGCCTACTCGGTGCCGGCCCTGGGGCGGTTCCGCTGTAATGTCTTCAACCAGCGCGGCACCGTGGGCCTGGTGCTGCGCGTCATCCCTCGCCGCATCTACTCCATCGAGGATCTGATGCTGCCGAAGGTGCTGGCCAAGATCTGCGAAGAGCAGCGCGGCATGGTGCTGGTGACGGGCACCACCGGCTCGGGCAAATCCACGACCCTGGCGGCCATGATCGACCTCATCAACGCCACCCGCATCGAGCACATCCTCACCATCGAGGACCCCATCGAATACCTGCACCGGGAC
>JANXPB010000199.1 GCA_025357545.1 Holophagaceae bacterium
TTCCACGACTGCGTGCTGGGCGGTGGCGCGCTGCCCCTGGACCTGCTGGAGCGCCGCGTGGACGCCTGGATCGCGCAAACCCCAGCCGCGCATTGATCAACGGAATGGGTAACGCGGTTCACCCCCGCGCAGACCGTGCGATGGCCAGTGGGATTCAGGTCTCGTAGCTGGCCAGAATGCCGGCCCACTGCCCTTGGGCCTTCAGGAGCTCCTCGGCCACGGTCCGCAGGACTCCACGCCCCCCCCTCAGTGGAACAGTCCAATGGGCCGTGGCGAGCACTTCCTCCGCAGCGTCCATCGGGCAGGCCGCCAAGCCCACGCGCCTGAGCAGTGGCAGGTCCTGCAGGTCGTCGCCGATGTGCGCGATTTCCTCGACTTTCAGTCCGTATTTCGCGCAGAGCTGTTCGAGGATCGGGAGCTTGTCCAGGCTGCCCGCGAAACAGTCCACCACCTCGAGCTGCGCCGCGCGTTGCCAGGTGGAGGGCGAATCCAGCCCGGAAATGAAGGCCACCGGAATGCCCACCCGCTGCAGCCATTTGATGCCGGCCCCGTCCCGCACATTGAAGGCCTTGGTGTGCCCGGATTCGGCGCCGAAGTGCAGAGAGCCATCCGTCAGCACCCCATCCACATCGGTGCACAGCAGCTTGATGTGGGAGGCGCGGGAACGGAGGTCGGTCATCCCCCATTATTTTCGAATTCCGTCCCGGCCATGTCGAATAGTTGGGAGTGGCCGGGCGGCGGCTCCGGGCGACTATCCTGGGGGTTGGAGGGGTTGATGCACGGATTCCTGGATGTGGACGAAGCCCGGCGCATGATGACCGAAGGCGGCCTGGTGGTGGACGTCCGCACGGAAGAGGAATGGGCGGCAGGACATGCGGCGCAATCCACCTGGTTGCCGTTGCATGAACTGGAAGCCCGCATCCTGGAACTGCCCGCTGATAAGCCGCTGTTGCTGGTCTGCCGCAGCGGCGCTAGGAGTGGCCAAGCCGCGGCCTTCCTTCGCCATCACGGCTTCGACGCCCACAACCTGGGCCCCTGGCAACGGAACCCCAGCCATCGGGCCTGAAGGCGACCGATTACCGGTTCGGCCGTGGGTCGGAGTGCCTGATGGCGCTGGATCCAAGTCGCTTTGGTGAAAATCAGGACACCGGCAAGTTGTGATCCAAGTCGGAAGCGCCTTGCCGAACCATACTGGAAGAGTCCGAAATGGGAGAGTTAGCATGCTGGGGCCCTGGCTCCCATCATGCGAACCCTCTCCCCCATGGAATTGCACTGCGTGTTCGTAGGAGGCCTGCGATGGGTGATCCACTTTTCTGGCACCGGCTCCAGTTCGCGTTCACCATCATCTTCCACTACCTGTTCCCACAGCTGACTATGGGCTTGGCCTTGCTCATCGTCTGGCTCAAGTGGCGGGGCCTCAAGACGGGTGAAGCGCGCTACGACGACGCCGCCCGCTTCTGGATCCGCATCTTCGGCATCAACTTCGCGGTGGGCGTGGTGACCGGCGTGCCGATGGAATTCCAGTTCGGCACCAACTGGGCCCGCTTCTCCGATTATTCCGGCGGCGTCATCGGCCAGACCCTGGGGATGGAGGGCATGTTCGCGTTCTTCCTGGAGAGCAGCTTCCTGGGTCTGCTCATCTGGGGTGAGAAGCGGCTCGGCCCCAAACGGCACTTCTACGCGGCCCTGGCCCTTTGGTTCGGGAGCTGGCTCAGCGGCTATTTCATCACCGCCACCAACGCCTTCATGCAGAACCCGGTCGGCTACACCGTGGGCGCCAAAGGCACGATCCAACTGGCCAGCTTCTGGGGCTTTGTCCTGAATCCCTGGGCCCTGGCGCAGTATGCCCACAACATGATGGCCGCGGTGGTGACCGCCTCCTTCGTCATGGCGGCCCTCGGCGCCTATTGGACCCTGAAGGGCCTGCACGAGGCCACCGCCCGCCTAAACCTCCGGACCGGCATCGTGGCTGGCTTCGCCTTCAGCATCCTGGTGGCCTTCCCCACCGGCGACCAGCAGGGCAAGCTGGTGGCCCGGCACCAGCCGGCGGCCCTCGCGGCCATGGAGGGCCGTTTCGAATCGGGCCCTCGCGCTGAGCTCAATCTCATCGGCCAGCCGAACGTGGCGGCGCGCCGCCTCGACAATCCCGTGCGGATCCCCGGTGTGCTGAGCTTCATCGCCTATGGCTCATTTTCGAAAAATGTCACGGGGTTGAACGATATCCCCATGGACCAGTGGCCCACCGCCATCGAACTGCTCTATTACGCCTTCCACATCATGGTGGGGCTGGGCACGCTGTTCATCGCGCTCATGGCTGCGGGCCTCCTCCTGCTCTGGAAGGGCCGCCTATTCACCGCCCGGCCCATGCTCTGGGCCCTGATGCTGGCTTTTCCATTCCCCTACATCGCCACCAGCGCCGGCTGGATGACCGCGGAGCTGGGCCGCCAGCCGTGGCTGATTTACGGCCTGATGCGCACCGCGGATGGTTCGTCGGCCACGGTCCACACCGGCTCCGCGGCCTTCACGCTCATCGGCTTCACCGGCATCTACTTCGTCCTGGGCCTGCTCTTCCTCTTCCTCGTGGGCCGGGAGATCGCCCACGGGCCTGCGCCAATGAAGGGCAAGGAGGTGGCCCATGGTTGAGCTCTGGTTCTGGCTGGTCTCGGTGATGGTGGCCATCTACGTGGTGATGGATGGCTTCGATTTCGGCGCGGGCATCCTCCATTTCTTCGTCGCGAAGACCAACGAGGAGCGCCGCCAAGTCTTGGCGGCCATCGGGCCGCTTTGGGACGGCAACGAGGTGTGGCTGCTGGCCGGCGGAGGGTCGTTGTTCCTGGCCTTCCCCAAGGTGCTGGCCTCGGGCTTCTCGGGTTTCTACCTGGCCATGTGGCTGGTGGTCTGGTGCCTGATGGCCCGGGGCATCTCCATCGAATTCCGCTCCCACGTGCAGGACTCGCTGTGGCGCGCCTTCTGGGACGCGGCCTTCGCTGGGGCCAGTATGGCCCTGCCGATCCTGCTGGGCGCGGCCTTAGGCAATGTGCTGCGCGGCGTGCCTCTGGACGCCAATGGCTTCTTCGAACTGCCCCTGTTCACGAATTTCGGAACCTCCAATCCTGTGGGCATCCTGGACTGGTACACGGTGCTGGTGGGGGTCTTCGCGTTCGTGGCCATCGCGGCCCATGGCTCGCTGTTCCTCGCCTGGAAGACCGACGGCCCCGTGCAGGCCCGCAGTGTGGCCCTCGCCACCAAACTCTGGAGCGCCGTGGCGGTCCTGTGGGTCTTGGTGGGCTTCGCCACGGACAAGGTGAACCCCGAGGTGTGGTCCGCCCTTCCCCACCGGCCACTGGGCCTGCTCTTCACCGCTGTGGCCATCGGCGGGCTGGCCTTGGCGTTCTACGGCCAGGTTCAGAAGCGCTACCTGCGGGCCTTCCTGGGCTCCGGGGCCTTCATCCTGGGGCTCTTGGCGGCCAGCGCGGCCTGCGTGTATCCCGTGATGCTGCGCTCCACACTGACGCACTCCCTGGACTTGACGGCCCTCAATTCCAGCACCGAAGCCCACGGCCTCGCCACGGGCCTGAAGTGGTGGGTCCTCGGGTTCCCCATCGCCATCGGCTACGTGGCTCTGCTCTTCCACCTCCACCGCGGCAAAGCCAAGGCCGCGGAGGAAGGAGAAGGCTACTGAAGGTGCAGAGAAGCGAGGCATGAGGATCGATTGGATCCGCGCCAATGGCGCGGGTCACGCCCCCTCACTACCTCTGATCTCTTGTCTCGTGCCTCTTGCCCGCTAGGGCGCTATCCTCGACCCATGAACGCGAAGATCGGCATCGTCACCATTTCGGACCGCGCCAGCGGCGGCGTGTACGAGGATCTCTCGGGCCCTGCGATCCGCGCAGCGATACAGGACTATCTGCGCTCCCCCTGGGAAGAGGTCTACCGTCTCATCCCGGACGAGCAGCCCATCATCGAAGCCACCCTGCGGCTCCTCTGCGATGAGGATGGTTGTGACCTGGTCCTCACCACCGGCGGCACCGGCCCAGCGCGGCGGGACGTGACGCCTGAAGCCACCGCCGCGGTCTGCGACAAGGTGCTGGACGGCTTCGGCGAGCAGATGCGCGCCGTCTCCTTGCAGTTCGTCCCCACGGCCATCCTTTCCCGCCAGATCGCGGGCATCCGCGGCCAGAGCCTGATCATCAATCTGCCCGGGAAACCGAAGAGCATCCGCGAATGCCTGGATGCGGTGTTTCCTGCAGTGCCCTACTGCGTGGATCTCATCGGCGGCGCCTTTATGGAAACGCGCGAGGAAGTCATCAAGGCCTTCCGTCCGAAGGGCTGAGGGATTTGGTGCGGTGTTGGGCCGATACCTATCTCCAACGTTTCATCGCCGTTTTTCCACGGCCCTCCGCGCGATGCCATCCACCAGGCGCGGCGCCAAAAGGCGCAGCCACCGGCCGAGTTTCCCCCGGGTGGAGGTGATGAGCAGGCGCTGCCGCTTCGCCATGGCCTTCACCATGAGCTGCGCGCATTCCTCCACGCCCATCACGTGCCGGGGATCCAAGGTGCCACCGCCCAAAGGGAGGCCGTCGGCGCCCAGGGCGCGCTTGTGCAGCCCGGTCACCACGAAATCCGGTGCGATGATGCTGACGTCCACGCCGCTGCCCAGCAGCTCGACGCGCAGGCTCTCGAAGAAGCCCACCATGGCGTGCTTGCTGGCGGCGTAGAGGGTCCGGGTGGGGATGCCCGAGAAGCCCGCTACGCTGGCGACGGCGACGAGGAGGCCCTTCGTGCGCCTCAAGTGCGGCAGGGCCGCGCGCGTGCATTCCATCGCCGAGAGGAAGTTCAGCTTCAGCAGGTGTCCGGCGACGGCGCTGGGATCTTCCAGGCTCTCGAAGGTGGCCCACATGCTGTCGCCCGCGTTGTTCACCAGCGCGTCCAGTCGGCCGAAGTGCGCCGCGCAGGCCTCCACCGCCTGGTGGCAGGCTATTGGGTCCGTGACGTCCGCCGTCAGCACCAGGGCCCGCGCGCCCATGCCTTCGCATTCGCGGGCGAGCTCCTCCAGGCGGCCCTGATTCCGCGCCACCAGGCCCAGCCAGGCGCCCTGACGGGCCAGTTCCAAAGCCAGCGCCCGTCCGATGCCTTCCGAGGCGCCGGTGATGAGGACGGCGCGGTCTTTGAACGGCGGCATGGCGGCTCCTCCAGCAGCTATCATCATCCTGCCCTATCCATCCAGGAGTCCCAATGTCCGAAAAGAGTCCCCAGACTTTCACCAGCCACCGCCGGTTGGACCCGGCCTACCACTACCTGCTGACCTTCCTGCTGCTGGCTCTGCTGGTGGTCGCCAGCGTGCATGCGGTGCGCCTGCACACTTTCGAGGCCTTCACGAACCTGGCCCTGGTCGTGGCCCTGTTCATCACGGCCTGGAAAGTCCGCACCTACCCCTTGCGGACCCAGGACCGCCTGATCCGCCTGGAGGAACAGCTGCGCATCAGGGCACTGCTGCCGGCGTCGGTGGCCACCCGGGCGGTGGAGCAGCTGAAGCCGGGCCAGTACGTGGCCCTGCGCTTCGCCTCGGATGAAGAACTCCCAGGCCTCCTGCAGCAGTCCCTGGACGAGGACCTCAAGCCCGAGGACATCAAGAAGCGCATCAAGACCTGGCGGCCCGACTACCTCAGGGTCTAGGGACAGCCTGGTTCCACCCGACTTTTAGCCTAGCGCCCGCCACATCGCCACGATCTGCGCCACCACTTCGTCCAGGGTCATGTCGCTGGAATCCAGCAGCACGGCATCCTGGGCCTGGCGGAGCGGCGCCACGGCGCGGGTGGAGTCGGCGGTGTCGCGGCGCTGGATGTCGGCGGCGACTTCTTCCAGGCTCATGGGAATGCCCTTGGCCTGCTGCTCCAGGAAGCGCCGCTGGGCCCGGGCTTCCACAGAGGCGGTGAGGTAGATCTTGAGGGCCGCGCCGGGAAAGACCACCGTGCCGATGTCGCGGCCGTCCACCACGAATCCCCCCCGCCGGCCGATGTGCTGCTGCTGCTCCACGAGCACCTTCCGCACGCGGCCATCGGCGCTGACCGGCGTGACGAAGCGGGTGATCTCGGGGCTACGGATGGCGACGCTGACATCCTCGCCGTTCAGAAAGATCGCCGTGCCTTTTTGTTCCAGGCGCAGGTTTCCGAGGGCCCCCATGAGTGCGGCCTCGTCCTCCAGGCCGAGCCCGGCGCGCAACAGGGCCAGGGAGGTGGCCCGGTACATGGCGCCGGTGTCCAGGTAATCCCAGTGGAGGGCTTCGGCGATGCGCTTGGCTGTAGAGGATTTCCCGGCGCCGGAAGGTCCGTCGATGGCGATGATCTGCAGGGGTTCCATGACCTTAGTCTGCCAGCTTGCGGATCAAGGCAAGGAAGGGCTCGCCGTACTGCTGCAGTTTTTTGGGGCCCACGCCACTGATGGCCAGGAATTCGGTGCCGGAGCGGGGCTTCAGAGCCGCCATCTGTTTCAGAGCCGTGTCGCTGAAGACCAGGTAGGCCGGGAGCCCCTTCTCGTCCGCCAGGCGCTTGCGGAGAGACTTGAGTTCCAGGAAGAAAGTCTCGTCTTCGCCAATGGGTGGTGCATCAGCAGCATCATCGGGTAGCTCGATGGCTTCCACCCGCAGCTTCCTGGCCTTGGGCAGGCGGATGGACTTCGGTGCTGCGGCCAAGGCGTCCCAGCCGCCGCAGGCATCGCAGCTGGCCCCGCAGAGGGGCATCCGCTCGCCGAAATGGGCCAGGATGCGCTGGTGGCGGCAGCCGCTCTCATCCGCGAGCCGGAACATGGCGCGGGTCTGCCGCTGCTGTTCCCGGCCCAGCTCTGGCGAGGCGTCGTCGCTGAAACGGTCCAGGCTCATGACATCAGCCCAGGAATAGAACAGGATGCAGTCCGAAGACCCGCCGTCGCGGCCGGCACGGCCGATCTCCTGGTAGTAGCCTTCGACGCTCTTGGGCATGTCGCGATGGATCACGAAGCGGATGTTCGGCTTGTCGATGCCCATGCCGAAGGCTACCGTGGCCACGATCACGTCCACGTCATCCCGCCGGAAAGCCTCCTGGGCCGCGCTGCGGGCCTCGGCCCCCAGACCCGCATGGTAGGCCATGGCCTTGATGCCGTGGTCGCTGAGGTACTCGGCGGTGGAATCAACTCCCTTGCGCGAGAGGCAGTACACTATGCCGCTCTGCCCGCGACGGGCCCGCACCAGGCGCAGGATGGCCTCTCGCACAGAGGGGCCTTCGCCTTTCTTGATCGCCGAGAGGTGGAGGTTGGCGCGGTAGAAGGAGCCGTGGAAGCGCGCGGCGTTGTTCATGGCCAGCTGGGTCACGATGTCATCGCAGACTTCGCGGGTGGCGGTGGCGGTGAGCGCCAGGACCGGCACATTGCGGAAGCGGTTCTTGAGGCCCGCCAGGTTTCGGTAGGCGGGCCTGAAATCGTGGCCCCACTGGCTGATGCAATGGGCCTCGTCCACGGCGATCAGCTTCAGGTCCAGGTTCTCCAGCAGGCTGGCGATGTAGAGTTCCAGGCCTTCGGGGGCCGCGTAGAGCAGTTCGATGTGGCCTTCGCGGATGGCGCGGATGCGCTTGGAGCGCTCTTCTGCGTCGAGGCTGGAGTTCAGGAAGGTGGCCTTCAATCCGGCCTCCTGCATGGCGTCCACCTGGTCCTTCATGAGGGCGATGAGGGGGGAGATCACCAGGGTCACCCCGCCCAGCAGCCGCGCCGGCAGCTGGAAGGTGAGGGATTTTCCCGCGCCGGTGGGCATGATGGCCAGCACGTCACGCCCGGCCATCACCGCTCGGACGATCTCTTCCTGGCCGGGGCGGAATTCGTCGAAGCCGAAGATGGTCTTCAGCTGGCCGCCGAGATCGGGGGCGGCCAGAGCCTTCAATTCCTGGAGTACTTCCGGGGTGAATAGATGGGGCTCCACCCGGTAGCGGACGCGCAGCTCGTCCAACCGCCCCCGGCGGTCGGAGGGGGCCAGCTGGCGCAGGGCCACTAATTCAGCATGCAGGTCCAACTCAGGCCGGCCGCTCCGTCAGCACCTTGTCGATGATGCCGTAGTCCATGGCCTCGGCGGCGCTCATGAAGTAGTCGCGGTCCATGTCCTTCTGCACCTTCTTCACTGTCTGCCCGGTATGCTTGGCGAAGGTCTCGCTCAAGGCATCCTTGAGCCGCTGGATCTCCTTGTAGGTGATCTCGATCTCCGTGGCCTGGCCCTGGGCCCCGCCGCTGGGCTGGTGGATCATGATGCGGGCGTTGGGCAGCGCGAAGCGCTTGCCCTTGGTGCCCGCCGCCAGCAGGTGCGCGCCCATGGAGGCACACTGGCCGATGCAGTAGGTGACGATGTCGTTCTTCACGAACTGCATGGTGTCGTAGATCGCAAGGCCCGCCGTGACGCTGCCGCCGGGGCTGTTGATGTAGATCTGGATGTCCTTGTCCGGGTCCTCGCTTTCGAGGAAGAGCATCTGGGCCACGATGGCGTTGGCCACGTTGTCGTCGATGGCGGTGCCCAGGAAGATGATGTTGTCCTTCAGCAGTCGCGAGTAGATGTCATAGCTGCGCTCGCCCCGGGGCGTCTGCTCGATGACGATGGGGGGGTAGTAGCTGCTGGGCACGGGGACTCCTGATCGCATTGACCTCAGGATACCGCAGCCCCGCAGCGGACGGCGCCCTCAAGCCCCGCCACCTCGCCCCTGACAGGGGTGCATACTCCAAGGTGCCCCCCGGGCTGCGTGAGTCCCCATGAAATTCAAGCCTTCCATTCTGCTGATCGTCGCCATGCTGGGGCTCGCCTGCGGGCGCCCCAAATCCGCCCCCATCCCCATCACGGGAACCGGCAGCAGCCTCTGGATCATCCGGGAGGAATTTGGAGAGCAGGCCCGGACCAAGCTGCAGTACACCGACTCCGGGGGCTACACCTGGGGCCAGGATGAAAAGATCCATTTCTCGCTGGAGTACTTTCTGCATGGCGGTAAGGTCATCCGGGTTCCCTGCAAGGCCACCAGCGAACAATCCGGAATGCCCGGCGGCGGGGTTCCTGGGCTCACCGCCGCGCACACGATCTTCGAGGCCGTGGTGCCCACCCGCGAGCGCGGCGCCGGCTACCGCATCCTCCAGGACGATGTGATCGTGCGGGTGGAGCAGTTCTGAGCACCCAGGCCTGACACGCAAAAGGGGCGCCCGGAGGCGCCCCTTCGCAGAGCCCGGACCCGGCTACTCGGCCTTCTTCTTGGCCTTCTTGGGCTTCTCGGGCGTGCCTTCGTCGGCCTTGGCGGCCTTCGCCGGCGGCTCGTCGGAGGCCTCCTCGGGAGCTTCGGCCTTTTTGGCGGTCTTCTTCTTGGGCTTGTCCTCGGTGTGCTCATGGTCGTGGTCGCAATCCGGTCCGTGGACATGGCCGGATTCGCCATGCTTCACAGCGTCCGGAGCGCCGCCTTCCTGTTCCTCTTCCCCGCTGTCAAGACCGCCCGCATCGAAGCGGGCCGAGGCCAGGCCGGCCTCCCGCTTGCGCTCGAGTTCCACCAGCGCCTCGAAGTCCGCTTTGCCGAGCAGGACTTCCGTGACCGTGGCGGTGGCGATGAGGGCCTCGAAGATTTTGTCCGTGCGGATGCGGCCCTTGATTTCGGTAGTGGCGCCGCGGGATTCCAGTTCGGTCTTAAAGGCTTCGAAGGGCTGTTGCACCTTGTTCTCGTCCATGTAGGAACGAATGTCGACGTCGATCTCTTCTTCGGAAACCTGGATGTCCTCGGCGTTGCCGATGGCCTGCAGCAGGTAGCCGCTGCGCACGGCGCGCTCGGCGTCCCGGAGGCGGGTCTGACGGTAGGTGCCCCAGTTCACCCGGCGGGGATCGACACCCTGGCGGGCGATCATGTTGGCGAATTCCTGGCTGTAGTCGTCGAGCTGCAGGGACACCATGGAGGCCGGGACTTCGAACGGCGCGGCGTCCAACAGCACTTCGAGCATGGTGCCTTGCAGGCGGGCGTGGGCGTCCCGCTCGGAGGCCTCCTCCAATTCCTTGCGCATGCCTTCGCGCAGGGCCTTGAGATCCGCGTAGTCGCCCATATCCTTGGCGAATTCGTTACCCAGCTCGGGGACCGTGTGCTTCCGAAGATCCTTGAGAGTCGCTTCGTAGTGGACCTTCTTCCCGGCCATGGTCTTGTTGGCATCATCCACAGGTACGGTGATATCGAAAGCGCGGGTCTCATCTACCTTCAGGCCCAGCACCTCGGCGTCGAAGGGTCGCGTCGGGTCCAGCTGGATGACCTGGTCGCGGTAGGTCTGGGCCTTCAGGCCCGCGGGCTTGGCCTTGATGTCGAAGGTGGCGTAGAGGCCCGCGGCGCTGACGCCATCCTCCGGCAAGAGCTTGGCGGCGCGCTGGCGCATGCCCTCCAGATGCTCGTCCACGGCTTCGTCATCGATGGCGCGCTTCTGCTTCTCCAGCTTGAAGCCTTTGTACTCCGGCAGTTGGACTTCCGGGGCCACGTCGTAGAGGGTCTTGATGGAGCCGTCCTGGCCATCGGCCAGGTCAGCAGTCTCCAGGGCCGGCTGGGAAATGGGTTGCGTTCCGGCGGCGGCGGCGGCGTCCCAAAACAGCCGCTGCACCAGCAGGTCCGCGACTTCCTGGCGGATCTCGCGGGAATAGCGGGAGAGCAGGACGTTCTTGGGCACCTTGCCGGGTCGGAAGCCGGGGATCTTCACCTTGGGGCCGATGCGGGCCAGGGCCTCGCCGAAGGTGGAACTGACGTCCGCAGCAGGGACGCGAATCTCCAGGGATTTCCGGGTATTGGTGTGATGGGTGAGCGTGACCTGCATGGGTGCTCCTAAAACCGGTTTGGGGACAGGGCGGGGTGGGGCGGTGGTGCATAGGACGATGGTGCGAATGGCGGGACTCGAACCCGCACGGAATGAACCGCTGGAACCTAAATCCAGTGCGTCTACCAGTTCCGCCACATTCGCATGAGTGTTTTCAAGGTGTCTCCTGGTGCGCCCGGAGAGATTCGAACTCCCGACCCTCAGGTTCGAAGCCTGATGCTCTATCCAGCTGAGCTACGAGCGCCACAGAACCTTCGATTCTGCCAGGAATGCCCGGATCATTCGAGCCTTCGTTTTGGGCTGGCCAGAGCGCCGCCTGAAGGCCTGATGCTCCTCCGTCTATCCCACGATCCACAGGACCGTGGTCCCGCTCGCTGCGCTCTTGGAGATGGAGCCTCCCAGCTGAGCTACGAGCGCCACAGAACCTTCGATTCTGCCAGGAATCCACAGTTCATCCTGGCCAGGTTGGGACTTGGCCCAGTAGCTCAGAGCCGTAGTGCCCACGCGTCCTCAACGGCGAAGCGCTTGAGCAGGCCCATTTCCTGCGTGTTCAAGCCCATGCCTTGAGCCAGGGCCCACTCGCCAGCGAGGTCGCAGGGGATGACACCGGGATCGTCCGTGCCCAGGGCGCAACGCACGCCGGCCCGGAGCATGGCGGGAAGAGGATGGGCCCCCAGATTCGCTACCAGGGCCTTGTTCGAACTGGGGCAGACATCCACCGGGATCAGTCGGTCCGCGAGCAACTCAAGGATTTCTGGAGCTTCGGCGGCCCTTATTCCATGGACGATGCGTTCCACTCCGCCCTCTCTGATGGCTTCCCGCACGTTCTCCCCCGGGCCGTTTTCCCCCGCATGGGCTGCGATTTTCAGACCCGCGGCCCGGGCCCGGTCGAAAACGGGTGCCCACAGGCTGAAGGGCACCCCTTCGAGGCCGCCCGTGGAGAAGCCCACCACGAAATCCGGCAGGCCGCCCAGCACCAGATCCAGCACCTCATGCCCATGGGCCGGGCCGAAATGGTTCACAGCGTCCAGCACCACTGCCACGGCAACGCCTTGCCGGCGGGCCTCGGCGATGCCTTCGTCCAGACCGCCCCAGAGCTGTTCCAAGCTGAGAAGGCGCTTGAAGCGGACCAGGAAATGGGGTGACACCCAGAGATCCACCGCCCGGGGGCCCTTCGAACCCATGGGCAGGCGGCCCGTGATGGCCGCCAGCGCAGCCATCACGGCGGCTGAGTCCTTCAGGAAGCCCGAACCGAAGAGGAAGGCTTCGATGAACCGTTCAAAAGGCTGGGATTCGCCGCGCCAGAAGGCCTCCAGCGAATCCGGTACTGGGAGACCCGCCTGTTCTGCTTGCCGGCGGAGCCAAGCCGGAGCCAGGCCGCCTTCGAGATGCACATGCCGATCGACGGCAGGCGGCTGAAAACCTGAGGCTAATGCCGGCTTCACAGGCTCACGCGACTCAGGTCCGTCAGGAAAGCTCCGCTTCGCACGGCAGGGGGCGGTCACTCATCGTAGTCGTCCATGCGCAGGTCGCCGGGATCCACGCCTTCGGCCCGGGCGCCGCTGATGCCCAGACTTTCGTCGAAGCCTTCCTCCGCCACAACTTCCGGTTCCGCCTCGGCGCCCAGATCATCCTCGATGAGGTGAACCGCCTTTTCCTTCTTCACCACCTTGGGCTTGCTGGGGGCGTCCTTCTGGTTCGACCCGCACTTGGGGCATAGGGCCTCCGGCTTGCCGAAGTCGTAAAACTTCGTCGCGCACGAAAAGCATGTGAATTTTTTCCCCAGATTTGCCATGCGCCGTCCTCAGAACCAAGGTCCAGGGTGTACCAGATCCCGGGACCGTTGTCACCCACAGAACTTTCCAGTGCTTGCGGATCGTTGCCAGGCTTGACGACAGTCTTAACCCCAGGGAGCCGGGCCGAGCTTGGAATGGATGCCTTCGCACAACTGGCCGTAGACGGTCTGGATGAAGATCCGGTGCTGTTTCTCCACCGGCTCGCCGAAACGGTCGATGAATGTGGCCCGGGACCTCTCCAGCTCATCCCGCAGCAACGCGTAGAGATTTCCCTGCTGGCGGCCCTGGGCCACTTTCTGGGGGAAATACAGCTCGATATCGCCCACCAGCACCCGGGCCAGGCGCTCGGCAGTAGTGCGGATCTTGGGGTCCAGGACCGGACCTTCCGGGCCGGGCTCGGGCAGGCGCTGGGTGGGCATTGAAGAAGGCGGCAACGGGGCAGGGGCGGCCGGCGCCGGAGGCCGGTATTCCGGCGGCGCGGAAGACTGGACCGGAACTTTCAGTGTGGAGGCCGCGTGGGCTGAGGACGAGGTAAGCGGGGGTAGGGGCGTCGGGGGAGGGAGCAATGGTGGGGCCGCCGGGGCCGAGGCGGGCGGGGTAGCGTGAGGGGCCACCATGGTTGGCATCGCCACCGGCACGACGAGGGGGATGGGGCCCGTGGACCGCAGCGGCCCGGTGCCGGGCTTATCGTCTTCCTTCGGGCCCGCAAGGAAGGCCAGGGCCGCCTCGGCACACCGCACCAGGGTGCGGACATGGTGGGGATTCTCCAAGGTGCGGCGCACCCCGCTGTCGGTGAGAACCAGTGCCACGGCTTTTCGTTTTAAACGGATGGGCAGGATGCGCAGATCGCCTGCGGTGAGGCCGGACAGGGGCTTCACCAAAGCCAGATAGCCCTCCCCGACCTGCTGGATCACCGAGAGTTGGCCCGAGATGAGCGCCTCCAACTCCGAGGGGGGCACCACAGAGATGCCGGGTCTTGCAGAGTCGCCATCAAAGCCCCGGGAGGCATAGAGGGTGGCAAGTCCCTGTTTCAGGATGAAGAGGGCGCTGCGGTCCGCGAAGGGCCGGAGGCCGTCCAGCAGCTTATGCAGCACCTCAGCCTGGCTCACGGCATTGTCCAAGAGATCCAGGGCCGTGCCCACCTCGCCATCCACGTCCACCCTTGCCGGCGCGGCGGGCGGCGGCGGCGGCTCGGGCATGGCGGCCAGCAATTGCTGGGCTACGGCATCATCGGGCTGAAGGCGGCCCAGACCCTCCTCCCAGGTCATCATCACCTGCTCCAAAAGGGCCTGATGGCGCTCGTGGAGCCAGGTTCGGAGGATCTGCTTCAGCACATCGGAGGGCTGGGGCATGTCGGACTCGCCAGAAGGGTGGGCTTCCACCATAGCGGAATTGAACCCGAAGGGTGGGCAGATGCTTGGTAGGATGATTCCACCGTCTTTGGAGCTATCGAATGGCCGATCTTTCCATCCAGGTGCGTGATGCGGGGGCCGCCTCGGTGGTGCAGCCGAGTGGCTTCATCAACGCGCACACCGTCCGCCAGTTCGAAAGCGCCCTGGAAAGCCTCGTCCAGGAGGGCCGCTACACCATCCTGTTGAACTGCCGGGAACTGAGCTACATCAGCTCCGCGGGCTTGGGCGCCATCATGGGCCTCATCGAGACCGTGCGCGAGAACCAGGGCGACATCCTGCTCTGCAACCTGCAGGACAATGTCTTCGCCATCTTCGACACCCTGGGCTTCACCCAGCTGTATCGCGTGTACCCCTGCGAAGAGGACGCCTTGGCCTCCCTGGCGGAGAAGGCCTGATGGCGGCGCAGATGGACAAGCGCATCGAGCGCCTCAGCAAGCCGGAGAAATCGGATTTCCGGTTGACCATCCCGAGCCAGACCCGCTACCTGAACCTGGTGACCGGCCTCGCGAAGCGGGCTTCGCTGGTGGCGGGCATGGACGATGCCACTGCCGCCAAGGTCTCCATCGCCGTGGACGAAGCCGTGACGAATATCATCCTCCACGCCTATGGCGGCGAGGAGGACCACACGGTGGAACTGGACCTGCGCTTCACGGGCAAGGCCCTGGAAATCCACATGTGGCACACGGGCCTGGGCATCCGGGGCGACCAGATCGTGCTGCCGGATCCCAAGGAATACGTGAAGCACCCCCGGAAGGGCGGCCTCGGGCTACTGCTCATGAGCCGTTTCATGGACGAAGTGCGCTTCGGCGAGGAGCACGGCCGCAGCGAGTGCTGCATGATCAAGACCATCGCTTAGGAGCCGTTACGGGATCACCACGCTTTCCCGGGGCTGCCGTAACGGCTCCTTTTGCCATTTTTTGGCGATAGGAGCCGACATGGCTCCGGACCCGGCCTTGCCGCCCGCCAATCCCTTTGACCGTCTGCGCGAGCTTACCCTGCGCATTCCGGAGGGAGCCAGCGAGCTGCTGCCCCTGGTGGATTTTCTAGAAGCCTTCCCTGAGCAGGTCACCGAGGAGGCCCTGGTCCATCTGGTGGGCGTCACGGCCCTGGGCATCGCCAAGGCCAGCCAAGGGGGGCTCTGGGATGGCCATGCCTGGATGTTCCTGCGGGGGTCGGCGCCGGCTTTCCCCACCAATCCCGGCAAAGGCTGGATCAGCCTGCCCTGGACCCATGGCGACGATACCTACGGCCATCTGGTCCTCCGGACGCCGGAAGCCCCCTCGGCGCTGGTGCTGCTGCTCTCGATCTCGGCTCCGCTGCTGGCCTGGCGGCGGGCCGAGGCCCTGCGCAGCGACCAGAACCGGGCCCTGGCCCTGCAGTTGGCCCGGCTGAATACGGTCTTCGACCTGACGCGCTCCCTCGGCCAGGTGAACACCAAACAGGATCTGGTCCGCCTCATGGCATCGACGATCATGGGTGAGTTCCGCATCCCTCGGATGCTGGTGCTGGAAACGGATGGCACGGTGCTGCTCAACAAGGGCGTCGGCAGCCTGCCCTCCCAGCTTGCGGGTTCGGCCTTGCAATCGGTGCTGTCGGACAAGGGGTTGGTGCACGCCATCGAGATCCTCGACCAGAACCACAGTCACGGTTTCGCCTATGCGGCGGAACCCACCGTGGGGCGCCTCAGCGAAGAAGATGAAGTCTTCCTGCAAACACTGCTGAACCTCACCTCCAGCCAGCTTACGAGCCAGGATCTGCGGGAGACGCAAATCCTGTCCCTGAAGATGGAAAAGGATTTGGAGCTGGCCCGGAACATCCAGCGGCAGATCCTGCCCCAGGCCCTGCCGGAGCCCGCCGGCTGGCAGTGCGCCGCTGCGAACCTGCCCTTCCAAGCGGTCGGGGGCGACCTTTACGACGTGTGGATGGCCAAGGATCCCGTGGGTTCCGTGGAGGCCGAAGAGGAGCGCCTGCACTTGGCGGTGGGCGATATTTCCGGCAAGGGCCTGCCCGCCTCGCTGATGATGACCCAGCTCTCCACCTACCTACGGGCCCGCGCCGACCGCCGTGTGAAGGACTGGGGCCGCCTGGCCACGCGCTTGAACGTGCGCATGAACCAGGTACGGGACCGCAACCGCTACGCGACGCTGTTCGCCGCCAGCCTCAACCCTGAATCCGGCGATCTGCGTTATGTGAACGGGGGCCACAACCCGCCGCTGCTGGTGCCCGCCGATGGTAGCGCCGCCATCCGCCTCAATCCCACGGGCCCCATGGTGGGCCTGCTGCCCGGCGCCACTTTTGGTGAAGGCCGCGCCCTTATGTACCCCGGCGACGTGCTGGTGATCTATACCGACGGCCTGGTAGAGGCTGAAAATCCCGAAACTGGCGAGGACATGGGTGAGGAACGCCTCATCGAAGTGGTGCGGCAACACCAGTCCGCAAGCGCCGATGACATCTTTGAACAAATTCTTGTGGCCACCTTCAAGCACCTGGGCGACGGCGGCTTCAAGGACGACGTGACCCTGGTGGTGGTCAAGCGCGAGAGCTCAGGTATGGAACCCTAGCCCGCCGACCGACTGGCTTCCGGCACCCCTGCCGCGCGAGACTCTATGCACCTGTTCGTACCGTTGACCATTCGAGAAATTACTTCCCGCAATCGCATAGCGGTCTCGCCCATGTGCCAGTACTCCTGCATCGACGGCTTTGCCCATGACTGGCATCTGGTGCACCTGGGCGCGCGGGCCGTGGGGGGCGCGGCGCTGGTCTTCACCGAAGCCACCGCCGTGACTGCCGAGGGCCGCATCAGCCCTGGCGATCTTGGCCTGTGGAAAGACGCGTACATGGAGCCCCTGGCGCGCATCGCGTACTTCATCGAGCAGCAGGGCGCTGTGACCGGCCTTCAGCTCGCCCAGGCGGGCCGCAAAGCGAGCACCGCCGGGCCCTGGTCAGGGGTGGCCCTGTGGAGGTTGCAGACGGAGGCTGGCGGCCGATCCTTGCGCCCAGCGCCAGCCCCTTCGCGCCGGAGTCCATCCGGCCCAGAGCCCTCGATGCCGCCGGCCTCGCGCGCATCGTGGAGGCCTTCGGGATGGCGGCCCGACGGGCACGCGAATGCGGCTACAAAGTGTTGGAGATCCACGCAGCCCATGGCTACCTGCTGCACGAATTCCTCTCGCCGCTGTCGAATCAACGCAGCGATGATTACGGCGGACCTTTCGAAAACCGCACCCGCCTGTTGCGCGAAGTCGTTGCGGCCGTCCGGAAGGAATGGCCCCAGGACTTCCCGCTCTTCCTGCGTATTTCCGCCAGCGATTGGTCCCAGGGAGGTTGGGCTCTCGAGGACTCCATAGCCTTGGGGCGGATGGTGAAACCGCTGGGCGTGGACCTGGTCGATTGTTCTTCCGGAGGCGCAGTGCCCCAGGCCCAGATTCCCGTGGGCACTGGCTACCAGGTGCCTTTTGCCGCCGCCGTGCGCCAACACGGCGGCGGCATGACCGGAGCCGTCGGCATGATCACTTCGCCCCAATAGGCGGACCAGATCATCCGCAATGGCGAGGCGGACCTGGTGCTCCTGGCGCGGGAATTCCTGCGGGACCCCTACTGGCCGCTGCACGCCGCCCAGGCTCTGGGGCAGAAAGTGGAATGGCCGGTGCAGTGCGAGCGCGCCAAGCCTCGGGCCGATTCCTGAGGTTTTCCAAGACACCCGGAACATTCCCGCCCAGGGCCTTGTCCAACCCCCTAGCCCACGCGGCGAGGAGGTTCCGATGCGGAAGTTGAATCGAGGATTGGCAGCGGCATTGCTGGTGGCGTCGGCGGGCTTCGCCGGAATGGCCGCCAGATCCCATGACGCGAAAAAAATGGAGGCGGTGGCTCTGAGCGCGAACAAGCGGGAGGCTCCTCGCATCGAGGTGCTCTTCGTGCTGGACACGACCGGTTCCATGGGCGGACTCATCGAGGGTGCGAAGCTGAAGATCTGGTCCATCGCCAACCAGATGCTGCGGGCGCAGCCGCGCCCCCGGCTCCGCGTGGGGCTGTTGGGCTACCGGGATCGCGGAGATGCCTATATCACCACGTTCACGGACCTCTCCAGTGACATGGACACGATCTATGCGAGGCTGCGGGAATTCAGTGCAGGCGGAGGCGGCGACACGCCGGAATCCGTCAACCAGGCCCTCCATGAGGCCGTGCAGCGCCCCTCCTGGAGCCAAGATCCCAAAGTCCTGAAGATCGTATTCCTGGTGGGCGACGCGCCGCCCCACATGGACTATCCGAATGACGTGCCGTACCCCACCTCATGCCGGCAAGCCGTGAGGCGGGATCTCATCATCAACACCATCCAATGCGGGCAGATGGCGGAGACGGTCCCTTTCTGGAAGGAGATCGCCCAACTCGGGGGCGGTTGCTACATTCCCATTGGCCAGACCGGGGACATGCAGGTGATTTCGACGCCCATGGACGTTGAATTGACCCAGCTCAACACCGAAGTGGGCAAGACCATCGTGGCCTATGGCGCCGAGCCCCTGCGGGCGGAGGTCCGGCAGAAGCAGGCTGTGATGGAGACGGCGGCGCCTGCGGTGGCGGCTGACCGGCTCGCCTTCAATGTCGCCACATCGAAGGTAGTCCAGGGCGGGGGCGATCTGATCGATGAGATCCACAGCGGTACCGTGCAGGTGGACAAATTGGATGCGAAAAAACTTCCCGCGGAATTGCAACAACTCTCTCCAGAGGCCAGGAAGGACTACGTCAAGAAAATGGAGGCTGAGCGCAGCAGGATCCAGACGCGCATTTCGGAATTAAGCCGGAAGCGCCAAGCCTTCATCGACGCGGAAAACCAGAAGAGGGTGGCGGCAGGCAAGGGTGAGGCTTTCGATCTCAAAGTCGCCGAGGCCATCCGTGACCAGGCGAAACGAAAGCGCATCAAATATTGAATCGGGAGCAGCGGCCTTCCAGCTTGCGCCACGCTTTAAGCTGGGAGGGGAGCGCTTCGATGAACCAATTCAAGACTCTGTTCCTCATCATGGGCCTCACGGGCCTTCTGGTGTGGATTGGCGACACGCTCTACCCCGGCGGCCAGGGCCTGCTCATGGCGCTGGCCGCCGCGGTGGTAATGAATTTTGTGAGCTATTTCTATTCCGACAAGATCGTGCTGGCCTCCTATGGCGCGAGGATGCTGGAACAGCAGGACGCGCCAGACCTTTACTTGCTGGTGTCCCGCATCGCCAAGGCCGCCAACATCCCCATGCCGCGGCTCGCCATCATTTCCGATGACACGCCGAATGCCTTCGCCACGGGCCGCAACCCCGAGCACGCGGTGGTGGCCGTCACCGAAGGCATCCTCAGGCTGCTCAGCGACGCGGAGCTGGAGGGCGTCCTCGCCCACGAACTGGGCCACGTGGTGCATCGGGATATCCTGCTCAGCTCCATCGCCGCGGTGCTGGTGCAGGCCATCATGTTCATGTCGCGCATGGCCATGTGGGTGACCCCGCGGGATGAGGAGGGCCGCCCCAATGTCCTTGCGGGCCTGCTCATCGCCATCTTCGCGCCGGTGTCGGCTATGGTGCTGCAACTGGCCTTGAGCCGTTCCCGGGAGTATCTGGCGGACGATTACTCCGCGCAAATCACAGGCCGACCCCTGGAGCTGGCCAACGCCCTGGAGCGCATCGCGGGATTGAATCAGGCCCAGCCGATGCACGACGCCCAGCCTGCCACGGCCCATTTGATGATCGTGAACCCGCTTCGGGCTGGCGGCCTGATGAGCCTGTTCTCGACGCATCCCCCCATCGAAGCCCGCATCGAGCGCCTGAGGCAAATGGCTGCTCAGCGGTGATGGTTTGGTCGGCGCGGAAATGACCTTCCCCGAATTGCACGAATGGCCGGGACTCGGACGCGCCTGCGTTCATTGAGGTTCTCGATTTGGCGCCCTCCACGAAGGGGTATCGGACCCATCGTGCTCGACAATTCGGGCTATTCCTGAGATTCCCGTCCGTCTTTTGTTCCAGGACGCGGCCAGCGTCCTAAACTGGTTCCATGCGCGACCGTCTCATCCTCATCACCAATGACGACGGCCTATGGGCCCCAGGTTTGGAGCTGCTGGCGCGGGTGGCGGCCCGCTTCGGCAGGGTGGTGGCGGTGGCGCCGGACCGCAACCGGTCGGCGGTATCCTCGGCCCTGTCTCTGCATGGAATCCTGCGCCTCCACCCTCTGGGCGAAGACCGTTTCGCCTGCGATGGAACCCCTGTGGACTGCGTGCTGCTGGGCGTGCGCGCAGTGCTGGACCGCAAGCCCGACTGGGTGCTTTCGGGCGTCAACAACGGCTTCAACCTGGGGGAGGACGTCTTCTATTCCGGCACCGTGGGCGCGGCCTTCGAAGGCGTGCTGCAGGGCTCCCGCGGTGCAGCCTTCTCCATGCACCCCAAGGCGGACCTGGAGGTGGTCGAACCCTGGCTTGAAACCTTCCTGCATCGCTGGGAAAACCTGGAGCTGGGGCCCAACCGCATTTGGAACCTCAACTTCCCCAAAGACGAGCCCAAGGGTTTCAAACTGTGTTCCCAGGACAACCGCCAGTACCACAACATCGTCGAAAAGCGTGTGGATCCCCGCGGCACGCCCTACTACTGGATCGGTGGGGATCTAGGCCCGACCTATTCCAAGATCCCCGGCAGTGACGCCGAAGCGGCCCTGGAGGGATGGGCCGCCGTGACGCCGTTGCACCTGGACCTGGGCTGCCCGGAGACTCTGGCCAAACGCGAAGCCTTCGATACCACCTTCAATGGGTCTCCGGATGGCCCCGGCGCATGAACGTGTCGTTTCGCGTGCGTGGCAGGGTCCAGGGCGTGGGTTACCGGTTCTTCGCGCTCCGGAAGGCCCAGGCCCTTGGTCTGGCGGGCTGGGTGCGCAACGGTGCCGACGGGTCAGTGTTTGGCGAGGCCGGCGGTCCAGAAGCGGCTCTGGCCGGTTTCTACACTGCCCTCAAGGCGGGCCCGCCCTTCAGCAGTGTGCAGTCGCTGGACTGGCAGGCGCTGGATGCGGGAGAATCCCTTCCCCAACCTTTCGAGATCCGACCATGACCCTGGACCTGAAAACTTTCGTGCGCGATGTGCCGGACTTCCCCAAGGCCGGCGTGCTGTTCCGCGACATCACGCCCCTATGGGCCGATCCCGCGGCCTTCGGTGCGGCCATCGAAGCCATGGCCTCGCCCATCCAGACACTGAAGGCCACCCATGTGCTGGGGCTCGAATCCAGGGGCTTCGTCTTCGGGGCGGCCCTGGCCAAGAATTTGAACCTGGGCTTCGTGCCCGCCCGCAAACCCGGCAAGCTGCCGATGCCGACCCTCCAGGAGAAGTACGGCCTGGAGTACGGCGAGGATGCCCTGGAGATCCACGCGGATGCCTTCAAGGCCGGCGATCGGGTGTTGATCGTGGACGACGTGCTGGCCACTGGCGGCACGGCGGCGGCGGCGCGGCGGTTGGTGGAGCGTACCGGCGCCCAGGCCCTGGCCCTGACGGTGTTCATCGAGCTGACTTTCCTTTCGGGACGCGAGAAGTTGAGCGGCCTGCCGGTCTTCAGCGCACTTCGCTATTGAGGCACCGCTGATGCTTGGCAAGTTCCTGCTGCTGGTCCTGGCAGGGGCCCTGCTCCTCTCGCCCTTGGCGCTCCTGGTGCGCCTGCGGAAACCCCGCGGGCGATAGACCGAGCCGGTCGCAGGATCATCGCCAGGCCAGAGCTGGTTGCTCCCTGGGTGGCATCACTAGTACTTATGTGCATTCAAAAGACAAAGATTAACCACCATCTATCTCAATGTCTCGTGTATCGGCAAAGCCGATACACGAGAAGGCACAAAGACACCAAGAAAAGCACCAAGCTCCGCCGCCCTTGATCCCTGCTCGAACTTGCTTCGTGGGGCGCGTAGCGCCTGCGGGCTGAAGGCCCGCAAATTCAGGCGGTCCGGCGTGGATCACACAGAGCGTGAGTCCACCGCCGAACCGCCCGGATTGATCCGCGAAACTGGCACATGAGGTAGCTCTTCTCGGCATCGGCTGCGCCGATACACGAGACAAAGTGAAACTTGGT
>JANXPB010000048.1 GCA_025357545.1 Holophagaceae bacterium
GGCGCCGCAAGTGCTGACCTGCGGCGCCACCTCTTTCCCCCACGCCCCGACCTATCCCTATGGCGAGTCCGTGTGGAAGGAGATCGACCGTTCAGGGCATTCCACCTTCGACGAGGCGGGCCTCGCGGCCATGGTGGCGGACGTGCAGAAGCTCTACCACGGTGAATCCCGCTACTTCCTGACGGGCTGGGAGGCCGGTGGGCCTACGGTCTGGGCCATGGTTTTCCGCCACCCCGAGCTGTTGCGCGGGGGGGCGCCGGTGTCCACGAACTACCGGGGCCGCTGGTTGGAGGCCAAAGATTTCTCGATCGATCCGGCCCGGGTCCGGCTGCCGGTTTCGGTCCTCTTTTGCGATCAGTTGAAGGGCCCGGACGAGGCCGGACGCCAGGGTTGGCTCCTCCAATCGAAGGAGGCCCTGGACGCGGCGAAAGCCCATGGATTCACGGCCACCTCCCTCCGCGTGGCGCCAGGGCGGCCCCACGGTCCCTTGGCGGAGGAGGTGCTCGCGGCCTTTGCGGCCATCCTGGCCGAAAGCGGGGATTCCCACACCCAGGCGCGGTGATGAATGGAGCCGGACCTCCGCCGCGCTCTACACTTTGACCAGCCCTGCGGAGTTCCTGTGCCCTATCCCCACCTTTTGGCCCCCCTCGACCTCGGGTTTACCACGCTCGCCAACCGCGTGCTCATGGGCTCCATGCACACGGGGCTGGAGGAAGAGAAGGGCGGCTTCGAGAAAATGGCCGCTTTCTATGCGGAGCGCGCCAAGGGCGGCGTGGGGCTCATTGTGACCGGGGGCATCGCGCCAAATATGAGAGGGCGGCTGGCGCCCTTCGGCGCCCAGCTGAGCTGGCCCTGGCAAGTGGGCAAACACCGGCAGGTCACCGACGCCGTCCACGCCGCCGGGGGCAAGATCGCACTGCAGATCCTCCATGGCGGCCGCTACAGCTACCACCCTTTTTCCGTGTCGGCCTCCAAAGTGAAATCGCCTATTACGCCCTTCAAGCCTTCGGCGCTGTCGGGCCGAGGCGTCGAAGGCACCATCCAGGACTACGTGTCCTGCGCGCGCTACGCCCAGAAGGCCGGCTACGACGGCGTGGAGATCATGGGCAGCGAAGGCTACCTCATCAACCAGTTCCTGGTGGCCCGCACCAACCGGCGCACCGACCAGTGGGGCGGCCCCTTCGAGCAGCGCATGCGCTTCCCGGTGGAAATAGTGCGCCGCACCCGGGAGGCCGTGGGCCCGGATTTCATCCTGATCTACCGCCTCTCCATGCTGGACCTGGTGCCCGACGGCTCCAGCTGGGAGGAGGTGGTGCAGCTCGCCAAGGCCATCGAAGCCGCCGGCGCCACGATCATCAACACCGGCATCGGCTGGCACGAGGCGCGCGTGCCCACCATCGGCGCCATGGTGCCCCGGGGCGCCTACGCGTGGGTGACCCGGGCCATGAAGGGCCAGGTCCAGATCCCGCTCATCGCCACGAATCGCATCAACACGCCGGAGCTCGCCGAGGACATCCTGGCCCGGGGCGACGCGGACATGGTCTCCATGGCGCGGCCCCTGCTCGCAGATCCCGATTTCGTGGTGAAGGCCGCCCAGGACCGGGCCCTGGACATCAACACCTGCATCGCCTGCAATCAGGCCTGCCTGGATCGGGTCTTCGAACAGAAGCGCGCCACCTGCCTGGTGAACCCCCGGGCCTGCTACGAACTGGAACTGAACTTCCCGCCGACCGCGGCCCCCAAGCGCATCGCGGTGGTGGGCGGAGGCGCCGCGGGCATGGCCTTCGCGAGCCACGCCGCCGAACGGGGACACCACGTCACCCTCTTCGAAGCCGCGACCGAACTCGGCGGACAGCTCAACTTGGCGAAGCGTGTGCCAGGGAAAGAAGAATTCTATGAAACGCTGCGCTACTTCGGTCGACGCCTCCACCAAGGCGGCGTGGAGGTGCGCTTGGGTGCCCGGGCCACGGCCGAGGACCTGAAGGGCTTCGAGGAAGTGGTGCTCGCCAGTGGAGTGGTGGCACGGCTGCCCGAGATCCCAGGCATGGACCATCCCAAGGTCATCAGCTACCCCGACCTGTTGTCGGGACGCAGAACCGCGGGCGCGACGGTGGCCATCATCGGCGCCGGCGGCATCGGCTTCGACGTGGCGGAATTCCTGGTGGAAGGCGACCACACCCCCGAGGTGTTCCGCTACTTGGAGACCTGGGGCGTCGATGGCACCCGCGAGGTCCGGGGCGGCCTCCAAGAGAAACCCTCGGCGCCGGCGGCCGCGCGGCAGGTCTTCCTGTGCCAGCGCAAAAGCGACCGCATGGGCGCGACGCTGGGCAAGACCACGGGCTGGATCCACCGAGCCACCTTGAAGGCCCACAAGGTGAAGATGCTCGGCGGGCTGAGCTACGAGCGCATCGACGGCCAGGGCCTGTGGATCCGCGAAGGCGTGGCGGGCGAACTGCGCTGCCTCGAAGTGGATTCAGTCATCAACTGCTCGGGCCAGGTCAGCCAGCGGGAACTTGCTGCGCCGCTCCAGGCCCTGGGCCTGCCCGTGCACCTCATCGGCGGCGCCGAGCTGGCCACCGAGCTGGATGCCCAGCGCGCCATCCGCCAAGGTGCGGAACTTGCGGCGCGGATCTGAACAGGTCCGCCGCAATGGCCCTTCCGATCCTGCCCATGGCCTCGGCCCGCCGACTGTTTCTGGGCGCCCAGGGGCTGCTGGAAGATCCGGCCCGCCGAACCACCAAGCCCGTGGTGGCGAAGTTGATCGCGCAGATGGGTTTCGTGCAGATGGATTCCATCAATGTAGTGGAGCGGGCGCATCACCTCACGCTCCACTCGCGGCTGGACGGCTACGAACAGCTGCACTTCACCCGGCTCCTGGAGCAGGACCATGCCCTCTTCGAGCATTGGACCCACGACGCCTCGGCGATTCCGGTGGACTGGTTCCAGCACTGGAAGCCCCGGTTCCAGCGGGACCGCGCGCGCCTGGAGCAACACGCCTGGTGGCAGCACCACTTCCGCGGCGTGGATGGAAATAAAGTCGTGGCGCAGGTCCTGGAACGGATCCGGCACGAAGGCCCGCTCATGAGCGCGGATTTCGAGCACCCCGAAAAACGAGGTCCCTGGTGGGGCTGGAAGCCTCAGAAAGCCGCCCTGGATTTCCTGTGGCGCAGTGGGGAACTGGCCATCCTCCGGCGCGTCCATTTCCACAAAGTCTACGACCTGGCAGAGCGGGTGCTGCCCGACCATCACAACCTGCCTGAGCCCAATGCAGCGGAGCACGTGCAGTGGGCCTGCGCCTCGGCCCTGCAGCGGCTTGGTGTGGCGTCAGCCAAAGAGCTCGCGGATTTCTGGGGTGCCATCGACCTTGACCAGGCCAAGGCCTGGTGCGAGTGCGAAGCCCAGGCGGGACGCATCGCCCGGGTGTTCCTCGATTCCGGCGATGGCGCCCAACCGCGCCCAGCTTTTGCCCTGCCGGACTGGGAAGCACGCCTGCATTCATTCCCCGGCACACCGCAGCGAACCCGGCTGCTCTGCCCTTTCGATCCCGTTCTGCGCGACCGGGCCCGGGCGTTGAGGCTCTTCGGCTTCGACTACCGCTTTGAAGCCTTCGTGCCCGAAGGCCAGCGCACCTACGGCTATTTCGTGCTGCCCATCCTGGAAGGCGAGCGCCTGGTGGGCCGGCTGGATCCAAAATTCCACCGGAACCAGGGGCTTTTGGAAATCAAGGGCCTCTGGTGGGAACCGGGGATCAAGGCCACCCGGGCACGGCAGCGATCGCTGGAGGAAGCGGTGGCACGGCTGGCCACCTTCATCGGCGCGGAAGCCTACTCCTTGCCTCCCTGAAGGTTCTTCATCGAAGGCTCATGGCGATCGCCCGCAACACGGGTTCCGGCGCAGGATTCCGGGTCAGGTGGCGGAGGGCCTGGTGGACGAGGTCTTGGGGGGCTTTCAGGTTCGCGGAGGAGGAGGCCAGCCGTCCGAGGCCTGCGCCCCAGGGGCCCATGAACGGCACACCCCCAGCCCGGAGGCGGCCCACATCGTTGAGCAGGATCAGCAGCAGTTCAAGGGGTTGGCGCAACTGCTCGCTCAAGGCCTGGTCCGCATTCCGGTCGGGAATCAAGGGGCCTGCGGCCTCCCGGAAAGGGGCTCCACCAGCTAGCCCGAGCCACGCTTCCACCTGAGCACAGGCCCGGTTGAAGGCATCGCGGTCCAGGTAGCGCAGGGACCCTGCCGAGAGCGCCGTCCAGGCCTCCCGGTCGCTTTCCACCCAGCCTTGGGCAAGGGCCACCGCCCACGTCTCAGCTCCCGACAGCGGGGCGAAGGCGATGCGCTCGCAGCGCGACCGGATGGTCTGGAGCATGGCGTCCGGGCGGTGGGTGATCAAAATCAAGTGCGTACCCGGCGGCGGCTCCTCCAGGGTTTTGAGCAGCATGTTGGCAGCGGCGCCGTGGAGGCGATGGGCGTCCTCGATGAGAATCCACCGGTGGCAGCGCGGCGGTGGGGCCATGGCGGCCCAACCGATGACGCCGCCCTCGACCAGATCCGAATCGCGGATGGCGCCCACCTTGATGATTCCGGCCTTGCCCTCCGGCGCGATGCGCAGCAGGTTCGGCAGTTCCGTGGGCAGGGGGTCGGTCCAGAAGGCTTGGCAGCCTCCACAGGCGCCGCAGGCGCTGCGCTTGAAGCAGAGCTCCCGCTGGGCCAGCTCCAGGGCGATGCGGCGTTTGCCGATGCCATCCAGGCCGGCGAAGAGCAAAGAACCCGCGAGCTTGCCCGCCTGGAGCCGGGTCAACAGTTTTTCGCGGAGGGCGTGGTGGCCAATCAAGCGCTCGTCAAACATCAGCCGACCACGGCTTCATCGTCGGGGAGCCGGAACCCCGCGTTGCGCAGCAGGGGCGCCACGCGGTGCCAGATGGCCGTTTCCACTAGGGCCGGGGCGTCCCGGGCAGGGATCACCGCCACCCGGCCCGGATCCCCCTGGGCGATGGCCAGGAAGCGGGCCCGGACCCGCCGGTGGAATTCCAGGTGGGCCTGGTCGAAGCGCGTTTCCTTGAATTCCTCCCCCATGGCGAGATTGCGGACCTCCACCCGTTGCAGGCTCAGTTCGGGATCCATGTCCAACAGCAGCGTCAAGTGGGGTTTCAGACGTCCCACCACCAGTTCATGGAGCCGGTCCAGCACCTGTTCGGACACGCCGGAGGCGCCCTGGTAGGCCCGGGTGCTGTCCTCGAAGCGGTCCACCAGCACGATCTTCCCGGCCGCCATGGCGGGCCGGATCACCTGGGCCAGGTGCTGGGCGCGGTCCGCGTAGAAGAGCATGAGCTCAGCTTCCGGGCACCAGCTCTCCCCACTGGAATGGGGCGTCAACAGGAGGGTTCGGATCTGCAGGCCCAGGGCGGTGCCGCCGGGCTCCTTGGACACCACCACGGGCAGGCCCATGCGCCGCAGCCGCTCCGAGAGGTGCAGCAGCTGGGTCGACTTGCCGGACCCCTCCACGCCCTCTGCTGTGATGAGCACCCCGGTCACGCCCCCTCCATCTAATTCCTTCTGAGGATAACGGAGGGCGGGCCGGGAAGCGGCTTGGAGTCGAGGTGGCAGCCATGGTTCCGGTCCCGGCCCGAGTCAGGGATGGAGTCGGGGCGGGAATAGGCCTACCATTTCCCCATACCTCCCCCGGAGTGCGCCGTGCTTGAATCCGTTCACTGCCCGAAATGCGCTGCCCACTATGCCCTCCGCCCCCCCCGGGTGCTCCAGCGCCACCGGCGCGCCAAGTGCTTCACCTGCGATCACATCTTCCCCATCGGCGAAGAGGTGAAGCGGCTGTTCTCCAGCGATGAACTGGGTGCCGCCACGGTGGGGCTCGACGCCAGCGCCCTGGCGGTGCATACGGTCTCCACCACCGGCATCACCGAGCACGACCTGCGTTCGGCCCAGCTGCCCGAGATGCGCTCTCGTCCTCAGGAAGTACCCGAGGCCACCGCCACCGCCGAAGGCCCGTTGGATCTCTCCTTCGCCACCTCCACCTTCTCGGGCGGCTCCCTGCCGGACTTGCCGCACTTGAGCCTCTCGGACCTCGAAGCACCCGACAGCGCCATGGAAAAGACCCTGATCCTGTCCCCCGGGGCCCATCCCGAGCACCGAGTCCCGGGCGGCTTCAAGGGCGATATCCATACCCATGGCGACGATGAACTGGAGGCCTTGGGCCTGGGCCCCGCCCCGGACCACCGCGCCCCGCCAGCCCCGCAACCCGCGCCGCCCAGCGCCGAGGACTCCGCCCCCAGCTACAGTTCAGCCCGGGATGCCATCGAAAAGCTCATGGCCGGGACACCTTCGGTTCAACGTGCGCGGCCCGCTTCCATGAGCCGCGGGGGCAGTCACATGGACGTGGAGGGCACCCTCGACGCGCTGGAAGCCACTTTGGGCGGCACCCCGTCCCATTCCCCAGCCTTTCCCCCCATTCCGCCCCAGGAGGATAATTCCACGGTGGTGTTGTCCCCCATGGAATTGGATCAGGCCATGACCGCCCAGACCTCGGAGACCGAGCCCTCGGCCTCGACCCGCATGTTGCACATCGAAGACCTGCCCCTGGCCGATATCTCCCACATGGAACACACGCTGCGCATGCCCCTCCCGGCTTTGACGCCGCCACCTCCCGTCAGCCCCACCGGCAGCATGACCACCCCCATTGCCATGGGCGGGTCGCAGCCGGCCATGGAGACGGTGAAGGATCCCAACCTGCTGAAGGTGCAGCTCGAGGGCGAGACCCTCTCCAACGTCAACATGGACCAGCTGATCACCATGGTGGAGCAGGGCCGGGTGAAGGAATTCCACATGGTGGCGCGGCAATTCAGCGAGAACTGGCTGGAGGCCACCAAGGTGCCCGCCCTGAGGCCTGTGTTTGAACGCATGCGGCGCATCACGCAGATCGGCCCCGCCCCCTCCATGCCCAGCGAGACCGCCCCGGTGAAGAAGAGCCTCTTCGGTGGCCTCTTCGGCGGGAAATCTTAGGCGCCTTATGCCGGACGCAGCCCGGCGTGATGGATGGTGCTCAGGAACAAAGTCGGAGGCGTTACGGCACCTTATGTCCTCAAGGGCATCAAGAGCCCTGTCCGAACCGCCAGACGAGCGCTGGCGATTCCCTAAGGGCTTTTAATGCCGGACGCAATTCGGACTGGCTCCTGGACGGCCTCTCCGGAACCCGTGGGCCGTTACGCGCATCCAGGGCTTAGCATGGTGATGCATCCGGAGCCTACATGAGCCTATTGGCATTTCTCTTCATCCTTGGCGCCCAGGAAAAACCGCCTGAACCCAAGGTCCCGCCTTCCACGGAAGTCGTCACGGAGACCCGGGAAGAAGCTCCGCAGGGCGATGCGAAAGTTGAGCCGAGGCCCAGCGGGAAGGCCCTGGCCGCGGAGCCCAAACCCACCTCTTCCAAGGTTGCGGATCCAGGCTCGCTGAGCTTCTTCAGCGACACCCTCCCTTTCCGTTG
Source organism: Holophagaceae bacterium (assembly GCA_025357545.1). GTDB lineage: Bacteria > Acidobacteriota > Holophagae > Holophagales > Holophagaceae > JANXPB01. The sequence continues at coordinate 7,490 of JANXPB010000048.1, forward strand.
GAACACAGTGCAGCCGCTCTCCATCTCGGTGGATGGGCTGAAAGTGAACTCCATCCACTTCGGCAAGCGGGAACCCAAGGCAAAGGTGTTCCAAGGCCCCAACTATGGAACCCGGGCCCAGGTGGAAGTCACCAACACCGCCAAGGTCCCTCGCACCCCCGGCTTCGCGGTGGCGGTCTTCGACCAGGAAGGCCGGTTGCTGGGGGCCGCCAATGGCGGCACCAAAATCGGCACCGTCAAACCCGGCGAGACCGAGACCTTCGACCTGAGCTTCTTCCAAGTCAAGGACCGGCTGCCCAAGGGCGACCACTATGTCTTGAGTGTGGAGCTGCGGGACTGAGCAGGGATTGATACCAAGTTGCATTCAATAAAATAGAACCACCAAGACACCAAGAGCTACCTCATGTGGCAGCTCCGCGGATCAATTCGGGCGGTTCGGCGGTGGACTCACGCTCTGTGTGATCCACGCCGGACCGCCCGAATTTGCGGGCCTTCAGCCCGCCGGCGCTACGCGCCCCACGAAACAAGTTCGAGCAGGGATCAAGGGTGGCGGAGCTTGGTGCTTTTCTTGGTGGCTTCGTGCCTTCTCGGTATCGACTTTGCCGATACACGAGACATAGAGATAGGTAGTGGTGAATCTTTATCTTTTGAATGCAAATCAGTATGAGGTGGTGCGGGCTGCGGTACGAGGCAACCAAGTCGCGTCCTCGTACCTCACACCTCGTACCTCACACCTCGTACCTCACACCGCTTCCTGATCCTGGTAGTGGGCCAACAATTCTTCCGCGGTGACAGTGGCCGTGCCGACCTTGGCGACCACCACGCCGGCGGCGGCGTTGGCCAGCATGGCGGCATCCTTCCAGTCGGCGCCCGCGGCCACGGCGGCGCTGAAGGCGGCGATGACCGTGTCCCCGGCGCCGCTCACATCGAAGACCTCCTGGGCCATGGTGGGGATCATCCAGGGCTCGCGGTGGTCGGCATCTGGCGCGAAGAGCGCCATGCCCTTCTCG
>JANXPB010000216.1 GCA_025357545.1 Holophagaceae bacterium
CAGCCCCGGCCCACAGCCCCGGCCCACAGCCCCGGCCCACAGCCCCCGGCCCTCGGCCCACAGCCCCCAGCCTTGAGACTTCAGAAACCGCGCATAATCGGACATGGCCATCAGCGTGTTCGACCTCTTCAAGATCGGCATCGGACCGAGTTCCTCCCACACCGTGGGCCCCATGAAAGCCGCGCGGATGTACGCCGAGGGCCTCAAGGATTCAGGCCTCCTGGGCCGGGTGCAGACGCTGAAGGCGGAGCTGTTCGGATCCCTGGGCGCCACCGGGAAGGGTCATGGCAGCGACAAGGCCGTCCTCCTGGGGCTCATGGGTGAGACCCCGGAAGGCGTTCCCATCGAGGCCGTGGAAGGTCTGCTGGCGGGCATCCGGGAAAGCGGCCGTCTGAATCTCCTGGGTGAGCGCGAGATCCCATTCAAGGAAGCCGAGCACCTGTCCATGATGCGCCGTTCGCTGCCCTTCCATCCCAACGGGATGCGGTTCACGGCCTGGGATGCCGACGGCGTGGAACTGTGCAGCCGGGTCTACTACAGCGTCGGCGGTGGTTTCGTGGTGGACGAGCAGGCTGCAGCGGGCAAGGACCCGCTGGTGCGCAAGCCGTCGCCGCTCCCCTACCGTTTCGCGGACGGGGCTGAACTGCTGCGCCATTGCGACGCGCACAACCTGTCCATCAGCCAAGTGATGTTCGAGAACGAGAAGACCTGGCGGCGGGAGGACGAAATCCGCAGCGGCCTGCTGGAGATCTGGCGCGTGATGCAGGCCTGCGTGAAGCGGGGCTGCGAAGGTGAAGGCATTCTGCCGGGCGGGCTCAAAGTGAAGCGGCGGGCGGCCAACATCTACCAGCAGCTCGTCAGCCACCCCGAAGCGGGGCTCAGCGATCCGCTCACGGCCCTGGACTGGGTGGACCTCTACGCCCTGGCGGTGAACGAGGAGAACGCCGCCGGAGGCCGCGTGGTGACGGCGCCCACCAACGGCGCGGCGGGCATCATCCCCGCCGTGCTGCTCTACTACCGCCGCTTCGTGCCGGGGGCCACGGACGACGGCGTCATCCGCTTCCTGCTGACGGCCGGCGCCATCGGCGTGCTCTACAAGGAGAACGCCAGCATCAGCGGCGCCGAAGTGGGCTGCCAGGGCGAGGTGGGCAGCGCCTGCAGCATGGCCGCGGGGGCTCTTGCGGAAGTGATGGGCGGCACGCCCCACCAGGTTGAGAACGCCGCGGAGATCGGCATGGAGCACAACCTGGGCCTCACCTGCGACCCCATCGGCGGGCTGGTGCAGGTGCCCTGCATCGAGCGCAACGCCATGGCCGCCATCAAGGCCATCAACGCCGCCCGCATGGCGCTGCGGGGCGATGGCACCCACTTCGTGAGCCTCGACAAGGTCATCCGCACCATGCGCGACACCGGCGCCGACATGAAGAGCAAATACAAAGAGACCGCCCGGGGCGGCCTGGCCCTCAACGTCCTGGAAGCGCCCCTGGACATCGGCGTGAACCTACCGGAGTGCTGATCGTTTCGCTGTGACAGCCAATATCTCCGGACCTGGAGTCTTCGCGTTAAAGGGCCGGACTAACTGCTTGTTGTACTGCGCGGTTGTATCAAATAGTTGTTGCTGAAGTGCAAAGTAGTACTGGTCAGCTTTTCGTTGGGGGTTATGTGGTTTCATGTGCTTGGGGGGAATTTGCATATTTGAAGCTCTCCGACTTGGCAATGCATCCCGGGGAAACCTGGGCAGTTTGCGGCGATAATGATGACTGTGATCACTTTCACCCATACTTGGCTAGTGACTGACGCCATCATTGAAGGAGCGATTCATGGGAGGGCAATAGTTGCGCATTCTCGGATTGGTCGAATAAGGCACATATTCAAATTTGTATGACTCGCTTTTTGAAGGACGAGCAATCTCTTGCGTTTCTTTGCTTGCATCGACTGCGGTACACCTAGCATTCCCATGGACCAAGTATATTCAGTGCGTGGTCTGATGGTGTGTCGCGCCTGTGCCTCGAAGCGGATATCAGACCCAGTAGACCCAGTTCCATCTGAAGATGTCCACCCCCTGACGGATCCCACTATTTGGTCGGTACTGAATAACCCGTAGGCCATGCATTGGCAGATATTTGCGGGAACATTTCCGCTATAAAATCCACCAGATAGTAGGGGGAGCCCCCCCATTTTCTGGTGGATCTTGCATGAAGCCGATTACGAAAAGAACGACTCAGGAACAACCCATGATCGGGTGGAGCTTGGAGATGGTACTGGATCCTTCACAGGAGCTCTACCGTCTAGCTTCAGTGATCGATTGGACCGCGCTGGAGGCCGAGTTCTGCAAGCTGTACTGCCCGGATAATGGCCGACCCGGCGTGCCCATCCGCTTGATGGCGGGCTTGCACTTCCTCAAACACGTCTATGCGCTTTCCGATGAGGAAGTCGTGAGGCATTGGGTGCAGAACCCCTACGACCAGTATTTTTGTGGAGAGGAATACTTTCAGCACCGGCTTCCGATCAACCCAAGCCAGATGACGAAGTGGCGCAAGCGTATCGGCGAAGCGGGTTGCGAGAAGCTGCTTCAGATCACCATCGAAGCAGGTAAGCGCACAAAGACGATCACCGAACGAAGCTTCGAGAAAGTGATTGTCGATACTACCGTTCAACCCAAGGCTGTGGCTCATCCCACAGATGCTCGGCTCTACCGCAAGGTCCACGCGGCCATGATTCGAATCGCGAAATCGGAGCGCCTAGAACTGCGCCAGTCCTTCACCCGGACGGTGAGGAACGAATTTTCTCAGCACGCGCGGTATGCCAAAGCCAAACAGTTCAAGCGTGCGCGGAAGGTGCAGAAACATTTGAAGACCTTGGCTGGGCGGGTGCTTCGCGATGTCGAACGCAAGCTCAGTGACGAAGGCTACGCACGCCATCGCGGCACGCTATTGCTCTCCGAATTGCTGCTCACGCAGAAGCGGAAAACCAAAAACAAGTTGTACAGTCTGCATGCGCCGGAAGTCGAATGCATCGCGAAGGGGAAAGCTCACCGACCTTACGAGTTCGGTGTGAAGGTGAGCCTGGCTGTGACGCACAAGGAGGGCTTCGTCGTCGGCATCCAGAGCTGCCCGGACAGCCCTTACGATGGGCACACGCTCGATGGCCAGCTGGACCAGGTGGAGCGGCTCACTGGCACATTGCCGCGCATGGCCTTCGTGGACAAGGGATATCGAGGCCACGGAATTCCCGAGGAGCGAAGCCGCGTGTTCATCAGCGGTACAAGCAAGCTGGGAGACACGCTCAAACGCCAACTCCGGCGCCGGTCCGCAGTGGAACCCGAGATCGGCCATATGAAGAGCGACGGGCTGCTTGGACGAAACTTCCTCAAAGGCGTGCAAGGTGATGCGATGAACGCCCTGCTCTGCGGCGCCGGGCACAATCTGAGAAAGATCCTGGCCCGGATCAGGGCACTTTTATGCCTACTTTTAGACGATGCCAAGGCGGCGCTAAACGACTTGATCGCCCACCTCGAACGTTCCAATGCTTATCGGCCCGCCCTGATGGCCGCTAGAATCGGCATGTAGGGTTTATCAGGCCCGACTATT
>JANXPB010000218.1 GCA_025357545.1 Holophagaceae bacterium
GTCCCGGAACAGCCAGGCATTGTAGATGCTGACGGCCGCCAGCCGCTGGAGGATGGACATGGCCTCGAAGTCCTCTTCTTCCCAGGTATGCCCGGCCGGCAGCACCAGGATGGCGAAGCCCATGACCAGCAACTGGTTCTCGAAGGGCACGAAGAAGAGTTGGGTTTTCGCATCCTGCCTGAGCTTTTCGAGCACCGGGCCTGGAAGGTCGTTTTCCAGCCATTGATTCTGGTACAGCACGATAGGCGAATCTGGGAAGGGGTTGGGGGCCGGCAGCCGCAGTTCCACCCACTCCACCCTGGACAGGCCGAAGCCGCTGCGAGGCTGGAAGGTCATGCCGCCATCTTCCAGCACCCACACTACGCATCGCTTGCAGCCGAATTCCTGGACCATGACATCCATGACCACGTCGGCCACTTGGGTGGCCTTGCTGGTGGCCGCGAGGATCTCCGCCACATGCTGGAGCACCGACATCTGGTGGCCACGCCGCCCCAGCCGCGCTTTGAGGTCATTGAGCTCGTGGGTCACCTGGCCCAACTGCCGCTGGGCCTGCACAAGCTCCGCCAACACCATGGCAGAGGCTTCAATCTTGGCTTCCTGGGGTTGGCCCGTTCGGTGGGCGCCACTTGCGATAAGGCCGCCTTCATTCCGGGACCCCCCACCAGGCGAAGCGGCCGGGACAGGATTCTGGGGGGGGGTCGGACTCATGGACAATTAGCATGACCCGACCCGCCTGAACTGCCAAGCAGAGGTAGGGTGATGGGCTGCGAGGTGGCGAGGGTCAATAGGGTGGTGGCCTCAGGCCGCGCCATCCAGTACGCCGGAGACGCACTCCTCAAACCTCGTACCTCATGGCCTCACCCCAGCAATACTGTCTCCATGGATCGCCACCTCCGCAGGGTCCGCACCCAACGCCTGATCTTCTGGGGCGTGGCGCTGCTGCTGTGTTCCCAGCTCGCCTGGTGGATCAGCCTGCAGACCCGCCAGACCCGGAGCTTCGAAGACGCCCGGATCGACCAGCTCAAGGCCAGCCGCGCTGAAGCCTGGCAGATGGATACCAAGGACATCCTGGCCCGCTTGCGCGCCTATCCAGCCATTGGCATGGGCCCCAGCATCCAGGGCCGCGTGGTGGTGGAGGCCCAGGAAGTGGACCTGCCCCCCATCGCCGACCGGCGCCGCGCCATCGAGGCCCGTTTTCCCTATGTGGCGGTGGTGCCCGATCCTGTGGCCGACGATGATCCTTTGCTTTTCGACCAGTCGGCCTACATCACCCTGCGCAAAGAGCCCCTGCAGATCCTTGCCCGGGAGCGGCGTCAGGCCCTCTGGCGGGTGGCGGCCCAAGGCGGGTTCATGGCCCTGGGCGTGCTTTTGGGGCTCATCTACATCTACCGGAAGCTCAACACGGAAATGGAGCTGGTACTGCGCCAGCGGAACTTCATCGCCACCGTGACCCATGAGCTCAAGACCCCCATCGCCGCGCTCCAGGTCTGGACGGACACGATTTTTACCCGCCAGCTCACCGAGGAGCGGAAGGCGCGGGTGCGGGACCTCATGGAAAAGGACCTGGCCCGCCTGACCGAGCTGGTCAGCAACCTGCTGGAAGCCGCCCGGGCCGAGGCCGGCAGCCTGGAGCTTCGGCTCGAGGCCCTGGATCTGGAACCTTGGCTGCAGGGCGTTTGCGAAGCCATGGACAATCGGCTGGGGACCGGCGCCCTGGGATTGAAGGTGGAGTTGGGCAAGGGGATCTGGGTGATGGCGGACCCCAAGGGCCTGGGTACCGTAGTGGAGAACCTGCTCTCCAATGCCTATAAATACGCTGGGGAACCACGCCAGACGACCATCACCCTGGACGGCGACCGGGACGAGGTCTACCTGGTGGTGTCGGACCGCGGTAACGGCATTTTCAGCAAGGAGATGCCCAGGATCTTCCAACCTTTCTACCGGGTGGGGGATGAACTGACCCGCCAAGTTCCCGGCTCCGGGCTTGGCCTTTTCCTCAGCAAGGAGATCGTCCTGCGGCACGGGGGCGACATCCGGGTGGCCAGCCAGGGCAAGGGCCTGGGCTCCAGTTTCACGATCTGCCTGCCAAGGCTGACCCGGTAGGCCCCTCCATCGGCAGCACCCCCGCTGGCCAGAGCGGTTGCCGTGCTGCCTGAGCCGGGGTCCGCGCTAAGATTCCTCCATGGATTCCACCGAAGAGAAAAAGTTACTGGCCGCGGCCAGCGCCGGCGACGGTGAGGCTTTTTCCGCCCTGGTGCAGCCTTCGCTAGGAATGTTCTATGCGGCCATCTCCCGCATCCTTGGTGAACCGGCGGACGCCCAGGATGCCCTGCAGGAAGCCCTTCTGAGCATTCATCTCGAGCTGGGAAAATTCGAGGGCAAAAGCAAGTTCAGCACCTGGGCCTACCGGATCTGCGTGAACGAAGCCTTGATGCTCCGCCGCTCCCGAATGCGGAAGCGGGAAGATTCAGTAGAAAATTTTCAGCCACGTTTCAAGGACGACGGGCATCTCATGGACACGGATTCTGTTCTGGCCTGGAGCCAGGACGCGGAGGCACTGGAAATGGCCGAACGGCTTCAACTGCGCGCGAAGGTGGTCGAGGGCCTCGACCTGCTTTCGGATGAACAGCGCGCGGTCTTCGTGCTGAAGGATCTCGAAGGCTGGGACACCGAGGACATCGCCATGCACCTGGGCATTTCCCGCGATCTCGTGCGGCAGCGGCTCCACCGGGCCCGGCTTGGCCTGCGGGGGCACCTGGGGGCCTACGCGGCGCAGGTGCGCGTTTCCGCATCCACCCCCGTTCGACAGGGGGCCCGCCCATGAACCTGCTGCTGTCCTGCAAAGATGTGGTCAACTTCATCCCCGACTACCAGGAGGGGGTGCTGGCCTCGGGCCTTCGCCTGCGGATGGGCCTGCACCTGAAGGCCTGCAAACCCTGCCAGGCGATGCTCAACTCCCTGCAAGCGCTGCCCGGCCTGTTTCGTAAAGCCATCTCCGAGGAGGCTCCGGCCTCCCAGGCCGCCTACGCCCAGGCCAAGGTAGCGCTGGACGCCGCCTTGGTGCGGCTCAAGGCCGGCGGCCGGCTCGCCACGGGTTCGCTCATCGAGCGCCGCTCGGCCCACCCCATGCCCAGCACAGTGAGCCGGGCCCTGGCCGACGGCACTGCCGACCGGCCCATGCGGTTATTGGCGGCGGCCCACGAAGCGATCCAGGCCAAGGGCAGCGCCCTGGCCAGGGAGCCCTTCCTGCCCCAGGCCGTGCTGGATGAACTCCCGCCTCCGGACAAGTGGAAATGGGTCAAGACCCTCATGAACGGGTGCAGCAGCGCCATGCTGACCAAGGACCCTAGCACGGGTGCCAGCCTGCACATGATCCTGCTGCCGCCAGGACGGCGCTTCCCGGACCACCTCCACCGCGGCGACGAGCACGTGTTGCTGCTGGCAGGCCAGGCCGAGGACACCCAGTTCTACGGGGTCGCCGGGGATTGGTTCCACCAGGTAAAAGGGACCGAACACCGCGAACTGGAGGGCCGGGGCGACGATGTCTGCTGGACGCTCACCCGCCTGCAGGGGGGCGGCATCCAGCTCGAAGGCTGGCGCGGGGCCGTGCAGTCCATGCTGGAAAAGGTGTCGTAAGCTCACGTCATGGCTGAGCAGCTCCTGTCCCTTGATGAAGCCCTGGCCAAGGTGCGCGCGGCACTTCCCATGAAAGGCATGGCCGCGCTGCGCGCGGACCGGGACGATCCCGCCCTGGACCGCAGCGCCATGGATGGCGCGGCCCTGCGGGTGGCGGATGGGGACCGGCCGCGCCGCCTCCTCGGCACCCTCTACGCGGGCGATGATCCGTCCATATTCACCGTCGGTCCCGGCGACGCCGTGCGCATCATGACCGGCGCGGCCCTGCCCGCCGGGGCGGATGCGGTGGTCCCCGTGGAAGAGCTGCGCCTCGAGGGTGGAACGCTGTGGCCGCAGCGTCTGCCGCGGTCCGGAGAGGCGATCCGGAAGCAGGGCCTCCAGGCGCGGGAAGGAGACGAACTTCTGCCGGAAGGGTCCTCCTTCACCGCCACCAGGTCAGGCCTTGCGGCCCAGGTGGGCAGCCAGCCTTCAAAGCTGCGCCGCATCCGGGTGGGCATCGCCAGCACGGGCGATGAACTGAAAGGATCCCCCCTCCCCCACCAAATCCGCGATTCCAATGGCCCCATGCTCACGGCCCTGGCTCACCGCCTGGGCGCGGACGCCTTGAATCTGCCGAGCCTGCCCGATGACCCGGAGGCGCTGCGAGACCGGTTGTCGAATCTGGGTGATGTGGAGGTGCTCCTCACCAGCGGCGGTGTGAGCATGGGCGAAAAGGACCATTTGCCGAGCGTCCTAAGGGAGCTCGGCGCCGACCTCCTGTTCCACAAGATCCGCCTGAAGCCCGGTAAACCTATGCTGGTGGCCCTTCTTGGAGACCATGTGATCCTTGGCCTGCCCGGCAATCCCCAAAGCGCCTACCTCAATGCGCTACTTTTCCTGCCATTGGTGCTGGCCCGGTTGGAGGGCACGCCTGAGCGAGATCCATGGCGGTGGGGCCGCCTGGTGGAAGCCGTGAAAAATCTTGGGGACCGCCCACTCCTCCTGCCCTGCACGCGACAGGGCGAAAACCTGCGTCCTCTGCGCTCCAAAGGCAGCGGTGACCTCATCGCCCTGGCCCAAGCCGATGTCTGCGCCTGGATCCCCGAAGGCGGCATGGAAGCTGGAGCCACGAAATACCTCGACATACTCTGAATTTCCAGGCGGATTTGCGTTCAATCGAATAGCAGCCACGAATGAACTCAGGTGGGAATTGAGGCACCCCAAGGAAAGTGGCCTTGCCCTATTCACTCCTTCTGGCGTGGTAACCGACATCCGACTTTTTCGAGGTTCAAGGATGGGCTTCAAGTGGCTAGTCGAAGGCACCGTCCAAAGTGATGTCGAGCCGAAATCCTGGAATTTCATTTGAATTCATCCGTGGCTGATTCAAATCAATATGTTCACGCTGCGGTCTCATACTCCCTGTCTCAATTTCCCTGCCTTCAGCTCCGCCTGGGTGATGACCCCACGGTCCAAGACCAGGCTGGTCACCAGGTCCACGGGCGTCACGTCGAAGGAGGGGTTGAACACCTCGGTGCCTTCCGGGGCCCAGGCCTCGTCCCGGAAACCCAGCACTTCGCCGGCGGCGCGCTCTTCGATGGGGATGTCGGCGCCCCGGGCGCTGCGGGTGTCCACGGTGGAATAGGGCGCCACCGGGTGGAAGGGGACGCCGTGGTGATGGGCCTGCACTGCCAGGCCGTAGGTGCCCACCTTGTTGGCGAAATCGCCGTTCATGGCAACGCGGTCGGCCCCCACCAGCACCCTGGAGACCCGGCCGTCCCGCAGCAGGATGGCGGCCATGCTGTCAGTGATCAGGGTGTGGGGGATGCCCAGCTTGTCCAGCTCCCACGTGGTGAGCCGCGCGCCCTGGAGCAGTGGCCGGGTCTCGTCGACGAATACATGGATGCGCTTGTTTTGGAGATGGGCCTTCTGGATGACCCCTAGCGCCGTTCCGACGCCCACCGTGGCCAGGCCACCGGTGTTGCAGTGGGTCAGGATCGCCTCCCCGCCCTGAATGAGCCCCGCGCCGTGCTCCGCCATGTGTTCGCAGAGCAGCACGTCCTCCAGGAAAATGTGCTCGGCCTCCTGCACCAGGTCATCCTTGGAGCCGCCCCGCTCCAGCACGCGGCGCAAACGGTCCAGGGCCCACATGAGGTTCACCGCCGTGGGCCGGGCGCGCCGCAGCCACAGCGCATCGCTTTCGAGCTGCGCGTGGGAGGCGCCGGTTTCGGCGATGCAGGCCAGACACATGGCCGCCGCCACACCCAGCAGCGGCGCGCCGCGCACCTTCAATTTCTGGATGGCTTCGATCATGGCCCGGGGTTCAGTGACATCCACCCACACTTCCGCGTGGGGCAGCATGGACTGGTCCAGGATGGACAAACGCTTGCCATCGAACCGCAGAGCGAGGGATTGGAGGGCTCTCACAGGATCCTCGGCCCCTGGGCGGCGCGGAGTTCGCGGAGGGCCGCCAGTTCCACCTCGGGCAGGGGCGCGAGGCCGCCCAGCTCCGTGGCGGATTTCAGGATCTGGCAGACGTGCTCCAGGCGCTCGATGCCATTGTAGGCGTCCTCCACCGTCTCGCCCCAGCACAGGGCGCCATGCCGCGCCAGGATGCAGAGTCGGTGGGCGGGCAGGAAGGGTCGCAGCTGGTCGCCCATGGCGGCGGTGCCCGGCCGCGCGTAGGGCACGATGGGAATGCGCCCGGCGGCCAGGATCACTTCCGGCAGAGCCTCGTCCGGCAGGAAGTCCAGGTCCGGCCGCGCCAGGCTCCAGGCGATGGCGGTGGGGGGATGGGCGTGCACCACGCACCGGGCTTCGGGGCAGGCTCGGTACACCGCCAGATGCATGAGCCGCTCTCCGCTGGGGCGGCCCTTCAGGATGGTGCCATCCAGCTGCTTGAAGGCCATGTCCTCCACCCGCAGCTTTGCCTTGTTGATGCCCGTGGGCGTGATGGCGATGCGTTCATCCGAGAAGCGGTAGGAGATGTTGCCATCCGCCGCCGCCAGCAGGTTCCGCGCGTGGAGCCGCCGGCAGGCTTCCACGATCTGCTTCAGCACGTCACGTTCGTCCATGCCCTCAGGATGACTGAGATGGACCCGCGGCGGGAGGCCGCTTCAGAATCAAGGCCAGCAGGGCATCCCCCACCAGCAGCACCAGCAGCATCCCGGCGCTGAAGGCCACGCGATAGCTCCAGTTGCCCGGAAACCAGGCTGTCACAAACCCAAGCCGCTGATGGGCAAGGTTGATGTTGAGGGGCGTGGGAGTGAGGTAGTGGCTCAGAGGCACCAAGGCGATGAACATCGCCAGCGCCAGGTAGGGCGCCCCGCGGGGCAGGCCGGTGCGGCGCAAGTAGAAGAACCCGGCCACGGCGGGCAGGCTGTGCACCAGCACCGACGACCACCCGGTGTGGCCACTCCGTATGACTTCCGCCAGGTAGGCCGGATCCCCGATGCAGACGTGCCAAAGAAAACCCACAGCCACGGCCCGGGGGGACTGGAGCCAGAGCCCCGCGAGGATGCAGAAGCTGGCCACGTTGCAGCCCCACAGCAGTTCCGGCAGCGTGCCCAACCGCCATTTGACATAAGTGTGGGCGAGGAGGGCCAGCAGCAGCAGTACCGCGTATCTGCGGCTGTGGCGGAGGTGCAGCGCCGCGTCCAGCTCCGGTGGGGGAGCGTTCAAGCGACGGCTTCGGGGTGGGCCGGCTCGCCCAGCTTCACGGCGAGGTGCTTCAGGTAGGTCTCCAGCGTCGCGTGATGGCCGATGATGAATTTACCGACCACTTTGAAGATGGGATTCGACACCCAACCCTCCTCGGTGATGGTGAGGCGGGTGCCCGCGCCTTCGGGGCTCAGCACATAGGTCCAAGTGCCCCCAAAGGGCCCCCCGGAATCCACGATCAGGCGCACCAGTTTCTGGTTGGGGCTGGCTTCAGTCGTCTCATAGCTCATGGTCTGCCCGTTCTTGAAGCGGTCCTGCCAGACCGCGTGGCCATGTGCATCGGCAAGCCGCACGGAAGCGGCCACGTCGCGGCGCCAGGTGGGGTCCTGGGCGTGGTTGGTGATGACCGCCCACACCGCCTCGGGCGGGGTCTTCGCCAGTTTGAGCGAGCGGGCCGCCCGGTGTTCGCGGGGGAGGCAAAGGCCCACGATCGCCACCAACACCACGAGCCCCGCCAGGGAACCCAGGAGCCAAAGCAGCACTTTCAACATGGGATGCATGGTGGCCTCCTGGGATTGCTGGAGGAATTGTAAGCGGATGGAGCGGGAGCTTGGCTATGGGCTGTGCACGGTGGGGTTTGATCTACCGATCCACCGCCAGCTTGTAGAGGTCCGAGGCGCTCACATTCAGGTGCCGCGCCAGGGGTTTCACGGCTTCCCGCAGGGTCATGCCACCGTCCCGGGCGGCGTCCAGGTAGCGCGTGGCCCACTCGGGCAGTTCGGTACCGTCGAAATCGCTTTGAACTTCCGTGACGGTGCGCTTGGCGGCGGCCCCGGAGAGCACCAGCACCATCTCGCCGCGGGATTCGTTGCCCAGCTGCTGGCTCACCTGGGCGGGGGTGCCCCGGTACCAGCTCTCGTGCAACTTCGTCAGCTCCCGGCCCAGGGCGATCTCCCGCTCCGGCAGCAGGTCCACCAGTTCCGCCAGAGTTTCGTGGATGCGGTGGGGCGTCTCGAAGACCACCACCGTTTCCTCCTGGGCCCCCAGCATCTTGAGCATGGTTTTGCGCGGCTCGCTGCGGCTGGGCAGGTAGCCCCAGAAGCTGAAGGCGTGGCTGGGCAGGCCGCTGGCCACTACCGCCAGGGTCACTGCCGAGGCGCCCGGCAGCACCGTCACCTTCACGCCATTCTCCCGGGCGATGCGGGCGATCTCGAAGCCCGGGTCGTTGATGCCCGGCATGCCCGCGTCGCTGCAGTAGGCCACGGTCTGGCCATTCACCAGGGCCGCCGTCACCCGCTCGAAGGCCGCCTCCCCTGCGTGGTCGTCAAAGCGCTGCAGGGGCTTGTCGATGCCCAGGTGGGCCAGCAGCCCCCCCGTGCGCCGGGTGTCCTCGCAGGCCACCAAGTCGCAGCCCTCCAGCGCCTGCACGGCGCGATGCGTGAGATCGCCGAGATTGCCCAAGGGCGTAGGGACGAGGATGAGGTGGCCGGGCATGGGGACAGTGTCCCATCCTCGATCAGTTCCGCCTGGGTGGAGTGTGGGAGTTCGAGCCGAGTCCAAAAGTGGTGCGCCTCAATAGTCGGCCCTGAATAACCAGTAGGCCATGCATTGGCAGATATTTGCGGAAACATATCCGCTATAAAATCCACCAGATAGCAGGAGGAGCCCCCCGTTTTCTGGTGGATTTTGCATGAAGCCGATCACGAAAAGGACGACCCAGGAGCAGCCCATGATCGGGTGGAGCCTGGAGATGGTGTTGGACCCTTCCCAGGAGCTTTACCGGCTGGCGGCTGTGATCGATTGGGCTGCGTTGGAGGCCGAGTTCGGCAAGCTGTATTGCCCACATACTGTCCGCCCCGGCGTGCCCAACCGATTGATGGCGGGCTTGCATTTTCTCAAGCACGTCTATGCGCTCTCCGACGAAGAAGTCGTCCGGCATTGGGTGCAGAACCCCTACGACCAGTATTTTTGCGGAGAGGAATACTTTCAGCACAAGTTGCCGAGCAACCCCAGCCAGATGACCAAGTGGCGCAAGCGTATTGGCGAAGCGGGTTGCGAGAAGCTGCTGAAGCTCACGATTGATGGGGGTAAGCGGACGAAGACGATCACCGAACGTAGTATTGAAAAAGTGATTGTGGACACCACGGTGCAGCCCAAGGCTGTGGCGCATCCCACGGATGCGCGGCTGTACCGCAAAGTCCATGCGGCCATGATCAGCATCGCGAAATCGGAAGGTGTAGAGCTGCGCCAGTCCTTCACCCGAACGGTGAGGAACGAATTTTCTAAGCACGCGCGATATGCCAAAGCCAAACAGTTCAAGCGGGCGCGGAAGGTCCAAAAACACCTGAAGACCTTGGCTGGGCGCGTGATGCGTGAGGCCGAGAGGGCTACAGCAAGCACCGCGGGACGCTGCTGCTCTCCGAATTGCTGCTTACGCAGAAGCGGAAACCAGGAACAAGCTGTACAGCCTGCATGCGCCCGAAGTCGAGTGCATCGCGAAGGGAAAAGCGCACCGACCTTACGAATTCGGCGTGAAGGTGAGCTTGGCTGTGACCCACAAAGAGGGTTTCATCGTGGGCCTCCAGAGCTGCCCCGATAATCCCTACGATGGTCACACCTTAGAAGAGGGCCAGCTCGACCAGGTGCATCGGCTCACGGGCACGCTTCCAGGCCTCACCTTTGTGGACAGAGGCTCCACCTCCGCAAGTGAAGCGCGCGGGAGCCAGGCGATGCGTGGCGATAGATGGAGGGATACAAAAGCCACGGTATTTCCGAAGAGCGCAGCCGCGTCCTCATCAGTGGCACCCGCAAGCTCGGAAACACGCTCAAACGCCAACTCCGGCGCAGGTCCCCGGTGGAACCTGAGATCGGCCACATGACTATCCGACAGAAGCGCAGCGGATGGAGGATAGGACCGAATCCGCGAAGCGGATTGCGGCCCCGAAGGGGCGAGGGCGGAGCCCGAGTCAGAGCGATGGGTTGTTAGGGCGGAACTTTCTCAAAGGCATGCAGGGCGATGCGATGACCATTTGCGCAGCAAATAGGGCCGCATCGGCGCAGCCGATGGCGGGGGCAAAGCCCCGAGGGCCGCAGGCCCGAGCCAGCGCCCTCCTCTGCGGTGCCGGGCACAACCTGAGCAAGCTCCTGGCCCGGATGAGGGCATTTTTGCGCCTGCTTTCGGGCGCTGCCAAGGTTGCGAGACAGGGTCTGATCGCCCAAGTCGAAGCCTTCAGGTTTTATCGACCAGCCCTACAGGCCGCTAGAATCGGCCTGTAGGGATTCTCAGGGCCGACGAATGTACGCATGGAAAATATTCCCCGATAGAGCAGAAGTCCCCAGGCGAACCCGTGGGGTCAAACGTTGCCCCATCCACCTTTGGAAGCACCAACAAGAGGTTTGGCCACCAGCCGAGGCCCCAGATTGTTTACGGAACATGCGTAGATCAAGACTTGGCGAGGGGCAATCTACTTGGAGTGCTTACTTCACTGGAATGGTACCGCTAGGGACTGAACCCGGACGAACCCCGAGTTCCTGAAGGTTGGTGACAAACTGATGCTTTTCCATGGACCAATAGGCGACAAAACGCCGGGTCCCCCGATAGACCTCAAAACGAATGACTAGTAGGTGCTGGGCGCTTTTGAACACGAAATCCTTGAAATCCGTGGCGCCCTTGGCGGAGTTTTCACCGGCCAGATACCAATGTGAGCCGAAATCCCGGCTGTAAGTGACCTCTACGTAATCGCCTCCAATCCAATGCGGACCTGCATCCCGCACCTCCCAGGAGATGTTATTTGGCTTGTGCTCCCAGGCTCGGATCGAAGGCACCGTGGTATCAGAAGCCCCTGGAAAGAAATGGTCCCCCCGAAACACCCCTTCCCAGTACAGCTTGTAACCCATGACCCTCCCACTTGGTGCGAACACTGCCTGCCACACTTGGCACTCCGGGCAATCTTCTTGTTCTTCTTCAGATTTCCGCGCCACCATAAGTGGAATTTTCAGCCACTTTCCGGTGTCCAGGGACACCTCTACCCAGCAATCTTCCCGCCTCGGCCAGCTCATGATTGTGCGGGAAATCCCAAAACTGTTGTGGCCCATGAGCGGTGCGCCATGCTTCCCCCCGCTCAGCGACCCGCTCATGACCACCTGTTCCATGGTGTAGGGCCAAGGTGCCATAGGGCGGAATTCCGTGGGCTCCGGAGTCTGTGCATAAATTCCACCTGTCATCCAGGCGATCAGGGTAACTTCCTTCCACATGCGCATGATCGTTCCTTCGCATAAAGCGTTCAGGGTTTGAAAAGGATGCTAATCGTGGTCCCACCAAGGCGACCGGCCCGATCCTGCGCCCACCCCGTCAGGGAGTGCCATCCATCGGTGGACGGGGCCCAGGTGGAGGGGTCAAGATTCACGGTGTAAGGGGCCGTCAGGGTGCCCTGAAGGGCACCACCGTCAACGGTGTACCAGACCTTGACTATCTCGCCGGAACGCGTCAACGACTTTGAGACAGCAGGTGGCGTGAATTCATGCTCCGACCCAGCGGCTGCGGAGTGGCGCCGGGGCCATGGAAAAGTCTGCGACTTTCCCACAGCCCCTTGGAATACGCTGCGCGGTTCCCACATCTCACCGCAGCAATGGGCCATCATCGTCATGCTGCGATTTCCTTTTCTGCTTCCGTGGGCCGGTTGATCCAGGCGGGACTGGGCAGTTCCGGCGGCTTGGGGCGGCCCTTGGAGAAGCGCTCGGGGTGGGCCTGGAAGGCTTGGTCGAGCACGTTCTGGCGGGCGGCGTGGATCTCGGTGGCGCGGCCTTTGTGGACGCTGGCGGGCGTCATCATGCCGATGCCGCTGTGCCGGTGCTCGTTCCCGTCTATCGCACGCTCTCGCGTGCTCCCGCGCGCCTTCGGCTTGCGGAGACAGGATCCCTTGTACCACTGGAAGTAGCGGCGGCAGAAGCTGCGCGCGTCCTCGATGGAGCCGAACCGTTCCGGGAATTCCGGGTGGTATTTCAGCGTCTAGAACTGCGATTCGAAATTCGGGTTGTCATCGGACACGTGAGGTCGGCTGTGGCTCTTCGTGACCTTCAGGTCGCTGAGGAGGTTCCCCACCGTCTTCGACACCATGGCGGCACCTCGATCCGAATGCAGCGTCAACTCGCCGGGCCGGATGCAGTGCTGCAGGAAGGTTTGCTGGTGGAAGGCCTTGGCGAGATCCTCACACTCCCGCTCTTGCACGGTCCAGCCCACCACCAGGCGGCTGAAGAGGTCAAGGGTCGTGTACAGCTTGTACTTGGAACCCCGAACGGGTCCCTTGAGATCCGTGATATCCCAACTCCAGATCTGGTTTGGCGCCATGGCGCACAG
>JANXPB010000060.1 GCA_025357545.1 Holophagaceae bacterium
GCCTCTCTCAGTGCCTATATGGCTGCGGTGCACCCCACCACCAAGGATCGGAATCCTTGGAATGCGGCCGCTGGCGCCTACTCGCAGACTTTTGCTGCGGGGACCCCTGGCTCCAAGTCGACCTTCATTAACGCGATGGCCGCTGGGTCCCTGGGCCAAGTGATCATGTACATCGCCTACCCCGGCTCCACCACGAACGGATGGGTCGGTGGAATCACTAAAACGCAGAATCAGATCAATGGGTCCACCACCGTCCGCAAGGCCACGGCCATCGAGTAGTTGAGCCGATACTTCGATCTGGCACTATAAGGGAGGGGGATAGATTCCCCCTCTTTTTTTGTCTCTACATCAAGGGTGGCTGAACATGACTGCTTTCCGCACGCGTCCGGCCCGAATTCTTGTTCCCGCGCTACTTGGGCCGCTCTTTCTGTTCATCCTCATGATGGAGGCCTATTTTCGTTTCAAACTCGCCAAGGCGGGCATGGCGGGTTGGATCTCCGAAGCCTTTGGGTACAGGCCCATCCGGGCGTTCGGAATTCAATACGCGCTGCGAATCCTGATTCCGCTCTACTTCGGGGCCGGAATTTATGCCTGGGCGGCCAGCCTGATTCCAGGCCTTCTCGCCCGCCGGGAATGGCTTAAGGAGTGGAAAGCCCGGGAGTCTCTCGCCTTCGGCCTCTCAGCACTCCTTTGGACGCACATTGTGCTATGGTGGCAGGTTCCAACCGCACTGTGGGTCATGCCCGGAATTCGGGTGATGCCCTTCTGGCTGATTTTTCCGCTGCTCGGCAGTCTCGCTCTTGCTTACCCCCTGTGGTGGTTAAGTCAAAAGAGCCAGGTGGGCCTGATGCGCCGAGGGGCGACCTTGGCCTGCTGGCTCCTCCTCTGGTCCGGCTTGGCTTGGGCGCCTCAGGTTCTACCTCGCCCCAGGCCTGAGGCCCGAGGAGGGGACCAGCCCTGCAAGGTCCTCCTCATGGGCATTGACGGCCTGCGCTCGGACACTTTTCTAGAGCGCTCCGCAGGTTTCAAAGGGGTGCGCTACGAGAACGCCTATACCGTGATCCCCGCCACGCGACTGCTGTGGCACATCCTGTGGGGCGGGGATCCTATGACCTACACCATTGGTCATGTCGGGCCTTCCAAGGAGGAGTTCGAACACCCCCACGATTTGGTGCTCCTGAGAGAAGCCATGCTCAAGGGATGGCGTCCTCGTTTTTACATTGACGATGGAGGGACTATCGGGGTTGTGGGGCGTCACATGGATCTGGACGATTCCCTCATGCCCGCCAGTGGCTGGGAGAACTTCGTGAACTCCAACCTGGCCGCGAGCTTCCCCCTTTACGCGGTGTGGGAAAACTGGCTCAAACCCTTTCCCACCACCAATCCATGGGCCTCCATGGACGAGGGCTTAAAGGAGGCCCTTCGCATGGGGCGGGGTAGTGGCTGGGTCATGTTTCATTCTTGCCTGGCCCACCAGCCCATCTTCATGAATCGGCAGGAGCTGAAGCAGACTGGCCGCTGGTGGACCCTTGTCCCCAGAGCCTATGAGCCCTATAGCCATATAGGCCTAGTACAGCCGAAAGATGTGTCGTACGTGGACCCGCGCACGGGTCCCTTCCTGGCCTATCAGGTCCGAATGGGGAGCATTTTGAAAGCTTGGGAACCCATCTGGAACGCGCTGGGACAGGACCCCAACTATAAGGGCGCGGTGCGAACCTTGTTCTCCGACCATGGCGAGCGCTTCCACAACGTGGCGAATGGACTTCAATTGCAGGGCGTGCATGGATTCAATCTGGATCCCTGGGAATGCCGGGCGGCCATGCTTATGGCTGGGCCCGGGTTCTCTGACCAAATCGAGCCCACACCCCGCCAAGCTTCAGTCAGTCTTTTGGGCTTAAGGGATGGAATCCAGAGGCTCCTTGCGGATAAGGGTCCTTTTGATGCGGCCTATTTCGAAACTTGTGAGCCCATGGCTCCATTTCGATATCACACCCTCGCGACCTCCGCCTTCGGACCGGATCCCATCCAATTCCGGGCGGAGCCCGAAAAGGATCTCGCGGTGGGGACCTACATCGCCCCAGGAGGGATCTGGTTCACCACCTACAGCAAGAGCATCCAGGAGCGCGCCAAGGATGCGAGTGTGGGCTACGCCGTTGGGCGGGATTCTTACTACTTCAAGCCGATGCAAAAAGGAGGGGCGATGAAGTACCACTTCCGCGGCTATGAACCCGTGTCCGCTGACGAAATTGACGAGGATGCCTTCCAGAAAGCCAAGACTAAAGTGGAGGCGATGCTTTCTAAAGGATTAGTCGACACGCCTCTCCCGTAGGCTGGCACCGGCAGACCCAAGTCCAAACTGCTTCTGATTCAAAACCTGGCACTTTCCCATGGACGCTCCATCCTTTGATGGCGCATGTGCTCGGTTGGGGCTAAGCATATGGAAGTCAGGAAAAAGAATTTGGACTCGAAGCCTTGTTTTTTTCCCCTCCTAGGCCAT
>JANXPB010000042.1 GCA_025357545.1 Holophagaceae bacterium
GCCTTCTTGGCAGCAGCCTTCTTCGGGGCGGCCTTCTTGGCAGCAGCCTTCTTGGGGGCGGCTTTCTTCGCGGCTGCCTTCTTCGGGGCGGCCTTCTTGGCAGCTGCCTTCTTGGGGGCGGCTTTCTTCGCAGCTGCCTTCTTCGGGGCGGCTTTCTTCGCGGCTGCCTTCTTCGGGGCGGCTTTCTTCGCGGCCGGTTTCTTGGCAGCGGGTTTCTTGGCAGCGGGTTTCTTAGCGGCGGCCTTCTTCGGCGCGGCTTTTTTGGCGGCCGGCTTCTTCGCTGCTGCAGAGGTCGCAGCGGGCATGCCAGCGGTCATGGGTTCGGTTTGTGCCATTTTTGGCTCCTTAGGGCCCTTTCGGGCAAGGTTGGAGGTGGAGCTTGGTGATGTTGCTTTGAGTGTAGGCAATTTCGTGGATTGCGCACCCTTCTCTTTGATTTTTGTTGCAGATTCTTTTTGCGCGGCGACTGGAACAAGCACGGCCGCCTTCGGTTTCGCCTTCGATGATTTCTTCGTAGGCTCAATGCCGGCAAGGATCTGCGCGAGACGTTTGCCCGGATAGAATTCATCGAGCAGCGCGTCGCCGATGATGACTCCATGCACGCCCATGGCTTCGAGCTGCTTGATCTGGGCAAGCGTATTGACCCCGCACTCGACCATGCGGAGGCACTTCTTGGCCGGGACTTTCTTGAGCAAAGCGATGGCCATGTCCCAGGAGGACTCCCACGTGTCCAGGTTGCGACCGACCACGCAGATGAGGTCTGCTCCGGCATCCAGGGCCTTCTGGAGGTCATGCTCGCTGCTGACCTCGACGACCACATCGAGAGACTTCACCGCCGCGAGCTTGAGGAGGGCCTGCATCCGCTCGACCGTCAGAACCGCCGCTACCAGGCTGATGGCGTCGGCGCCGAGGATCTTGCTCTCCTCCACCTGATATTCCTCCAGGATGAAATCCCGGCGGAGCAGCGGGTTCTTCACTTGCCCGCGAACTTCCGTCAGGTGCTTGTCCTCGCCGAAATAGAGGAAGCGATCCGTAGCGACGGAGATGGCCCGGGCTCCATTCTCCACCAGACTCTTGGCATGGGTGGCGGCGCGATAGCCCTCCCGCACCTGGCCTCGCAGCGGATTTCCGCCCGCCACTTCGGCGATCACGGTGATGCCGGGCTGGCTGAGTTCTTCTTTCAGAGAATGATGGCCCCGGTAAGCTTCCTTCACCGCCGCGGGTCCTCGTTGCTTTTTAATTTCGACATCGAGGGCCTTAAAGATGGCGATTTTCCTTAGCATTCCGGTGCCTCCATCATCCCCTCTCCGAATGGAAAAACGGTTGAGTCGAACGTGATTGAATTGTCCTGCTGGAATTCAATCAAAGCATTGTTTCCTTCCCGGTCAACAAAAATGTCAATCAAGTCAAACTAATCTTGGGTCCAGTTCGATCCCCGCGCAACCCTCGGACCTCGATTTCTTTACTTCGCAAACCCGCTGCTGGAGCCACGATGCAGACCTCTGAACTGGACCACCCGCTCGCGCGACATAAGCTCTCGCTCCTCCGAGACCGCGGCACGCCTGTGATTTTGTTCCGCGCCCTCACCGAAGAATTAGGTCTCATGCTGGCCGTGGAGGCCACCCGGAACCTGCCTACGGGCCCCACCATGGTAGAGACGCCGCTCGAGCAGATCACCAGCCAGACCTTGAGCGGCGGCGACCCCGTGCTTGTGCCTGTGCTACGCGCAGGGCTCGGGCTGGTGCCCTCCTTCCTGAAGCTGATGCCCACGGCCAAGGTCGGACACATCGGCCTGTACCGCGAACATGGGTCGTTGGTTCCAGTGCCCTACTACCGCAACCTTCCCGCTGGATTGGCCGATCGCAAGCTTTATGTCCTGGATCCCATGCTCGCCACGGGCGGCAGTGCTTCCGAAGCCATCCGCCAAGTGAAGGAGGCCGGAGCGGTCGACATCACGTTCGTCTGCGTGATCGCAGCGCCCGAGGGCATCGCTCGGATGCGCAAGGACCACCCCGATGTCCGCATCGTGGCCGGCGCGGTGGACCGCCAATTAAATGAGGACGGCTACATCCTCCCGGGGCTGGGCGACGCGGGTGACCGGACCTTCGGAACCATGTAGCCGGGCTTCGGCCCACCCTGGATCAGGAGTTCCCGGCGGGAGCGAACCAGGACCGCATGCGCTGCCAAACCGACGGCTCTGGCTTCGGGGCTTCGGGCTCCTGCTCTGCCAGGGTCATATCCACCTCGGGGGGCACGTTGATGAGCGGATTCAATTCGATGGACTTCCGGTAATTCCGCGCCGCCTCGACCTTGAACCCTTTCCGCAAGTAGAGCTCGCCCATGAGCGCAAAGGGTTCTCCGGCATTCGGGCGCAACTTGTTCGCGCACTGCATGGCCTCCAGGGCCCGCCGCGACCAGGCCGGATTGGCCATGCGAACCCGCCCGAGCAGAAGCCAGGCCTCGTAGGACATGGGCCCTTCTGGATCAATTTTCACGACCTCTTCCAAGAGGCGGACGGTCTCACTGGTGCGATCCTGGATCAGCAGGTATTTGGCCCGTTTGAAGAGCTTGAGCGCGCTCTGCTGGGGGGTGAGGCTTTCTTCCGTGGGAGCGCCTGGATCTGTATCAGGGTCGGTGCCCAGATCGCCGGTGGGGTCCAAGCCATCGGCGAGCTGAATTTTTGCCGCGGGAACGGGTGGCCTGACTTGCATGGGGGGAGCAGGGACTGCGGGGGCTGGGGGCGCTACCGGCGCTTTGGCTTCGGGGGGCTTTGTCGCGGGCGGCGGAAGCGGCGAAAGGGGTGGAAGAATGGGCACCATGGTGGGCGTGATGGGCTGGGAAGGCTTCCTGCGCCTAGCGGGTGAAGGCATCTCGCCTTTCGAAAGGTTCAAGCCCGAAAGCGCCCAAAGCGTCACGATGAGACGCGCAGAGTCCTCTTCCGCCATGCCAGTGAGCGAGACCAGCGTCTCGAATCCCACTGGATCCTTGCCCAGAAAAGTCAGGGCATAGGCCATCTGGGGGGTGAGCGGCAGGTCCTTGAGGGAGTCCAGCAGATCCGGCGGCGCCTCCCACCGCCAGTCGGTTGAAGTCCGGAACAGGTCGCAGACATCGGACAGGTTGGCCAAGTCCAGAAAGGTCTCCCACACCATGCGCCGGTAATCGAGCGGGAAGTAGAGATCCAGATCCAGCTGCCCCCCCACCGGCGCCTCCTCCCAGCGCATTTCTTCGATGGGGTGCTCCATGGCGTGCAGCAGAATCTGGCGCATCAAACGATACAAGTGGTCGTCCCGCTCCTGCTCCGACAGGAGCCCCCATTTCACCAGGCGGTCGCCGAACCGGGTCCCCTGCTGGTCCGCCAGCAATTCTTGGAGGGCATCCCAATCCAGCACCCCCTGGCGGATCAGGTAGTTCCCGAACTGCTCGCCCGCGGCCTCGCTCTTCAGGTAGACCAGATTTCCATTCACCCAATACAAATGGCGGATACCGTCGTTCTGCTCCAGCACCAGGACCCCGTCCTGGGCTTCCTGACGGAGGCTCCCCATCAGCGCCGGCAGAAATTGGCGGGTTTGGCCCTCTGTCATGAACACTCCGGGTGGGTGAAAAAATATGGCACGAACTGGGCCAAAAATGCCCAAATCCTTCCTGAGACCGCATTGGCCTCCAATTCGGAACGTCCTATGCTTGGTCCACGCATGGCAGCAAGCCTTGAGGGGGATAGATCCATGTTTGAAAAACTTGGCAAGTTTCACATCAAACGGGTCCTGGGCCAAGGGGCCATGGGTGAAGTTTATTTGGGCGAAGACCCATCCATCGGCCGCGAGGTGGCCATCAAGACCATCCTCCCCAGCACCGCCCAGGGCGAAGAAGCCCGGGAGCGCTTCGCGCGGGAGGCCAAGGCTGCCGGCGTCCTCAATCACCCGAATCTAGTGACCATCTATGAATTCGGCGAGGACCAGGGCGTCATGTACATCGCCATGGAGATGGTGCCGGGACATGACCTGCAGGAGTTGCTTCAGGACCAGTCCCTGAGCCGCTCAGAAGCCCTGGAAGTGCTTGGGCAGGTCTGCGATGGCCTGGACTTCGCCCACCGCCAGGGCATCGTCCACCGGGACATCAAGCCCTCCAACATCAGGGTTCAGCGGGATGGCAAGAAGCTGCGCGCCAAGGTGATGGATTTTGGTGTGGCGCGTGTGGCGAATTCCGACATGACCGGCACCGGCATCGTGATGGGCACCGTGAGCTACATGGCCCCGGAGTACATCCGCAGTGGCAGGCCCGATCCACGGAGCGACCTCTTCGCGGTGGGGGTCATCCTCTATGAAGCCTTGAGCGGACGGAAACCCTTCAGTGGCGATACCACTCCGACCATCCTCTACAAAATCGTCAACGAGCCGCCGGAACCCATCGACTTAAGCTCGCTCGAAGGCATCAGCCCCCTGGTCCGCGGCGTGCTTGACAAGGGCCTCGCGAAAAATCCCGATGAGCGCTACCAAACGGCGGAGGCGTTCGCCAAGGCCCTGCGCGCCGCCAAGGACCCCACTTGGCTGGGGCAGATCCCTGAAGCCACGACGGTCCTGCATAGCGGCTCTGCGGGGCATTCGGTCCCCTTTGCTTCGGAACCCACGGCACTGCTCCCTTCCGGGACCGCCGCAGCCGCAGCCTCGCAGGATCCCACAGCAGGCACCGGGCTGCCACCGCCTGTCCCGGCCACTGCGCCGCGCCCTGCTCAAGCTGCCCCGGCCAAATCCGGTTCGGGCGTGCTGATGGGGCTGCTCCTTGCCGCGGCCGCCGTGCTGGCCTTGGTGGCCGGTGGCGGATATATGGGATGGCGCTGGTGGCAGGCCAGGCAGGGCGCAATCGCGCAACTGCCGCCCGCCACATCCTCTGATCCCCGCGCCGCTGCAGGCGCACCCAACGTCGAGCTGCCAAAACCGCTCGAGTCCGCTCCGCCTAGCGACACGAAGACAGTCCCCGATGCCCCTGCGCGATTAACCCCGGCCAATCCTGTCCTCAAACCAAAAGGCAGCTCTCCCCAGGTCTCGGGGCCTGCCCCCGCATTGCCTGTGTCGCCGGAGTCCCCCCGGGAAGCTCCCCGCGAAGCGCCCCCAAGCGGACCCTTTTCTCCAGAGCGCCTGAGCACATTGAGCTCCGCCGAGCACATCAGCCTGAGCAACACCACCTTGAGTGAGGCCACGGCCCTGGCTGGCAGCAACCCCGCCAAGGCGCTCGAAGGCCTCCGCAATGCCCTGGCAGCGAACCCCTACAACTCCCGGGCCTACGCCTGGGCCCTGGTCGTGTCCTACAACAGCAGCCGCTTTGGCGAGATGAAGTCCTTCTACCGCCAGGCGCGGGGCAAGGGCATCTCCTTGTCCCAGCTCGAAAGCAGCAATGCCCAGCTGAAAACCATTTTGGATAATGAAGCCTTCAACCACCGCATTCCAGGTGGCCTCGAGGGCCATGAATGAAGGGCAAGTCCCCGGCGGATTTGGAGACTGCCCTCCACTACCACTTCAAGGACCCCGGCCTGCTGGACCTGGCGCTGACCCATGGTTCCGCAGGCCCGGGCCCGGACAACCAGCGGCTGGAATTCCTGGGGGACGCACTGTTGAATTTCTGCGTCGCCCAGTTGATTTTCGAAGCGCATCCCAGCTGGCCCGAAGGCGCCATGTCGAAGCTGAGAGGCCTGCTGGTCTGCACGGACGCACTGCACGAATGGGCGAAGGCATTGGAACTGCACCTCAAGACCGGCCCGCGCACACCCAAACAACCGGGCGCGCTCCGCAAGCCCATGGCGGATGCCATGGAAGCAATCCTCGCGGCCATTTACCTGGATGCCTTGAAGGTCGGCGAAGCCGGCCTGACGCCGGTCATGGCCTTGGTACGCCGCCATCATCTGGAGGCCGTCCGCTCCGCACACATCGGCATGTGGGAGCATCGCGACAGCAAGACCACCCTTCAGGAACGCGCTGCTGCTCTGGGTATGCCGGCCCCGGCTTACGAACAGGTCTCCCGCACCGGGCCTGATCATCAGCCGGTGTTCATAGTGCGCGCCCGCGTCGGTGAACTCCAAGTGGAAGCCAGCGCCGGCAGCCTCAAGCAGGCAGAGATCGTGGCGGCTAGGGCCTTGGTGGAACGCCTGGACCACAGCACCGCAACGGACATATGAGCCAACGGCACTCCTGATCCGCGAGGATTGTTGGTCAAAAGTGCGATGCCCTGGGTAAACTCCAAGCGGGCCAGGACACTGCGAGGATCGACTCCGTGAAGGTTTTCCCCACACTCAACCTCAAACAGGGTCGCGTCGTCCCTACCGTAGGCGCCCATGACCATGACCTAGCCCCCATGGAACTCGTGGCCAAATTGCTGGGACACGGTTTGTCCCGGCTCGCGCTGGTGGACGTGGATGCGGCCCACAGCACCGGCCATAACCGGGAGCTCATCGGGCGCATCCTGCAGACCTGCCAACAGCAGTCCCCCCAGGTATGCGTGCAGGTGGCCGGGGGCATCCGCAGCTCGGACCAGGCCCAGTTTTTCGTGGACCAGGGCGCTTCCTGGCTGGTGGTCGGCACCATCCTGCACAAGAGCCCAATGGTTGTGGAGAGCCTGGTGGCGCGCTTCCAGCGCTATCTCACCGCAGCCATCGATGCGCGGGGCGGTGAGGTCCACTGCTCCGGCTGGGTCGACCAAGCGGGCCTCAACGCCCAAACTCTGGCCCTGAAGATCCGCGCCTATGGATTCAAGCGCCTCCTCTTCGTGGACATCCCTGAGGGCCCCGACGCACCGCCGGATTTCTCCACGGCCCAGAGCATCGGCGAGTCCACCAACCTGCCTGTCCTCATGGGCGGGAGCATCATCACCCGGGACCATCTGCTCCGTGCAGCCACGGTGCACAACCTGAATGGTGTGCTGGTGGATTCCCTCCTTTTCCTGGAAGACGAGCGCCTCCTGGATCATCTCTCTCCCGCGTGTGCGTAAATGAGCGTGCAGCCGGAAGAGGAATTGTCCTTCCTGGCCCTCCTTTCGCGGCAAGAGCAGCTTCATTTCCGGAACCTCACCCTCATCCGGCCCCAGCTGCCCACCAACGCCCAACTCCAGCTCATCGAGGGCTTGGCGAGAAACCTCTCGACGCCCCGGCTCCTGACCCTCATCGCCCGCACGCCGCACTGGCTCATGCATGGCCCCATCTTGCAGGCCCTCGCCGAGAACGAGCACACCCCGGAGGGCATCCGGCGCGACCTGGAAATGGCTGTGTCGCTCTTCGACATGATGCGGGAGCTGGACCACGCTCCGACCGCTGAGAAGGAAGAGCGCTCTGAGATGGTCAAGGCCATTTACCAGCAGCTGCGGCCGGACCTGAAACCCATCGTGAAAGCCCAGGCCAAGCAGATGGCAAGACAGGTGCAGTCCACGGGCAACACCGCCGAACTGCCGCCCCTTCCGGCCTCTGATCAGGATTGGGAGGCCCTCACCGCCCCACCGCAGGCTCCTTCCAATACCGAGGAAGCCGCGACTCCAGTCCTTCCGAGATCAGAACTGCTGCTCCGCGCCGCCAGCACCCACCAGGTGGAGGAGCTCTGCGCCCTGCTGACGGACCCGGATGCGGAGATCCGCTCCTCCGCCCTCCACAATCCCATCGTCACCGAGGAGATCCTGGCTTCCGCCCTCCAGCAAAGCCGGGTCCCGGAATTCTTCGATGAAGTCTACGGCGAGGCCCGGTGGTATTTCAGAGAGGTGGTGCGCACCGCCATCCGCAGCGCCCCGGCCAGCCCCGGCGACTTGGGCCGCAAGCTGTGGATCTGCGAGGATCTCATCCAGCGGCTGGACCATGGCGCCCGGAACCGGGCGGAGATCCACCGTCTCGTCAGCCTGTTCTCCCAGCTGGATGAATCCGAATACCAGTTCGTCACCCTTTGGGCCAAGCGGGCCGCGCCCAACCTGCTGCGGGTCGTGAAATATTTCTACGACCGGTTGCAGCGCCGCCGATCCAGCCAGGCCAGTGGGTTCACGGCACCTCAGCCCGAGGGCCGCTGGGCTTCGCTCGAGGACCGGGTGTTCGGGGCCAACCAGGCCACCCAGCCAGACCAGCTCCTGCTCGCCCTCATGGACCCGGACTTCAGTGTTTTCCTGGTCGTGCTTGAGAATCCCGGCCTTTCGCCCAAAGAACTGCTGGCCGCGATTCCCTCCCTGGACCAGCTCCGCGCCGAACGGCTGGCGAATCATTCCAGCTGGGGCGAAA
Organism: Holophagaceae bacterium; assembly: GCA_025357545.1. GTDB lineage: Bacteria > Acidobacteriota > Holophagae > Holophagales > Holophagaceae > JANXPB01. The sequence continues at coordinate 8,237 of JANXPB010000042.1, forward strand.
ACCCCGCGGTCCAGGAGGCCCTGGTTCACAACATTCATTTGTCCGAACACACCGCCCTGCGCCTGCTCCAGCAACTACAGGCACCGCGGGCCCTCCTGGATGTACTCAGGGACCCCCGCATCCCGCACCTGGAGGTGAAAAACCGCGCCCAGGACGCCTTGCGGGCCCTCTACCTCGCCATGGACACGGCCCATCGCATCGTGGCCCTTCGCTCCACGGGCGGAGAACTCATCCGTTACTTGCCCAACGAGGTGCTGCAGGACGAGTCCACGCTGTCGCAGCTGGTCTCGGACCGACAGCTCGATCCCAGCATCCTGCTCCGGCTCGCGCGGAACAAACAGACGCCTCGGAGCGTGCTTGCCATCATCGCCCAGCATCCCATCATGATGGCCCACCCGCCCATCATGTCCGAGCTGCTGCTGAACCCAAAGACGCCGCGGGAATCCGCCATCCGGATCTGGGGGCTCATGTCCGAGAGCGAACAGCAGCTGCTCTTGAAGAGCCCGCACCTGCCCGCCACCCTCCGCAGTCTGGCCTAAGGCTCGGGTACCCTAAGCATCTGGGCTGCCGCGCCGTAGCCCAAGCCACTGGAGACCTAGATGCGCATGGGCCGAAGTACCGCAGGCATCGCGAGGATGACCCTCGGCATGGCCGCGGTCCTGGCTCTGACGCCGGTCCTGGGCTGCCACCCCAAGGGCTCCAAGGCCCCGGCCTGGGTCCAATCGGCGCCTTTGGGCTGTTCCATGGCCCTGTCTGGGCAACTGGGCTGGTTGGTCGAGAACCGGGAATTCCAGGCCGCCCTCGCCAAATTCCCCCTGGCGGACCAGACCCTGGACCTGTTCCTGAGAAAGGCCAAGATCCATCCCGAAGGCGAGACCGGGCGCGTGACTCTTTACGTTTTCGATCTTCCCAAAGACTCGAATGGGAAGCCGGAAGCCATGGCCGGTGAATTCCTTATTCAATTCGATGGCTTCAGGGACCCCCGTGCCCTGCAGCTGGCGCTGGCTGAATCCTTTCCGCCCGAAGGAAGTATCGTCATCGACAAGAAGGACTGCCCCCTCTACGTGATGATGGACATCAACAATGTGAAGGTTCGGGCCCTGGTGGACCCCCAGCAGCGGATCCTGGTCGGCGACCTCCGGGCCTTGGGCCGCCGGAGCTCTCAGGGCACTTTCTCCCAGCGGCCGAATGCCATGGGCGCTGGGGAATGGATCGACCCCACAGCCCCCATCGCCGGTTTCGTGAATCCAGATGCTCTATTGAAGGGCATTGGCTCGAAGTTGCCGGGAGAAGTCACCCGGGAAATCCCCCAAGGCCTCGATTCCCTGGTGTGGAGCATCACTCCAGCGCCCGACCCCAAGAGTCCCCACCGTTTGGAACTGGCCATCGGTGGCAGCCCCGAGGCCATCAACCAGGCCTCTCATTGGGTGCAGCGGCTCGTGGCCGCGGCCGGCCAGATTGGTGTGCAACAGCAGGTGGCGCCCGTCCTCATGCAGGAAAAGACCCGGGTGGGCATCCGCTGCACCGCCACCAGCGACCAGCTCAATGCCATCCTGTCGAACCTGGGCCAGCCCTGGTTTTCCCTCAACTCTGGAAAAAAGCCCCTCAAAGCATGACCTCCGACTCCATGGTCCCTGGGCAGAACACTCCCGAAAGCCCGGAAATCTGGATGGCCCGCCTTAAAACCGGCCACGAAGAGGCCTTGGCCCACCTCATGACCCGCTTCGAGCGACCCGTCTTCGCCTTCCTCTACCGGCGTCTGGGGGGGGAAACCGGCGTCGTGCAGGAACTCACCCAGGAGGTTTTCCTCAAATGCCTCCAGCATTGCCAGCGATTCGAGGAGGGCCGGCCCGTGGCCGCATGGATTTTTACATTGGCGGCTAATGCGGCGACCGACCATCTGCGTAAAAGAGGAAGGGAGGTAGCCCCCCCTGAGTCCTTTGACGCTCCCGATCCGCATCAGCCTTCACCCTGGATGCTAGTGGACCAAGGCCGGAAACTCCGGGCCCTCCAAGAGGCCCTGGAGGGTTTGACGCCCCGGCAGAAGGCCATGGTCATGGCCTACTACGTCCACGAGCACCCGGTGAAACGCATCGCCGAAGACCTCGGCTGCGCCGAGGGCACCGTGAAAGCCACTTTGTTCCAAAGCCTTGCCAAACTTCGCAAGATCCTCACTCCATCCTTCCAGGATGTGCCCCATGAAGCCCGAGCTTGAACCCCGAGAGTTTACCGAAGCCCAAGCCGCTCAGGCCGCTGCGGCCTTTGATGCCCTGCTGCACCCCGAGGCCTGGCCGCAGGACCTGGCCAGCCAAGGCGACATGGCGGAACTGCTGGAGCTGCACTTGGCCCTCCAATCCCACAAGGAAGCCCTGGGCCTCGAGCTGAAGCCCCGGGGCTTGTCAGGCATCACGGGGTCCCTTGGCTCCTGGTGGCTGGCCGCCGCCGCCGCTGCGGTGCTGCTCCCTTCCCTCTATGCCGTGAAGCATGTCCAAGGGCTGCGGGAGCAGAGCCGCAACATCGCGCGCATCGACCAGGAGGCCGGGAAGCGGGCCCAGGATCGCCTCTGGGCGGGCTTCTTCCAGCAGACCTCGGATTTACTTAAGAATTTCGAGCAACATCCCGAGCTTTGCGCCAAGGACAAAGAGAACCGCGAGCGGGAACGGGAAGCCGCCCTCTCCCTGCTCCTGGCCAGCCACCAGCTGGCGGCCCAGGGCGCGCCGGTCCCTGAGGCCGAGGCCATCCGCACAGATCTCCACGCCTGGCTCTCGGAACTGGCCCTGGAGGACGGCTGCTTGGACCCCGAACGCGCCCAGGAACTCCGCCGCTGGGCCAAGGACAACAATCTTGAAGGCCAGGCCGAGCGCATGGGCAAACTGTTGCGCCGGGAGACCGCCTAATGTTCCTGCCCTTCTGGGTTGCGGCACCTCCGGGCCTCCCAGCCGTGGTCGCCCCACCCCCCAAGGAGAGCCCAGCGGACGCCCTGTTCCGCCAGGCCAAGAATTTCCGCTACGCCCAGCGCTGGTACGAAGCCGCCGCCGCCTACCGCCATATCCTCCACGAATTCCCTACCTTCGCCCGCATCCCTGAAGTACGTTTCTGGCTCGCCTCCACCTTGGAATCGGACCAGCGCTGGGATGAGGCGGCGGAGGCCTACACCGAGTTTTTGGGCCTCCACCCAGACCAGAACCTGCTGGGCCGAGAAGCGAAATTGAACCGGATCCACTGCTGGGGCTTGCGCCAGAGCCAGAGCCCCCAGGCAACCCCTGGACTCGTGGCCGCCTTGGCGGACCCCTCCGAGGAAATGCAGGTGGCCGCGGCCTTGCAACTCTCCAAGCGGGGCGACCGACGCGCCATTGAAGCCCTCCAGAAGGGTCTGCGGACCTCTTCCTGTTCCGAGCCCTGCCGCCTGGCGCTCCAAAGCATGGGCGTCGATCCGAAGTTCACGGGCCCGGTCCTGACAGGCCGTTACCTGGTGCTGCGGATCCAGGAAAAGGGCAAGCCTGATACGGTGACCATCCGCCTGGCCGCGGGCCTCGCCAAGGCAGTGGCCGGCTACCTGAGCGACACGCAGATCCAACAGGCGCGGCGCAAGGGCGTGGACCCCGACCGCCTCATGGATGCTGCGCTCAATGCCCCCAAGGGCACCGTGCTGCTATCCGTGGACGACAAGGACAGCAGCATCACGATCATCAGCGAATAGGCATCAGCGAACAGCCCGCTCTCCCAGCATTTCAGCGATGAGCAGCGCCATCTCCAAGCTCTGGCTCTGGTTGAGCCGGGGATCGCAGCCGGTCTCGTAGGCTTGGTGCAGGTCCAGCTCCGAGAGCTGCTGGCTGCCGCCGAGACATTCCGTGACGTCCTGCCCGGTGAGCTCGAAATGCACGGCTCCCAGGTTGGAGCCCAGGGCCCGGTGGAGCTGCATGGACTGGCGCAGCTCCGCCAGGATCTGGTCGAAGTTCCGGGTCTTCAGTCCCTGGGCCGTCACCAGCCCGTTGCCGTGCATGGGATCGCAGCTCCACAACACGGGATGCCCGGTGGCCTGGACTGCCTGGATGAGCCTTGGCAAAACGTCCCGGACCCGGTCGGCCCCCAGACGCGGAATCAAGACAAGGCGGCCCGCTTCCTTTCCGGGATCCAGCACCGCGAGCAGTCCGCGCACCTCGTCCCCGGAGACGCCGGGCCCAAGTTTCACGCCGATGGGATTGCGGAGACCCCGGAGGTACTCGATATGCGCACCATCGAGCGCGCGGGTCCGCTCACCCACCCAGAGCATGTGGGCACCAAGGTTGTAGTGGAAGCCCTGCTCCGTATCCTCCCGGGTGAGGGCTTCTTCAAAAGGCAGCAGCAGGGCTTCATGGCTGGTGAAGCACTCCCCGGTGCGGAGGTAGGCGCCGCGTGTTCCGGCGATGGCGTCGATGAAATCGATGGATTCGCGCACCTGGTCCAGGATGCGGCGGTAGGCTTCGACCTTGCGGGTGGAGCCGTGGAAGTCCCATCGCTCGGGATGGTGCAGGTCCGCAAACCCGCCCACCACAAGGGCCCGCAAGTGATTGAGGGTCGCCGCCGCATGGAAATAGGCCTCCACCATGCGCCGGGGATCAGGGAGGCGGGCCTGGAGGCTGGCCTCGGCGCCATTGATGAGGTCGCCGCGATAGCTGGGCAGCTCCACGCCATCCACCATCTCCGTGTCCTTGGACCGCGGCTTGGCGTACTGCCCGGCGATGCGGCCCACCTGGAACACCGAGCGGCGGCCGCCGTGGGTGATGGCCACCGACATTTGGAGCAGGATGCGCAGCTTGTCGGAGATGGCCCCGGGCGTGCAATCCGCGAACTGCTCGGCGCAATCGCCGCCTTGCAGCATGAAGCGCCGGCCCGCCACGGCGTCGGCGATATTGCGCCGCAGATCCTCCACCTCTTCCGGCACCACCAGAGGTGGCAAGCGCCGGAGTTGGCGGAGGCTGGCCGCCAAGGCCTCCTCATCCTGGTAGCGGGGCTGCTGCGCGGTGGGCCTGTCCCGCCAGGCACCGGGAGTCCAGGCCGTGGACCCTGCGGGTGATTCGAGCGTCTGCATTCAAACTCCCAACAAGAAAAACCCCCGATCCGCAAGTGCGAATCGGGGGTGAAATGCGGATCTGAATTGGTGCTATCTCAGGACCCCTCCGACTCGCACCGGAGTGCGAAAGCCGAAGTAATAAAAGAAAGTGCAGGGAGGGGTCATGGGTCTCTACCGCAAATTGGCGATTCCCTAACCTGCCCGAAAGCCTGCGCCAGATCAAGGTGGGATTCACTGCTTCGACCCGGGACTCGATAAGCCGTTGGGAAACCGTAGCCCAGTCATTCGGATGGCGGGCCGGCATAAGGGGCCGTAACAAAATTCCCAGAAAAGCACTGGTAATTGTGTAACGGCCCCTAAGCTGGAAGCCGATGTCTGTCTTCCGCCGCTTCTTCAAAGACCACCTGCTGCGCTACCTGCCCCTGAACCTCGGGGGCTTCTTCCTGCTCATGCTCGCGGGCCTCTGCCAGGGTCTGCTCATCCAGACTCTGAACTTCGTCTTCAAGGACAATTTGAAGATGGGCGGCGCCTCGGCAATGGATTCCCTGGCAGGGGCGGCCCGGGCCAAGGCTTGGCTGATGTCGCTGATGCCCGAGGGCTCGGTGCTCCAGCACAGCACCTATTTCGTGCCCGCGCTGCTGGTGACGATTTTCGTCCTGAAGGGGGCCTTCAGCTACAGTGGCACCCTGCTGATGGTGCGCAGCGGCATCAAGGCCACCCAGGCCCTGCGGGAGCGGCTCTTCGCGCATTTCCTGCGCATGGAGCCCGCTTTCTTCCAGAAGCACCCGGTCGGGGAACTCCTCACTCGCTGCATCACGGATGTGGGCGCGGTCCAGAGCATCGCCAGCAACCAGCTGGCTGAGGCCATGCGGGAGCTCACCACCGCCGTGGGCATGCTCGCGTTGCTGCTCTACATGAATTGGAGGCTGACCCTCCTGCTGTTCATCGCGGGCCCCCTGGTGGTGCTGCCGGTGAAGAACCTGAGCCGGCGCATCCGGCGCGTGAACCATCGCAACCAGGAGGCTTCCAGCCGCCTGCTGCAGCGGCTCAAGGAAGTCTTTTCGAACATCCGCGTGGTGCTGGGCTTTGCCCGGGAGCCTTACGAAATCCAACGCTTCGCAAAGCTCAACAAGGAGTTGTACCGCCTGGGCATGAAGAGCGCCCGGGCCTCGGCCCTCAGCACGCCCATCATGGAAATCGTCGGTGGCTGCCTGCTGGCGGGGCTGGTGCTCTACGCCGCGAAGGGCATCCAGGCCGGGACCCTCAATGGCGCGGATTTCTTCACCTATCTGCTGGCGGTGTATGCGCTGTACGACCCTCTTCGCCGCCTCACCAAATTGAACAACGACGTGCAAGTGGCCTCCGCCAGCCTCGACCGGGTCTACGCCATGCTCGACCAGGAGCCGCTACTGTCGGCCGCGGCCCAGCCTAAGGTGGTCCCCGCGCAGCCCCAGCGGCTCGCCTTCGAGGATGTCAGCTTCGCCTACGATCCGAAGCATCAGGTGCTGCGCGGGATCACGCTCGAAGTGAACCGGGGGGAAACGGTGGCGCTGGTGGGGGGCAGCGGCGGCGGCAAGACGACGCTCGTCAACCTGGTGCCTCGCTTCTTCGACCCGTCCTCGGGCCGCCTCACGCTGGATGGTACGGATCTCCGCGATTTCGACCTGCGCGAGCTCCGCCAGGCCATCGGCTTCGTGAACCAGGAGACCCTGCTCTTCATGGACACTGTGCACGACAACATCGCCTATGGCAGGCCCGCCGACCGCGAAGCCGTGATCGCAGCGGCCAAGCAGGCCCATGCGCACGAGTTCATTTCGCAATTGCCGAAGGGCTACGACATGCCCTTGGCGGAGACCGGCTCCAGCCTCAGCGGCGGACAGCGCCAGCGCATTGCCATCGCCCGGGCCCTGCTCCAGGATCCGCCCATCCTCATACTTGACGAGGCCACCAGCGCCCTGGACACCGAGAGTGAAAGGGCCGTGCAGGAGGCTTTGGAAACCCTCATGAAGGATCGCACCACCCTGGTCATCGCCCATCGCCTGAGCACCATCCAGAAAGCCACCCGCATCATCGTGTTGCGGCATGGCCAAGTGGCCGAAGTGGGCACCCACACGGAACTACTGGCTCTAGGTGGCGAGTATGCGCGGCTGCATGGGATGCAGTTCCAACGATGAAACGCTCCGACTTCCACTTCGACCTGCCCGAGGAGTTGATCGCCCAGCACCCCGCGCCCGAGCGGGATGGCGCCCGCCTGCTGGTGGTGGACGCCCGGGCCCGGACGCTGGCGCACCACACCATCCGGGATCTGCCGGAGCTGGTGCCTCCGAACACCCTCATCGTGCCCAACGACGTGAAGGTCCGCCACGCGCGGCTGTTCCTCCGCCGCTCCGGCGGAGGGGCCGGGGAGGCCCTGCTGTTGCGGGCCTTCGACGATGGCGCCTTCGAAGCCATGGTCCGTCCTGGAGCGCGCTTGAAGCCCGGCGCCACAGCGGTGGTCGTGGATCCCGGCAGCAGCGCGGATCTGGCCCAGCTCCAGGTCGAGGAGGCTCTGGACGAAGGCCTGCGAAGAGTCCGCCTCCAGCGGGATGGCCAGGATCTGGATTGGGATGCTGTGGACCGCATCGGGCGGCTGCCTCTGCCGCCCTACATCACCCACCTGGCGGATGGCACGGACGAATCCCGCTACCAGACCGCGTTCCATGGGACCCAGGGAGAAGCGGTGGCGGCGCCTACGGCGGGGCTGCATTTCACGCCGGAGCTCATCGAGGCGCTGCGGGCGAAGGGCTGCCTATGGCGGCCGGTCCGGCTGCATGTGGGCCTTGGCACCTTCCGCCCCATGACCGCCGAGGACATCGACCAGCACGCCATGCACGAGGAGCGCTTTGAGATTCCCGATGCCACCGCCACCGACCTGGTGAGGGTGTTAGAGGAACGCCATCGCCCTTTGCTTTGCGTTGGAACCACGAGTCTGCGGACCCTGGAAGCCGCCTGGGATGGCCGAATGCTGCAACTCGGCGGCGCCACGCGCATCTTCATCAAACCAGGCCACACCCTGCGGACTGCAGATCACCTGCTCACCAATTTCCACCTGCCGGAGAGCACGCTCTTCGTGCTGGTGTCGGCCCTCTTGGGCCTGGACTTCGCCCAGGCCGCCTACGCTGAGGCGGTGGCCCATGGTTACCGATTCTTCAGCTATGGGGACGCCATGCTCATCCTGAATGCGCGCCGTTCCAACCCACCCGGGGGTTGAGCCTACCTACAGGTATTCAATGAACTGATGGATCACCGGGATCTTGTGGCGCTTGCCCTTGGTGGCCTGCAGGATGGACGTGACGGACATGCCCATGCACCACAGGAGCCAAAGCGGCAACAGGATGCGCAGGGCCAGCAGGCCGAAGATGGGGAAGAGGCCTGAAAAGAGCAGCGCCAAGCCCAGGATCAGCTCGGCCAGTGCCAGCAGCACGCCCTGCCGGGCGTTCCAGAGCATCTCCTCGTCCTCGCGGTTGCGCAGGTAGGGCGCGAAGGCCCAGGGCCCTGCGTAGCAGAGGATCAGATCCCTCAGGCGCTCGCCTTGGTAGAGCGGAACAGGGGCTTCCAGCGGCACACCAACCTCCCCTTGGAGATTAACGCGAATCCTTTCGGGCCACAGCCTTGAGGGTGCACGCCGCCCGTTGGCCAACACCCTTCAACCTTTCGGGCGCACCCCGGTCCAACCATGAACCTACCCTTGCCCCACTGCGTTTCCTCGCGGATGCTGGGGTCTCCTACAAAGGTCTCCGTGTTCCGACGCCCCCCCACCCATCTGGTCCTCGCCGCACTGCTGGTCGGGTGTGGCGGAGGTGGGGGTGGCTCCAGCACGACTGGGGGAGGCGGGGGCTCGCCCCCCCCGGCCACGACCTGTCCCCTGCCGACCCCCATCATCGCGCCCACCTTCACCCGGGACATCCTTCCCGCCTTGCAGAGCGGAAGCTGCGGTGGCACCAGCGCAACCAGCTGCCATGGGGTGGGCGTCAATGCCGCAACCGGTGGGCATATCTCCTACTGGCGCACCCCTGCGGAGGTCTACAACGACCTCCTCCACATGACCCCGGAAGCTCCTGGCTACGCTTTCATCACCCCTCGTGACCCAAACAAATCCTGGCTGCTGGTAAAGATCACCTCCGATAACCCTGGCGGGGGCTACGGCACCCGGATGCCCCAAAGCGGAGGCACGGTTTGCCAAGCCACCGTCGACAATGTAACGGCCTGGATCAACGCCGGCGCCCCATACTGAATTTGAACCCGCCTTCCCAGAGGAGGACCCATGGCCACCTTTGATGCCCAGCAAAGTTCCTGGACCGCTGCCGATGTGCTGCACTTCGCCCGGCGGGCGGGTTTCGGCGTGACGCCTGAAGTGGCGACCACTCTGGCCGCACAGCCCATTGGCGCCACCATCGACGCCTGGGTGAACCAGAGCGCGGACATGACCGCCTTCAACGCTGCCCTGGCCAAGGCCGATGTCACCAGCACCGGGGCGAATCAGAACCTTCCGGCCGACCCTGCGCCGCACCCCTTCAGGTTGGAGGGCTGGCGGCGCCAGGGCGGCATCCCCAACGCCCAGGGCCACTTCGCCTGGCGCATGCAGTTCAATCCCAATTCCTTCCAGGAAAAGCTGGCGCTCTTCTACCACCAGCTCTTCGCCACCGGCGCCGAAAAAGTGGACAACACCGCGTTCACTGTAAAACAGATCGATCTGTTCCGCGCCATGGGTACGGCCAAATTTGGCGACCTGCTTCTGGCGCTGAGCAAGGACCCGGCCATGTTGATCTGGTTGGACACCATTCTGGACCGCGTCCGGCCCGGCTCCAACGACGTTCCCAACGAGAATTACGCCCGGGAGGTCATGGAGCTCTATTCCCTGGGCGTGGACAACGGTTACAACCAGCAGGACATCACGAACCTGGCCAAGGCCATCTCCGGTTGGACCTACACGCCCCTGGATGTCCAGGCCGATCCCAACAATCCCCAAATCCAACGCCCCAACGATGCCACCTTCCGCGTGAACATGACATACCACGCGACGGGCACCATCCAGTTCCTGGGAGGTTCCTTCGACATCGGCGCCCCCACCAACTACGGCGACGGCTGCATCGCCGCCATCCTCACCCAGCGGGGCACCAACTGCGCGGCCTTCCTGGCCAAGCGCCTGCTGACCTTCTTCGTGAACCCGAATTTCAGCCCTGCCGCCCTGACGGACCTCCAGGCGTTGATCCTGGCCCAGAATTTCGATATGAAGGCCATCCTGAAGCTGGTCTTCAAGTCCGCTTATTTCTTCGATCCCAGCAACCGCTACAACCTCTACGAGGGGCCCGTGGCTTGGCTCGTCCGCATGAGCCGCATGCTCTGCCCGAACCTGGCGACCGCCACCATTCCCGCGCTGCCCAGCTTCCCGGCCTGGCGGGCGGTGGCGCCCTACCTGAACAATTCCGGGCAGAACCTCCTGGATCCCGCCGGCCCCAATGGCTGGCTCGAACACACGGGCTGGATCAACAGCAACACCGCCCGCTACCGGGGCAAGCTGGCGGCCTCGCTGGCCATCGGCGAAACCCTGACCGGCTCCCAGATGATCTTCCCCTCCACGGTGGCGAGCTGGTTCCCCACCGCCCCCACCTCGGCCCAGGCGGTGTATGACCGCTTGGCGGCCCTGCTCCAGCCCGCGCCCATTCCCGCCCCGGTGCAGGCCACTTGGCTGAGTGGCCTCTGGACCTCTGGATTCACCTGGGACAACTCCACTGCCACCCAGGTCAAGGTCCGGGAACTGGCTTTCCTGATTCTGTGCTCCCCCCAGGCCCAACTGCATTAGTGCTCTGACCCTTCCCTCTCCTGCCCGGAGGCCGCCATGTCCTCACGCCGACAATTCCTTCAGACCCTTGGTGCCGGTGGCGCGACTGTCGTCGGCCTCACGGCCTGCGGCGGGGGCGGCAGCTCCTCCGGGGGCGGCAACAATGGAGGCGGCAATGGCGGCGGCGGTGGAACGCCGCCGCCGGTGGCCCCCATCCTGGTGCTGGTGCAGATCCAGGGCGGCAATGATTGGCTCAGCATGATGCCGCCCACCAGCGGCGCCAATGCCGGGGCCTACCAGACCAACCGCCCGGCGCTTTCGGCCATCACCGCCAACAACTTGACGGACCTGGGCAGCGGAGTGGGCCTCAACAAGGACTGCACCGGTTTCGACCTGATCCATGCCGCCGGGAAGATCGCCTGGATGCCCGGCGTGGGCATGTCCAACCCGAACCTTTCGCACTTCACCTCCACCGACTATTGGGGTGAAGGCGCCGCGGTGCCCGACGGCACCGGCTGGCTGGGACGCTGGGGGGATGCAGCATTTGCGGCCACGGAAGTGCTGCGGGGGATCACCACGACCTCGGACATCATGCTCATGAACCACGGCCGCAAGCGGGATTTCGTGGCCATCACGAGCTCGGCGGATTTCAACTACCCCACCTACCTGCGTAGCAATACGGTGATTGCGGATTCCAACTTCCTGAAGAGCGGTTATTCCTACAGCCTGAACAATCCCGGCACGGTCATCGACGTTTCCGCGGCAGCTTCAGAGGGCAAACTCTTCTTCGACGCCGCCAGCCAGTTCAGCGGCTTGATCAGCACCCGCACGCCTTCGGTGCCCTACCCAGGTGACCAGACCTATCCCATCGCCAATGTCAGCACCCAGCTCGCCAACCAGCTGAAGCTCGTGGCCCAGATGATCGCCAGTGGCATTCCCGGCCAAGTCTACACCGTGCGCCTGGGGGGATTCGACACCCACAGCAACCAGGTGAACGACTATCCCCGCCTCATGCGGGCGCTGGGCGGCAGCATCAGCGCCTTCTACAACGATCTGGCCTCCATCACCAACACCGTGAACGGCCAGTCCCTCAAGGCCCAGGACCGGGTGATGATGGTGGGTTGGAGCGAATTCGGCCGCCGCATCAAAGAGAACAATGGCGGCACCGACCACGGCACCGCCATCCTCTCCTTCGCTCTGGGCAACATGGTGAAGGGCGGCTTTTACGGCCAGGGCTACCCGGATCTCACCCACCCCGACAGCAACGGCAACATGGTCTACACCACGGATTTCAGAAGCGTCTACGCCACCATCCTGGAAAAATTCCTGGGCTACAGCGATAGCAAGGGGATCCTGGGCGCGACCTACCCCACGCTGGGATTCGTCTGACCCCTTCGATCACCGCTTGAGGGCCAGCAGCAAGGCCGTCACCGCCACGAACCCCGCAAAGGCTTGGCGCAGGCGCGGGCCCTGCATGCAGGTGGCGCCGCGGGCACCTGCATAGGCCCCCACCCCGAAGCCCAGCGCAACTCCCCCCATGATCAACCAGGGCAGGCCCTGCTGGGCTTTCGCGTAGACCCACACGCCCGGCAGGCCGATGGGCGGCAGCATCACCGCCAGGCTTGTTACCTGGGCCTCCTTCTGGGTGTAGCCCAGCCACATGGCCACCAGCGGAATGATCACCAAGCCACCCCCGATTCCCAACAGGCCCGAGGCCGCGCCCCCCAGGAAGCCGATGGCCAGGCCCGGGATCCAATATGACCGCCCCGGCAGCTCCATGGCCCCGGTTCGGCCCACACGCCCATCCTTCTGGAGGGCCATCCGCAGGGCGATGAACAAAAGGAAGACCACGAACCCCCAGCGCAGCATCGGCTCGGGGATGGCATTGGCCAGTTCGCTGCCGGCAAATATGCCGAACAGGAAACCCAGGACTAGGGTGCCCACCAGCACCCAACGGATGCGCACTCCGGCCCGGAGATATTGCAACACCGCCGGCAGACCGATGGGCAGCAGCATTACCGCCAGGGTCACACCCTGGGCCCGGTGCTGATCCAACCGCAGCGCCAGGGCCAGCATGGGCACCAGGATGATCCCCCCGCCAACGCCGAAGAGCCCTGACAGGGCTCCGCCCGCCAGGCCCGCAGCCACGCCCAAGAGCATCTGCACGAGGGGGTTCATGGGCCCACCACCGGCAGCACCGGGTGCTGCGCATCGAAAGTGAGCCCCAGGCGATGCGATCCCTCCTCCACGGTGACGTAGTTCTTCTGCTCCGTGGATTGCTCGAAAAGCAGGGTGTTGCGCAGTTTCCAGCCCTTCGGCGTCGGCAAGGGAGCCTCCAGGGCGAACACGATCTCCTCGATGCCGAGCTCCTGGTGCAGGACCCGCATCCGCACCACCCGGCCTTGGGGTGAAATCCACTCCAGGCGCCCTTTGAAATACGCCTCCAGGAGCCGCGCTTCATACCCCTCATCCCTCATTTCCAGGTGGCTGCCGGTGAAGGCTTCCAGCGCGGGATGCAGGTTGTGGACGGAGATGCGGAGCCTGAATCGCGCTTTGCCGCCGCCCAGGTTGAGCAGCCCATAGCTAATGGGGAAAACATGGGCGGATAGCACTGCCGTCAGGATCGCTGCGCTCAGCCATGCGAAGCTGCGCCTCACCGGTGCTCCCCGCACCCCAGGTCGACGTCCCGGAAGTCACGCACGGTGGCGAGGCCTGGTGGCGAAGTTCATCGCGCTACTTGTCGCTTTTCCGTGGCGCGCCCTTTTTGGCTTCCATAACCCGCTGCTGCATGGGGTTGGGCGGTGGGGGCGGAGTCTTGGTGAGGTTCAGCGGTTGCACGGTGCCTAGGCGCCGAGGGAAGCTGTTGTTGCTCACATCCACGTCCGGGAGCTCGCTGAGTGGATCCAGCTCGACGGAGACCAATTGTTTCTCCGTGACGACCACCTTCGCGAAGCGCTCTTCATTCTGGAGCCAGGCTTGGACCGGGACACGTAGCAACTCGCTACTGCCATCGGCGTAGCTGAGCTTGGCGAGGATGGGCATGGGGAATTTGCCAACGTTGCGAAAGGTGATGCGGTAAAAGGTCTGCTTATTGGTGAAAGCTTCACGTTCCTCCGCGTTCAAACCCTTCAACAGCGCTTCCACCTTGGCCTGGTCCGCCGCCATGGGGAGGTAGGGGTCGTAGCTGCCGTTGGAATAGAAATCCTGGAGTCCGAGCCGCTTTTCCTCGCCCCCGTCAGGGATTACACCCTGGTCATGCAGGCGGGCGGCATTGAATTCCTTGCGCGCGTCTTCATCCTTCTGCCGCTGCTTCTGCTTGGCGGGATCCAGATCCGAGATGCGGAAAGCTTCCACATTTTCCACGGCCAGATCGGGGCCAAGGGTGGTGTAGAACCACCCGCGCCAGAACCAGTCTAGATCGGTGCCCGAAGCGTCCGCCATGGTGCGGAAGAAGTCTGCTGGCTGGGGCCGCTTGAACCGCCAGCGACGGGCATACTCCTTGAAAGCGAAGTCGAAGAGCTCCCGGCCGAGGAGCGTCTCGCGCAGGATGTCCAACCCCGCCGCGGGCTTGGCGTAGGCATTGAGCCCGAAATGCCTTACCGCTTCGCTCTGGGTCATGATCGGTGTCGCGTCGGGGAATTTCAGGTAGTCCGTGATGCGGCGGGGCAGGTCAGTGGCGCCCGGGAAGGCCGGGTCCCATTCCCGCTCGGCCAGGTGCTGCAGGAAGGTGTTAAAGCCTTCGTCCATCCAGGACCATTGGCGTTCGTCGGTGTTGACGATCATGGGGAAAAAGTTGTGGCCCACTTCATGGATGATGACGCCCACCAGGCCCAGCTTCGTCCGCTGACTATAGGTGCCGTCCTTTTCCGGGCGGGGGCCGTTGAAGCAGAGCATCGGATATTCCATGCCACCCCCACCGCCCAGCCCCATGCAGCTGGCAGCGGCTGGGTAGGGATAATCGAAGGTGTAGCGGCCGTAAACCCGCAGCGTGTGCGCCACGGCGGCGGTGGAGTATTTGTCCCAGAGCGGCATCCCCTCACGCGTATACCCGCTCTGCGCGATCACCGTACGGTCGTTGATCTTCACGCCCTGGGCATCCCAGATCAAGCGGTTACAGGTGTTCCAGGCGAAGTCGCGGACACTGGCGGCCTTGAAGCGCCAACTGAGATCGCCACTGCCCGAGGGCCTGGATTCGGGCTTGCCGGCTTCTTCAGGAGGTGCGATGAACACAGGCTTGTCGCTGGCATGCGCCTTGGTCAAGCGGTCCCGCTGCGCAGCGGTAAGCACTTCCTCGGGATTCAGGAGTTCCCCGGTGGCAAGCAGCACAAAGCCGCGTGGCACCGTGATCTCCACGTCCCAGTCGCCGAACTCCAAGGTGAATTCACCCTGGCCCAGGTACTGCTCCAGCTGCCAACCCGCATCATCGGTGTAGGCCGCCGCCCTGGGCTGCCATTGGGCGATGTTGTAAAGACGGGCGCCGTCCTCCAGTTGCTCGTAGCCGCTGCGCCCCCGTCCTAGTTTGTAATTGTTCACAGAGTAGTCCCAGCCCATGGAGAGCCGGATGGACTCGCCGGCCTTCAGGGGTTGGGGCAGATCCACACGCATCATGGTGTCGTTGATGGCCGTATGCAGGGGCTGGCCGTCGGCGCCCTTCACGAAATGGATGTGGTAACCCTCGGCCCGGTCCTTCTTGGTCAAAGCATCGAAGGCCTGGAAGGTCAGGCCCTTGCCGGTATCCCCCGCCATGGCCCCAAAGTCTGAGGCGCCGCGGCTGTTGCGGCCCACGCTATGAGGATTCTGGATGTTCTGGTCGAGCTGGAACCACAGGTAGCGCAATGCATCGGGAGATTCGTTGTGGTAGGTGATCTCCTGGGTGCCGCTGACCTTCTGGGCGGCGTCGTCCAGGGTGACCTTGATTTTGTAGTCCACCCGTTGCTGCCAATAACGGTGGCCCGGCGCGCCGCTGGCGGCCCGGTATTCGTTGGGCGTGGGCCAGGACTCGAGCTTGCGAAAGAAACTCTCGTTCATTTTCGATTGATTGGCGGGCAGACCCGGGGCCAGCGGTGCCTGGGCCACGAGACTCAATGCCACTGCCGGAAATGCCAAGAACGGAATGCGCATGGGACCTCACAGTGATTCTGACATCGTAACACGAGGCTATTACCCAGGACACCAGCGGAGCCTCATGTTCCAATGAAGGGTTGCGCCGCTGTGGTGTGCCCTTTCTTGCCGAGTCCATGCAAATCCCCCTTTCTAATGAAGTGCTGCTCGACAGCCGCCGCGCCATCTGGTTGCCCCGTCAGGGGACCCTGGTGATTTCTGATTTTTTCCTGGGTCTGGGCGCCGCCCGCCGCAAACGCCCGGATGCCCTGCCCCTTAGCGGCCAGCAGGATACTTGGGAACGTCTGCTCGCCCTCCTGGATGATATCCAGCCCAAGAAAGTGGCCTTGCTGGGCGATCTCAAGCCCAACCAGGGGACCCTGGAAGGGGAAGAGGCCGAGGAGCTGCGCCTGATCTTCAGGAAACTGACCAAGCAAGGCCGCGAGGTGATTCAGGTGGTGGGCCATCCGGAGCGGGCCTGGGGCCCGGCAATGGAAGGCACGGGCATCCAGCCCACGGACCAGTACCGGGTGGGGCCCTTCACCCTTATGCACCGGCGGCGCATTTTCGTCTATCCGCGCCACGACCAGCCCGGCGGGTTCTGGATCAATGGCGGCGTGCATCCGCTGTTCGCTGTGCCCTTGGAATCCGTCGACGCGCAACCCAACTGGCACCGCCATCCTGCCTTTCTGTACACGGGTTTCGCGTTGATCATTCCGCCCTTCGTGGGCTACGCCCAGGGCTGGGAAGTCATGCAGCCCGAACGCCTACCCCGCCAAGCCCGGGCCTGGAAGCTGCTGGGCGAACGGCTTAGTCCCCTGGACATCACCACGCTTCCGCCCGCTCCCGAAGCCCTGCGTGGCATCTCCCGACCACCCAAAGGCCGGGTCCGGCCCACCACCCCGGACCCGGCGAATCAGGCTTGATCCTGGCCGTGCCGCAACTCCAGGCAACTATCGTTGGTCAAAGAGCTCCCAGGAAACAGCCGATGTTCCTGGCAAAAACCAGGGATGATCGGGCATCGAGATCCGCGTTACGGCTGGTTCCCGACCTCCCTCGCGAAAAGCTAGGCGGATTTACGGCGGCTCCGGCCCGTGGGCTTTTCTTTGGGCATCGCGGCACCGCCGATCATGGGCGTTCCATCATCAAGTTTCAGGTCCCAGCCCAGGCGGTCGCCCTTTTTCAAGCCAATGCGCTTGATGGTACCGGCGGCGAATTCGATGAAGTGCCGGGCATCGACGGTGCCGCCGTAAGTGGGGCAGTCGTCGCCGCGCAGGGGCGAACAAGGCGGAACGTTCTCGGCCGTTTCGGCGACCTTGCCGTCCGCAGCCACCCACACCACATCGAGAGAAATGAGGCAGTTCTTCATCCAGATGCCATGAGCTCCGTCGTCGCCGTACACGAAGATCATGCAGCGGTCCTTGTCCAGGGACTTCCGGTACATGAGGCCTTTCTGCTGCTCCTGCGGGGTGGCCGCCACCTCGGCCATGAACCGGTGCCCTTTCGCGGTCACATTGCCGCCCCCCGCTCCGAAAGCCGCGATGGAACTGAGGCTGCCTAGCAGGGCGGGACGGATGAAGCGGTGCATGGGAACTCCAGGGTGAGCCCTATCTTAATGCCTCGCGGATCGCAAAGGTCCCTTGCAGCCTCACGAGATGAGGCATAGAGTTGTAGACTTCACTTTGGTTGTTCCTTGAAACTCTTGACGCCACTCGCTTTCAGCCTCCTCGGGTGCACCGCTCTCGCGGCCGCCCAGCGGAGCGATCCCGGTCCGCTGAAGGCCGTCAGGACCACGGAACCCATCCAGCTGGACGGGAAACTCAATGAAGCGGCCTGGGCCAACGCCCCTGTGGCCACCAGCTTCACGGAAACCTGGCCGGTCTACGGAACTCCCTCAAGCCTGCCCACGGAAGTGAAGGTCCTTTACGACGATCACTTCCTTTACATTGGCGCGCGCATGCGCCACCTCCCCGGCCAGGGCCCCGTGGTGCGGCGCGTCCACCGCCGGGACCAGGACAGTTCGAGTGATTGGTTCAATGTCTTCATCGACAGTTTGCATGACCACCGCTCGGCTTTCGCTTTCGGCGTGAATGCCGCCAACGTCCAGTCGGATTCCGTGTACTTCGGCGACACGCACTCCGACAAGTCTTGGGATGGGGTTTGGGAAAGTGCAGTGTCCGTGGACTCCGACGGCTGGACCGCCGAGCTCAAAATCCCCCTCTCGCTGCTCCGCATCAAGCCCGGAGACCCTCAGATCTGGGGCATCAATTTTTCAAGGAGCGATCAGGGCAGCATCCGCCAGGCCAGCTCCTGGCAGGTGCCGCCCCGGAATGAGAATGCCTTTGTCAGCCGCTTTCCAGACCTGCTCGGCATCGAAGGCATCCGTCCCCAACCCCGAAGGGAATTCATCCCCTATCTCAGTTCACAGAAGAAATTCGAAACCGCCCAGGGCTACGATGACCGGAAATGGGAGGGGCACGCGGGCCTCGACGCGCATTGGGGCCTCAACACCCAATCGCAGATCGATCTCACCATCCGCCCGGATTTCGGTCAGGTGGAGGTGGACCAGGCGGTGCTGAACCTCAGTACTGTGGAGACCTTTTTTCCTGAAAAGCGTGCCTTTTTTCTCGAAGGCTCGGAGATCTTTGCGACCCAGGGCGCCCAGCTGTTCTACAGCCGCCGGATCGGCAAGGCTGCTCCCTCTGTAAGCCTGGGGAGTCAGGAAACCCTGGTGGATCAGCCCCTGGTCACCGACATCACGGCCGCCGCCAAATACACCGTCAAGATCGACGACATCAATCTGGGAGTCCTGGGCGCCAGCGTGGAACCCACCCGCGCCACCGTGCTGGACGCCACGAAAGGGCGCTTCAAACGCGAAGTCTCCCCGCTCACGACCTACGGCATAGCCCGATTACAGAAGCGCCTCGACGACTCCGGCAGCTTCGTCGGAGGCTTCGCTTCCTATGCTCACGAAGCGGGGCTCTTCGGGCGCCATGCTGTGGTCGGCGCGGTGGACGGGGTGCTGCGCTCCAAAGACCGCAGCGAGGTGCTCGACTTCACCCTGGCCCGCAGCGATGCCGGGGTACTCGGGGCCAAGGAGGATGGGTGGTTCGCCTATTTGCGCGGCGTCAAAACCTGGTCCAGTGGCTGGCGGCTCAGCCTCCAAACCTTCAATGCCGGGCAGAGCTTCAATCCCAATGATCTCGGCTACTTCCCCAACACGGACAACAAGCGCTTCTACCTGAATGCGAACCGGCAATGGGACCGCACCTGGGGCCCTCTGCGCAATTGGTCCTTCAGTGTAGAGGAGGGGTACGACACCGACCAGGCGGGGCGCAAGGTCCACCACCATGTCTATGGCAATGGCCGCACGGATTTCACGAATTTCTGGTCGGTATGGGCAGGGCTCGGCCACAACTTTGAAACCCACGACAACCGCGAGCTGCGCACCTTCGGCCAGCCCACCCGCAAGTACCTGACACGCCCCGGAACGACCTTTGGCAACGTCGGCTTCGACACCGCCGGGAACAAGCCTTGGTACTTCCGCGCCGAAGTGAATCGAGAAGACTATTCCGGGGGCCCGAGCACGGATACCTCGGTGTTCCAAGCCATCAAGCTCACACCCCAGATGGAGCTTCAACTTCAAACCACCATCACCCGCGATGAGGGCGAGCAACACTGGCTGGAAACGCTGGGCGCGGATCCCGCCAAGGGCTCTGGCGGAACGCCCATCGTGGGCCAACGGCGCCTCGGCCAGTTCAATCAGACGCTGCGGCTGGCCTATGCGTTCACTCCGCGCTTCACGGTGCAGCTGTTCAGCCAATGGCTCGAAGTCAATTGGAACCACCGGGACCTGCGGGCCTATCGGGATGAAAACACCTTGGTGCCCACCACCACCGCCGACCCCACGGCCTTCAGCTACCGCCTGTGGAACGTCAATCTCATCACCCGGTGGGAATTCCGCCCGGGCTCGACCTTCTATCTGGTCTACACCCACGGCGCCACCACGGATGAACTCATCAACGAAAGGGCGAGCATCAGTCCTCGCCCAGACCTGGCCACATTGCGCCACCTGCCCTCGGACGACGTGGTGCAAGTGAAGGTCAGCTGGCTGTTCCGCTGAGCCACGCGAGCAGGCGGTCCACATCGGTCCCGCCGTGCCACCCGTGGAAGGCGATGCGCAAGTAGCCTTCCCGCACGGAGGAACAGATCCCCCGCCTGAACCCCTTCTGCATGAGGCTGATCAGCGCTGCCTGCCCGTCGTTTCTCGAATGCAGCGCGAGGATGGGCCCGAGCCGATCGGCGGCCCGCAACTGCTCAAGGCGCAGTGCCTCGGAACGCCATTCGGGAAGGCCGGCGAGACCTTCCAGGAACCGCCCTTGCAAAGCGCCGATGTGGTCGGCAATGCGCGCTACGCCAGCCTCCAAAATAGTCCGCAGTGAGGTGGCCAACCCCAGCGCCATCATCACCGCGGGCCCGCCGGGCTCCAGGCAACGGCCGTCCGTCAGCCACTCCCGCTTGAAATCCGTGGAAGGCCGCGCGAAGTTGTTGCCGTCCTCCACTCCGAGCCAGGTGCCGCTCGGCTGAAGCTGGGACCGCAGTTCCTGGGAAGTCCAAAGGAAGCCCGAACCCTGGGGCGCCAGCAGCCCCTTGTGGCTGCCGGTGGCAAAGGCCGAGGCCCAACGCAAGTCTGGCACGTGCGTTCCCGCGCCCTGGATGCCATCCACCACCATGTGCACCCCGCGGTCCCGGCAGGCTTGTCCCAGGCGCGCCAGGTCTAGCTTCAGACCGTCCTGGAAACGCACCCAGGAAAGCGCGAGGACCTTCGTCTTCCGGGAGATGGCAGCCAGAATACGGGCCTCTGTGTCGGATTCCACCGCCGGCGCCGCTGAAGTCAGGGCTTCCCCGCCAGCCCTGTGTCCGGTCCAAAGCCGTACTTCCCGGAAGGTCACTCCGCGTGGGGCCAAGGCCTTCCAAGGGTAGGCATTGCTCGGGAATTCCCCCATGGGGACCAGGATTTCATCCCCTTCCTGCCAGGGAAATCCCAACGCGATGGCCTGTAAACCCCCACTGGTACTGGCCATCAGGCTGATGTCCTCGACCTCCGCTTGCAGCAGGGCCGCCGCCGCTTCCCGGGCCCGCGCAGGAAAACCCAGAGCTTCCCCCTGCCAGTCCAATTCCCAGGGCCGCAGCTCTTTGCCCAGGAACCCCTGTAACGCTTCTGCGGTGGCCTTCGGGATCGGGCCTTCCGAGCAGTGCAAGGCATAAACCTTGTCCTGCAGGTCGAAAGCCGCCGGTGGCAGGGGGGGAAGCGAAAGGTCGTAGCGGGGGGCCAAGGCCGAATGCTCGGAATTGGATTCAGGGTTCATGGCACCCTCCGGACAGTGGCGCGAAACGGGAAATCGCAACCCTGATTCTGCCACTGCTCGGCCACCAGCGCAGTTACCCCATGTCCGCATCCAGCAGCGCCGCCAAGCTGACGGCAAACCGGTCCTCGATGAGCGCGCGCACCGCCTGGGCATACTGCTGGATCTCCCACTGGGCGTGGCTTTCGGAGCGCAGCCGGATGAAATGCGCCACGGCCTGGAGAGAAGTCGTCCAGTAGACCTCCGAGTAGAGTCCCAAGGGCAGCACGCACCGCGCCTGCTCCCGGCACACGCCCAGTTCCAGCATCTTCTTGTACTGGGCCACGCTGCCCCGGCAGGCCTCCAGATAGGCCTCCATGGCCGGATTCCGATTGGCCTCGACGATCTCCCCTTCGCTGCCCTGCTTGTTCACCTTGGCCTGCTGGCGGAAGGTGGCTGGCACGAAATACTCGTCGTCAGCGAATTCCACATAGCGGCCGCTGATCTCATTCCAGGAGCAGCCGATCTGGTGTTTCATCCACTGCCTGAACACGAAGATCGGCGCCTTCACATGGAACTGCACGTAGGCGTGGCGGAAGGGCGAGGTGTGCTCGTGGGTGGCCAGGTACTTGATGAGCTTCTTGTCGCCCTCCTCGAACGTCTCCTTGCGCTTGCCGAAACTGACCCGGGCGGCGTTCACCACCGACAGATCCGACCCCATGGCATCCACCAGACGGACAAAGCCTTGGTCGAGGACGTTGAGTTCAGTCGTAGGCATGGGGGGCTCCAGTGCTTTGAGCTTGGCGCAGGCCCTGAGACAATGAAAGATCCCCCGGGGACTTCCCAAGGGTTCCCATGAAATTCCTCTTCGCCGCTTTGTGGCTCAGGGCCGGAAGGTTTGCTCTCTCCTGATCGTCATGGCTCGCATGGGGCCCCATCCACTCGGAGTCATACATGAAGTTCTTCATCGACACCGCCAGCATCGCCGAGATCAAGCGCATCAACGCCTTGGGGATCCTGGACGGGGTGACCACCAACCCCTCCCTCATCGCCAAGGAGACGGGCAAGCCCTTCGAGGCCATCATCGAGGAAATCTGCGGCATTGTGAATGGGCCCATCTCGGCGGAGGTCATCGCCGAAGACGCGCCGGGCATGCTGGCGGAAGGCCGGAAGCTGGCTGCGATCCATCCCAACGTGGTGGTGAAGGTGCCTCTCACCGCCGAGGGGTTGAAGGCCGCCCATGCCTTCAAGCAGGAAGGCATCCACACCAACGTGACCCTCTGCTTCAGCGCGACCCAGGGCCTCATGGCCGCCAAGGCCGGCGCCACCATGGTCTCCCCCTTCGTGGGCCGCCTGGATGACATCAACCACGTGGGGATGGAGCTCGTCGAAGACCTCGTGGATATCTTCCAGCATTATGGTTTGCACACCCAGGTGCTGGCCGCCTCCATCCGCGGGCCCCGCCACGTCACCGAGGCCGCCTTGGCGGGCGCGCACATCGCCACCATCCCACCGAAGGTCTTCGACCAGATGCTCAGCCATCCCTTGACAGACCGAGGCATCGAAGGCTTCATGAGCGATTGGAAGAAGGGCGGACGATGAACGCGCGGCTGCTGCTCTGGCTGGTTCTGACCCTGCCCCTTTCGCTGTCCTTGGCGGGCCAGGCGGTGCTGGCTCAGCCCCAGGCGCCTCCCACAGCGGCCCCGGCGCCTGCCCCCACCGCCGCGCCAGCCTGGGTGGATGAGCACCCCGAGTACCACGCCCACGCCAACTGCATCTTCTGCAAGATCATCGCCGGCAAGGCCACTTCCCAGAAAGTCTATGAAGACGATCGGGTTTTGGCCTTCTGGGACATCAAGCCCCGGGCGAAAGTGCACCTGCTGGTGATCCCCAAGCAGCACGTCTCCAACCTCTCGGATCTGGAACAACTGCCGGTGGAGACCCGCAGCGCCCTGCTCACCGCCTGCGCCAAGGTGGCCCGGGAAGAGGGCATCGCCGTCTCGGGATTCCGCATCATCGTCAACACCGGCAAGGACGCCAACCAGACGGTCTTCCACCTGCACTTCCACGTAGTGGGCGGCGAGCCCCTGCCCCCGGACGCGGTGAAAGTGAAGCCGGACAGCCCGAGCTAGCCGCTATGCCAGCCCGGCCCTGGCGCAAAAAGCGCGGCATGCTGCCGCAATGGCCCGTAAAAACCGCTGGGTCATGACGCTCCTCGGGAATAGCTAGCATGCAAGCAGCTGTGACCGTTTTCACAAGAGCTACTGATTAGAGTCCTAGCTAGGATCCCCTGGGTAGTCGTGTCTTTTTCAAGATTCCAAGACCATTGTCGCCGCACTCACCAAACCAAAGGGCTAACCCCCTGCTCTGGAACCCTTTAAATGAACCTCACACGCCTATTTCTTCCCGTTACAGTTTTGGCCCTCAGCCTAAATGTCGGTTGTCTCAGAAGCTATAATTCCACCCCCCTGAGCAACGCCAACCTCACCACTGCTATGCACACCGAGGACGGCCTCGAGTTGAAGGCGAAGGCTTTCTTCGACAAGGGCGAAATCGCCGACAAGTTCGGGGAGAAGCTAGCCAATGAACGGCAGGTCATTCCCGTGCAATTGCTGCTTCAGAATAAGAGCCAATCCACCTACCGGGTTTTGCGCACCTCCTTCATCCTCGAAGAGGCCGCCCAAAAGACCCGCCTGAATGCCCTCAGCAGTAATGAGATGTACGAAATCGGACGCCACGGCTATGGTGCACCAGTTTGCGGCATGATCTTTTTCGGCATCCTGGGTATTCCCAGCCTCGTGACCACGCTTACCGCCAATGGAAAGGTGCAGGAGGACTACGCCCGCAAATTGCTTCAGGACACATTGCTGGAGCCCACCAAGGAGGCCGCCGGTGCAGTTTTCTTCAACCCGGAACCAGCCAAACTGGCCCGTGCGGGCAAGTACAAGCTGGTGGTGGAACTCGAAAACACAACCAGCAACAAGAAGATCACCTTGGAGCGCGAGCTGAACTGAGCCACTAGCCATCCGCTTGAAAGAGGGCCCTCGCGTGGGCCCTCTTTTTTCTCTTTACCTGGGACCGGGTAAACTGCCGCTCTAGTTAAGTGCCATCCCGGAGTCTGCATGTCCCTGAAAGCTAAAATCGAGCGCCTCAAGGCGATGCATGCTGCCGCCCAGGCGGGAGGGGGCGAGGCGCGGGTGGCCAAGCAGCACGAAGGGGGCAAACTCACGGCTCGGGAGCGCCTCGCGGCGCTGCTCGACGAGGGCTCTTTCGAAGAGATGGATGCGCTCATGGTGCATCGCCAGGACGGCATTGAAAAGATTCCAGGGGATGGCGTGGTCACGGGCTTCGGGCGTGTGGACGGCCGGCCCGTGGCGGTCTTCGCCCAGGATTTCACGGTCTTTGGCGGCTCCCTCTCCGAGAACTACGCGAAAAAAATCTGCAAGGTCATGGACCTGGCAATGAAGATCGGCTGCCCGGTCATCGGCCT
>JANXPB010000059.1 GCA_025357545.1 Holophagaceae bacterium
GCACGATCTTTTCCCCGAAGAGGCAGGGCAGGATCGAAACCCGGTAGTCGATGGTCTTCTGGCGGCCCTGCAAGTTGACCCGCAGCTTGATACGGCCGTCCTGGGGCAAGCGCTTTTCAGCGATGTTCAGCTTCGCCAGGATCTTGATTCTCGAGGTGAGTGGGTCCTTGAGCTTAAGGTTTGGACGCATCACTTCCATCAGCAGGCCGTCGATGCGGAAGCGGATACGGTAGCTCTTTTCGTAGGGCTCAATATGGATGTCCGAGGCGCCCTTGCGGATGGCATCGATGAGCACCATGTTCGCGAGGCGCACCACCGGCGCATCTTCGCTGGCTTTGTTGAGGGCCGCGACATTGATGTTGTCGCCATCCTCTTCATCCAGGGTGTCGTACTGGGTGTCCCCGTCCATGTCCTCTTCAAAGGACTTAAGGTCAAGGGCTTCGTCGGGCGCCTCGTCGAAATTGAAAGGTTGGGAAGCCTGAGCCGTCTGCTGTGCTCCCTGCTGGGCCGAAGCCCCCCGGCTGGCGGAAGTGGGGCCGTCCTCCCGCAGCTTCAAGCCGCTGGAGCCGCCGTAATAGCGTTCGATCGCCCGGGCCAGGCCGATCTCGGAAGACACAACGGGATCCACGTTGTAGCCCGTGTGGAAACGCACATCGTCCATGGCGAAGATGTCAGTCGGATCCGACATGGCCAAGGTGAGGACATTCCCCGACCGCTGCAGCGGCAGCACCCGGTGCTTGTGGGCCAACTCGGAGGGCACGAGGGCGATGACGGCCGGATCGATGGCGGGCCACTGGTCGAGGTCAGCGGCGGGCACCCCGTACTGCATGCCCAGGAAACTGACGATGTCCTGGTCGGAACAATAGCCCTGCCGGACCACGATACTGCCGAGCTTGCCGCCATCCCTTCGCTGGAAGCGGATCGCCTCTTCAAGCTGTTCGGCTGTGATGAGCTGGGCTTTGACGAGCATGTCGCCGAGCTTGGTAGCCACAGGATTCCTCCGGAGGGGTGTGCCGAGTGTAGCACCGCTAGGATTAAGTCGATTGGACGCTCTGGCAAGTTTGGGGTACCCAGCTATCCTAGTTCCATGTCCCCCGAAAAGTCACCCGGCCAGCGCCTCCTCGAGGTCAAGGCGTTGATCCGCGAGAAGGGGCTTTCGCGGCAGGACCTGACTTTGCTCGATGACATCCTGCGGGCGGGCTCCGGCGACCTTTCACCCCTCATCGAATCCAGCCCGGCCGCCGCTTCCGGTGCCTCCCGCGAGCTTCCCAATCTGGCCCGCCTTCGGCGCTCTTTCGGGCTTTTCCTCGCCTTTCTGAACCGCTTCTCGGACAAGAACCTGGGGGAGGTCCGCCCGGCCATGGGCCTGGTGCTGACCCACACCCTTGGACGCCTTGGGCGTTTGGCAGAGGCCGCCCACGAGGAATTGCTGATGGTGAATGAGGAGCCT
Organism: Holophagaceae bacterium; assembly: GCA_025357545.1. GTDB lineage: Bacteria > Acidobacteriota > Holophagae > Holophagales > Holophagaceae > JANXPB01. Next base: position 1,451 of record JANXPB010000059.1, read on the forward strand.
GAGTGGGTGGCCCACCTGCTGGGGCTTTCGGCCTCGTTGCGAACCATGTCCACTTCCATGGGTGCCGATGGGCAGCCCCAGCTCCGGGAGCATTGGGCGGCCTTTCTGGCGGAGCGCAAGGACCACTTCAAGGAATTGTTCGGAGCGCTGGGTTCCGCCGAAGCGGGCCCTGAGCTGGTGAACCGCCTCAACTCCCAGATGAAGATCCTCAATCGCGCGCTGCAGGGTGAAGGGGGCCGGCCCACGGACGCGGTGCGTAAGCTGGCCGAGATCCTCGAAAGTGCCGTGCCCGAAGCCACCCGCCAGCGCATCGAACCCCTCCAGCTCGTGCAGCACGTCATCGCCAGTCTCCGCATGACCTTACTCCGGCCGCTGGATCGGGGCTTCCACTGGCCCGCGGTGGAACAGGTGCGCGGCAGCCTCCAGTGGCTCTGGAACCATCTGGGGTGGACTCTGCCCCGGGTGGAAGAAGGCCTTCTCGAGAAGTCCCTTCCCGTGGAAGTGCGGCGCCTCCTGAAGCAGATGAAGAAGGATCATCCGGCGGCTTTCCTGGTGGTGGCCCGGGCCCTCGCCAGCCACCTCGCGCTGTCGAGCCTGGTGGAATCCATGGAACCTGCGGCCACTGCCACCGTGATGGAGCGGTACGCTGCCGTGCCCACCTTCTATGTGATGGAAGCCGAGCTGGGCCGCCTGGCCGAACGGGTCTACCACCCCCGCGCCGCGGACCTGCTGCCCAAGGGCAGCGAAGAGCAGCTGCTGCTGGGGGCTTTCCTGCGGCAGGCGGTGCTGAGCCTCCTCCAGGACCAGAGCACCATCCGCGGCCTGCTCCAGCAGACGCTGGCCCAAAATGACCCGGACCAGCTCGCCCAGATCCTCGATAACCTGCGGGCCCTCCTCCTGAACCACCAGCGCCAGCTCATGGGCGACCTGGTGGGTCTCTTCTCCGCAGAGCTGAGACAACGGCTGTTCCCGGACTCCCCTTCCCTCACCGAGGAGGGCGACCGCCTGCGGCAGCGGCTGCACCGGCTTTGGGAATACCTCGATCCCGTCGTGAACAAGCTGGAATTGAATTTGGAGCTGCGGGACTGGCCGCGTCTGGCGTTGATCCTCGCGCAGACCCAGTTCCAGGTCGCCACCTTCCGCCGCAGTCCGGAGTTCCTGCTGATCCGCACACCGGACCGGCACGAGTTCGAGCGCATCTCCGCGGCCATGTACCGCAGCCTGGACGATCCGGAGCACATGGAGCGCTCGCTCCAGGATGCAACCGAACTCTCCAGCGAGCTGCTGCGGTTCCTTGAGCAATTCCTGCTGCGCATCAATGCCCGCGTGCCGCTCATCCGCCACGATCTGACCATTTCCCGTGAATCATTGAAGCTGGCGCAACAGATCGAGGCGGCGGCCATCGGCAGCCCCGAACGGACCAGGCTCACCCACAAGCTCATCCAGACGACAAAGCGGCTCGGGGTGCGGGATCCTCAAGCGCTCGCGCTGTTGAAGCGCTGGGTGAGGATGGAACGTGGCGCCAAGGATTCCGCCGCGGCATTGCGCTCGCTGGGATCGCATCTAGAGCGCCTCTCCATGCGGCTCGACGCTGCGCTGAATTGACACTCCATGTCTGACGTCCACGTTCTGGAGGTGCATCCGTCCCCCAAGACCGGTGAGCTGAAGGCGCTCTTGCCTCAGTGGGGCTACCTCCACACCGAAAGGTTGGAGGGCGCGACGCTCATTCTGGTGGCGGACCGGCCCGACCCCCGGTGGATCCCCGAAAAGGCAACCTCGGTACTGTGGTGGGTGAAGGACGGAACCCCCGAAGAGGCCAGCCGGGTGCTGGCCCAGCGGGCCGGATGGGTGCTCCGGCAAGCCGCCCCCCCGAGCGAGGTCCGGGAGGCTCTGCTCTACCTGGAAGGCCGGATCATGGATACGGATGGGTGGCTCAAACAGCTGCTGCATCTGGCGACCCTTGATGAACTCCTGCGGCCCGTTCTGGTGCAATGTCTGCGGCTGTCTGGAGCCAATGCCGGAGCCATCTGGCTCAGGAAGGACGAAGCCTTCTTCCAAAGGGTGGGCTCCGGTTTCGCCGAGGCGCCCTTGGGTTTGGCGGAGGCCTCGCGCCTGGTGGAATCAGGAGAGGCCATCCCCCTCGGCCCTCCAGACCTCATCGGCCTGCTGCGGTTGAAAAGCGCTGCCAAGGGCACCACTGGAACCCTGGACTGGTTGCGGGAACTCGAACCGCTGCTGCTCAACGCCTGGAATCTCGAGCAGAGCCGGGAGCTCTCCTTCAAGGATGACCTCACCGTGGCCCAGAATCGGCGCTGCCTGGAAGTCGAACTGCCTGAGGTCATCCGCGATGCAGCCACCCGGCAGGAATCCGTGGCCCTGCTGTTCATCGATGTGGACAACTTGAAGGCGCTGAACAGCCGCTTCGGCCACCCCACCGGCAGCCGTGTGTTGGAAGCCGTCGCCCTCGAAGCGCGGCACCTCATGCGCGCCCAGGACCGCCTCTACCGCTATGGGGGCGACGAATTCTGCATTTTGATGCGCAGCGCCAATCCCAAGGGCGCCGTCATTCTCGGGGAACGGCTAATCGAATCCCTGGCTACGGCCCAACTCCTGGTGGGCGAGAGCGTGGTCCCCATCTCCCTGAGCATAGGCATCGCGGCCTATCCCACCCACGCCGACGGCGCCGACACGCTCATCGAGCGGTCCGACAAGGCCCTGCTCAAGGCCAAGAGCCTCGGCAAGGGGCGGGTGGTCACTTTCGACGGAACCTGAGGACCGTCATTTCTTCTTCTTTTTCTTGGACGTGCCCCCGAAGACCTTGGCCAGCAGCCCTTCATCGGCCTCGGCGGTGGGCCGCGCCTCATCGCTTTGCAGCGAATCCAGCATCTGGCGGGCCAGTTCCTGCTGCTCTGTGGTGAGCTTTCGGGGCACCGCCGCCCGGAGATGCAAGTACAGATCCCCGCGGCCGCCCCCACGGGTGCGGGGTACGCCCGCATTCACCACTTTCATGACCGTGTCCGAGGCCGTGCCCGCTTCGAGCTTGAGCAGCTCCTCGCCGTACAGGGTCTCCACTTTCAGTTTTCCGCCCAAGGCCAGCAAAGGCCAGGGCACTTCCTGTTTGGCGTGGAGGTCCTGTCCATCCCGCTGGTAGCGGGGATCCTCCTGCACATCGCAGATGATGTAGAGGTCCCCCCTGGAGCCGCCGCCCATGCCGGCCTCGCCCTGACCTACCAACCGCAATCTCATGCCCCGGTCGACACCGGCCGGGATGCGGAAGGTCACGGTGCTCCGGCGCTGCACCCGGCCCTGTCCACGGCAAGTCGAGCAGGGGCTGGGAATGATCTGGCCCCGACCCTCGCAACGCGGGCAGGGCATGGCCATCTGGAAGAACCCTTGCCGCATGGCGACCTGACCCGTGCCGCGGCATTGGGGGCAGGCCTGGGGGCTGGTGCCGGCCGCACAGCCGTTGCCGGTGCAGGTCTCGCAACTCTCCAGGCGTGGGATCTCGACTTTCTGGTTTTCCAGCCCGAACACGGCATCCCTGAAGGGGATCTTGAGGGTGTATTGCAAGTCTGACCCTGGTTCCCCACGGCCGGAACGCTGGCGCTGGCCGCCGCCAAATGCGTTCCCGAAGATGCCACTCCCGAAGAAGCTGCCCAGGATGTCCTCGAAGTCTGTGAACTGGCCCGGGTCGAATTGGAAGGATTGGCTGCCGCCTGCACCCCCGACGCCCGCGTGGCCGAATTGATCATAGGCCCGGCGCTTATCGGCGTCGGAGAGGACGCCGTAGGCTTCCGCCGCCTCCTTGAATTTCTCCTCGGCAGCCTTGTCGCCCGGATTCTGGTCCGGGTGATGCTGCATCGCCATTTTCCGATAGGCCTTCTTGATTTCGTCCAGAGAGGCGGAGCGGTCGATGCCCAGCACCTCGTAGTAGTCCCGTTTCATTGATCCATCTTAACCCAGGAGGGCCCGCACAGGGGCGCTGCCAGCCTAATTGCCTGCGTTTCCGCCTTCACCGTCGAGGGCGGACATCATGGCTTCGCTCGCGGACAGCACCGCATCCGTCAGCAGCTTCTGCGCTTCAAGCAGATCGCCTTCGGTGCTGTGGAGCACCTCCACATCCTTGTCGGCCACGCCGGCACGAACCTTGTTGAGCACGTCCCGGACGAAATCTTGCTTGTCCGCCTGCAGGTACTTGCCGCAGTCCATGAAGCTCTTGTCGCAGGAGAAGAGCAGGCCTTCAGCGGAGGCCAAATACTTCAATTCATCCCGCTTCTTGAGGTCCTCCTCGGCATTGTTCGAAGCCTCCCGCACCATGCGCTGGATTTCCAGTTCCGACAGGCCAGAACTGGGGCGGATGCTCATGCTCTGTTCCAGGTTCGTCATCAGGTCCCGGGCGCTGACCTTCACGATGCCGTTGGAGTCGATGTTGAAGGAGACTTCGATCTGCGGCACGCCCTTAGGGAGCGGGGGCAGGTTGATCAGGTCGAACCGGCCCAGGCTCTTGTTGTGTTCCGCCAATTCCCGCTCGCCCTGAAGCACATGCACTTCCACCCGGCTTTGATTGTCCGTGACCGTGGTGAAAGTGCGCGCATCCTTGCAGGGGATGGTGGTGTTGCGCTGGATGATCTTCACGAATCCGCCGCCCTGGGTTTCGATGCCGAGGGACAGCGGCGTCACGTCCAGCAGCACCAGGTCCTTCACCTCGCCGCGCATCACGGCGCCCTGGATGGAGGCGCCGGTGGCCACCACTTCGTCGGGATTGATGTTGCGGTTGGGTTCCTTGCCGAAGAACTCCTTGACCGCCTGCTGCACCATGGGCATCCGCGTCTGGCCGCCCACGAGGATGATCTCATCGACATCGCCGGGTTTCTTGCGGGCGCTGTCCAGTGCGTCCTTGATGGGCTCCAGGGTGCGCTCCACCAGCTCCTGCACCATGCCCTCCAGCAGTTCGCGCGTGAGCGTCGCTTCCAAATGCTGGGGTCCGCTGGGGCCCTGGGCGATGAAGGGCAGCCGGATCTCCACCTTGTCCAGGGTGCTGAGTTCGCACTTGGCCTTTTCGCTGGCTTCCTTGAGCCGCTGCAGGGCCATCCGGTCGCCATTCAGGTCGATGCCCGTCTTGTCTTTGAACTGCTCCACCAGCCACAACATGATGGTCAGATCGAAATCCTCGCCACCCAGGAAAGTGTCACCGCTGGTGGCCAGCACCTCGAAGACGCCATCATTCATCTCCATCAGGGTGAAGTCAAAGGTCCCTCCGCCCAGATCGTAGATGGCCAGCATCTGCCGGCGGTTCTTCTTGTCGATGCCATAGGCGAGCGCAGCGGCCGTGGGCTCGTTGATGATGCGGATCACGTTCAGGCCGGCGATCCTGCCGGCATCTTTCGTGGCCTGGCGCTGGGCGTCGTCGAAGTAGGCCGGCACCGTGATGACCGCGTCGGTGACTTCCTCGTGGAGGAAGGCTTCCGCGCTCTGTTTCAGCGCCCGGAGGACAATGGCGCTGATCTCGGGAGGCGCATACTCGCGGTCGCCGACCTTCACCCAGGCGTCGCCGTTCTGGGCCTCGACCACGGGAAAGGGCAAGCGTGTCATGGCTTCCTGCACCCGGGGGGAACGGAACCGCTGGCCCAGGAGCCGCTTCATGGCAAAGAGCGTCCGCTGCGGATTGGTGACGGATTGGCGCTTGGCAATATGGCCGACCAGAGCGTCGCCCTTGTCGGTGAAGGCGACCACGGAAGGCGTGGTGCGGCTGCCTTCCCGATTGGGGATCACACGGGCATCCCCTGATTCCATGACACAGGCGCAGCTGTTGGTGGTTCCCAAATCAATGCCGATGAGCTTTCCGGCCATGGGTGTTTCTCCTTTAGGGCTGGGCGATAGGCAGGAATGCTACTGGAATCCCCCGGATTATTCCAATGCCCTGCCAGGTTCCGGGGCCATGGGGTTGGCCTCTGGGAAAACTTTAGGCTCCCCCCCGGGGTTGGTTTCGGCATCGGGATTGTGATTCACCACCACCCGAGCCGGCCGCAGCAGCTGGTCGCGCAGGGTATAGCCCCTCTCGTAGACGGCCGCTACCGCTCCATCGGGAAGTTTCGCGTCCGACATGGTAGTGAGGGCTTCAGCGTGCAGGGCGTCGAAGGGATCTCCGATATTCAGCGCCACCGACTCCACCCCGACCCGTCGCAAGGCGTCCAGGAACTGCTTGCGAATCAATTCCACACCGCTTCTGAAGGCATCCATATCGGGATAGGAAGCATCCAAGCTGCGCTCGAAATTATCCAGCACCGGGAGGATCTCCAACAATAGCTTCCGATCGGCCTGGTTGAGCGCCACCTGGGTGTCCCGGGCGGAGCGGTCCCGAAAATTGAGGTATTCCGCTTTAAGCCGTTTGTAGTGGTCCAGTACGTCCGCTTCGCGTTTCTCCACTTCGGCCACCTGGCCCTGGGCCCGGGTCAATTGGCGCTGATAGTCTTCGGCGGTGGCCGTCGAGGCTGGCACTTCCGGGTCCAGGAGGATCGATTCCATTCCATCGGCAGTGTCCTCCTCCGTCACGACCATGAATTCCGGCGTGGCGGCGGCGGCCTCGTCGGCCAAGGCCTGCAGGTCGATGACGCCCGAATCATCCAGACTCAAGTCCACCGTGTTGGCGTCCAACACCAAGTCGACTTGGTGCGGATTTTCTGGAACTTCCATGGGGTCGGGGAGCATGGACCCATTGTAGGCAAACAATCGCTCCCGTCCAAAACGCTCTGTACCAGGAGTCAGCCTTCCAGACCCACCACCCGGCGTTGCACGGCCTGAGACCACCAGGCCAGGCCACCCAGGATTCTCCCGTAGTCCATGCGAAGGGGCGCGACAAGGGCGAAGGTGGCCCAGGTCTGCCCCCCCATCGGCACGCTGCGCACCATGGTCGCCAGGGGCATCGAGTGCAGGAAGGGATTCTCCGAACCCAGCAGCACTTGGACTTCCAGGGAGGCGGACGCCCCAAAAGCATTCAGCAGCCGGGCCAGTCGTTCATGCTCCTCGAAGGCGGCCACCAGGGACCTGAACCGGTCCAGATCCTCGAATTCCGGTATCTGCCCCATCTGCCCTAGCCCCGAGACCACCACGGGAGGATCGGCTGGTGCGGCTGGATCGGGCCACCGTGACGCCAAGCCCGATAGGCGCTCCTGGAAAGCCCGCGCTTCACCCGCCCCGGCTTCGAGGGCCTTCAACAGCCGCCGACGCATCTCTGCGAGCGTGCAGCCCCGGAAGTGCTCGGAAGCGAAATTGGCAAGCTCTGTGAGCGTGGCGGTGTTGTAGCCCCAAGTGTTCTCGATGATCTGGTGCTCGACTTCGCCCATGCTGCCCACCCACACCCCCACCAGCCGGTGGCGGTCCAGGGGCACGAATTCCAGGCGAACCAGGCGAATGCGGGTCAGGCGCTGGGGCAGGGCCACGCAAACGCCGCCCATCACCTCGGACAGCACCCGGCTCGCGTGGCGGAGCCAGGCTTCGGGATCCTGCTCAAGCCCGTCCAAGGCCGTCTTCAAATGAGCGCCCATGAAAGCGTCCGGTTCCCGCAGCCGCAGCCACCGGTCCACATAATAGCGATAGGCCTGTTCGGTGGGCACCCGGCCGGCGGAAGTGTGGGGCTGGGCCACCAGGGACTCGTCCTCCAGGTCCGACAGCACGTTGCGGATGGTGGCCGAGGAGAGGGCCTCGGGATAGCGCTTCGCCAGAAGCCGGGAGCCCACGGGCTCCCCCTCCAACAGGTAGGTTTCGATGAGGGTTTTCAGGACCGATTCACTGCGGGGGTCGAGGGAGCCGTTCAATGGATTCACCAGGCCTTTGGGTGGGCGTTACGGGGCCCTTCGGGCGTTTATACAAGGATATGCGATACTCAAGCTCAACCCTTCATTTTGGAGATGATGATGCTGAAACGGAATGGATTGTCCCTACCCCTGGTGACCCTTATCGTCTTGGGGGGCATGGCTTGCGAGAAGAAGGTCAGCCCTGAAGCCCTGGCCGCCCAGGAAGCCACCAAGTCGGCCGATGACCGCGTTGCCCGCCTGGAGCAGCAGCTCGCGGACCTGAAGGTGGGCAAACACGCCCCGAAAGAAGCTGACAAGGACACCCTGGACCAGGTGGCCCGAAACGAACAGAAAGCCGTCGAGCGTCAATTGCAGGCCGCCAAGAAGAGGGCCGAGGCCAAGAAGCGGGAAGCCGAGCAACTGGCCGCCGCCCCCGCGCCCAAAGCTGCAGCCAAGGCAGTGGTGGTGGATGTGCTTGCCGGAACCCCCATCGAGGTCCGCCTCGACCAGGATCTGGCCACGGATAAACAGCAGGCCGGGGACACTTGGACGGGCACTCTCGCCAGCCCGGTGCTGGTCGGCGGCGTCACCGTCTGGCCCGCGGGCACGGTCGTGCACGGCGTCGTCTCCCAGAGCGCGCCCTTGGGCCGCCTTGCCAACGGCAAGGGAGGACTCGCCATCAGGTTGACTGAAATCGGCGCGAACGATGTGGATACCGATACTCACCTGGTGGTCGGTGACAAGCGGGGTGAGCGCAACGCCAAGATCATCGGCGGTGGTGCCGCCCTCGGAGCCCTCATCGGCATCCTCACCGACAAGAACAACAAGAACGACCATGCCCTGGGCGGAGCTGCCATCGGCGCCGCTGCCGGCACCGCCGCCGCCGCGGCTTCAGCCGATACGGTGGTTCGCATGAAGGTCGCCAATCCGGTGACCTTCACTCTCTCGGCCCCGGAGCGGGTGACCCTCCGTTAATCGGCTGAATCCTGACGATCTGAAAAGGCGCGCCGTGCGGCGCGCCTTTTCATTGGGTGCCGCGCAGCTGCTTCACACTGATTTGCATTCAAAAGGTAAAGATTCACCACCATCTATTTTTACGTCTCGTGTATCGGCAAAGCCGATACACGAGACAAAGTGAAACTTGGTGCCCTTGGTGTCTTGGTGGTTCTATTTTATTGAATAAAACTTGGTATCAGATACCCAGCTGCTGCAGCCGTTCAGCCTCGAAAGCGGACCGAAGGGGCTCGATAATCGGCTCGATCAGCCCCTGCATGAACGCATCAAGCTGGTGGATGGTGGTGCCCACCCGATGGTCGGTCACACGGCCTTGGGGGAAATTGTAGGTGCGGATCTTCTCGCTGCGGTCGCCGCTGCCCACCTGGCTTTTGCGCATGGCGGAGCTCACAGCGTCGGCTTCGTCCTGGGCCTGTTGGAGCAGCCTCGAGCGGAGCACGGTCATGGCCTTGGCCATGTTCTTGATCTGGCTGCGTTCGTCCTGGCACTGCACCACCGTATTGGTGGGAAGGTGGGTGAGCCGCACGGCCGAATAGGTGGTGTTCACGCTCTGGCCGCCCTTGCCGCCGGAACAAAAGGTGTCCACCCGGAGATCCTTCTGGTGGATCTCGATATCGACATCCTCGGCCTCGGGCATCACCGCCACGGTGCAGGCCGAAGTGTGGATGCGCCCTTGGGTCTCGGTCTTGGGGACCCGCTGCACCCGATGTACGCCGCTTTCGAAGCGGAACAGGGAATAGGCCCCAGCTCCCTGGATTTCAGCGATGACCTCCTTGAGGCCACCCGCATCGGCCTCGTTCTCGTCCATAACCGTGACCTTGAAGCCCCGGCGCTCGGCGAAGCGGACGTACATGCGGAAGATCTCGGCCGCAAAGAGGGCCGCCTCCTCGCCGCCCGTTCCCGCGCGCACTTCCAGGATCACGTTCTTGTCATCCTTGGGATCCTTGGGGATAAGCAGTTTACGCAGGCTGGCCTCGCCTGATTCCAGAGCGGCCTTCAAGTCGGGGATCTCCGCGGCAGCCATGTCCCGGAACTCGGTGTCCATGGACTTGTCCGAGAGAATCCCCTCGGCCTCGTCCAGTTGTTTCTGGAGGATGGCCTGAGCCCGCCATGCCGCCACGACGGGCTCCAATTCCGCCCGCAGCTTGGACAGCTCCCGCAACTGCTTGGAGTCGCTGACGATGGCCTGGTCCTGCAGCTGGGCTTCCACTTCAAGGAACTTGGATTCCAAAGCTTCGAGCTGGTCTCTCATGGGGTCGTTCTCCGATGCGCGGGCCAACACAAAAAAAGAACGGGCCGAAAACTCGGCCCGTTCTTCGGAGATGGGTAGCTAGTTTTCGGCAGGAGCCTCGACCGGAGTCTCTGAAGCCGCAACATCGGTGGCTGCAATGGGCACTTCGGGCGCTTCGACCTTCTTGGCGTACTTGCGGTTGAACCGCTCCACGCGGCCAGCGGTGTCCATGTTCTTCTGCTTGCCCGTGTAGAAAGGGTGGCAGGCGGAGCAGACTTCCACGCGCAGCTCCTTTTTGGTTGAGCGCGTCATGAACTCATTGCCGCACTGGCAGTGGACCTTCACTTCATGCAGTTCGGGGTGGATGGCGGTTTTCATGTGGTTCTCCTATGACCGACCGGATGCGCGAGCGGCACGCGGCTTGTCCATGTAAGACGAATAGTTTAGCAAATCCGGTGAAAGGCTCAAGCCCTGATTTCCCGAGGCCCGCCTGCCTGGGCGCCTAGAGGTTCTGGGGCCGCAGCACCCAGCGCTCAGCCAGCATCCGCTGGAGCCTTAGCGCCCCCAACACACCCAGTTGCACCGCCACGTTGAAGCTCAGCTCCCCCAACACCATCCAGAGTCCCTGGCTGTTCCACTGGAACCGGATGCGCCGCAGCACCACCACCTCCATCAGGAACATGAAGGCCGTGAACGCCAGCGTCTCCACAGCGCTCTGCCACAGGGCCCGCTTCTGGGCATGGCGCTCCAACAGGAAGCCCGTATAGGCGCCGTAGAAGGTGCGCGTGAGCACGAAACCCCGGGTGCTCGTGAAGCCCAGTGGAATGGAAAGGAGGGCCGTGAAGCCCGTGGCCATGACGAGCCGCCAGCCGCTATCCAAGCGCTGCCAATGCCGTCGGACCCAGAAGAAGCCCGCCCCCACAGCGAGGCCCTGCACCAGCCCGAAGGCCAGGCAGATGTACCAGGGCCAGCCCTGCGCCCACAGATGGGCGCCGGTCACCGTTCCGATGAGCGCCCCGGCCGCCAGAGAAGTCACGTGGCGGTGGCTCAGGTCGCGCACCGCACCGTTGGACAATTCGGAAGCGAGTTCGTGCGGGCTTTCTTTATCCGCCAGGAGGCGCGACATTGCCCCTTCCCCGGTGATGCCCTTGGCTTCGGCTTCATCCAGCAGGTGGGCCTCAAGTTCCCGCAGCAGCAGCCTGCGCCGACGCACCGGCATGGCCTGCAGCCCCCGCTCGATCTCGGCGAGGTAGGAGGCCAGGGCCCGATTCATCCCTTGGTTCCCGATGATCCATTCGGGGTCACGAAGGCTTCCACCATGTTCACGAACAGGCTCCACTCCTTCTTCTTGGCGGCCAGGAAGGCCGTTCCAGCGGGCAGGATTGAGTAGTAGCGGCGATCACGGCCGTTGGCCTGGGTCTGCCAATAGGAGGAGATGAATTCCGCCGCTTCGAGCTTGTGCAGGGCCGGGTAAAGCGCGCCTTCCTTCAAGGTATAGCTCCCGCCGGTGCGTTGCAGGACTGTCTCGATGATCTGGTAGCCGTACATGGGCCCTTCGGTCAGCAATGAGAGCAGCAGAATGGGGGTGCTTCCCTTCAGCAGTTCACGGTCCATGGGATCTCCCGGTTTAGGCTTCAGTTTACCTCGCAAAGTGATGGGTGCAAGGGGGCCGCCCGAACCTGTGCCCCAGGTCATCACTTTGGAGCGAACCAGTCAATGGCCCGGCTCCTTCAGCCTCCCTTCATGGCGTCCGTCAGGGGAATGCGTGAGGCCCGCCAGGCCGGCAGGAAGCCCCCCAGCAGACCCAT
>JANXPB010000116.1 GCA_025357545.1 Holophagaceae bacterium
TGATCAGCACGGCGGCGGGCGGGGTCTTGAGGATGAAGCTGAAGGAGCGGTCGGCAAACACGGTGATGACCACGGGGAGGGTAGTGCCCTTCTCCACGTTCGCAACGGACTTGGCATTGAACTGCTTCACGAATTCCATTATGTTCACGCCATGCTGGCCCAGGGCTGGCCCCACGGGAGGAGCCGGGGTGGCTTCGCCCGCAGGCAGCTGCAACTTGATGTAGCCAGTGATCTTCTTTGCCATGTGGTGCTCCTTGTCCGCGATGGATTCCGGCAGAGGCCGGCGACGATCGCCTTGGTGGGCGGGGCGCCAGGATTAGCGCCATTCCGCCAGATGGCCAAGCCTTGAAGCTAGCGCTTTTCGACTTGGATAAAATCCAGCTCCACGGGAGTGCTGCGGCCGAATACGGTGACCATCACCTTGATGGTTGAGCGCTCTTCGTGGATCTCTTCGACATCCCCTTCAAAATTGGCAAAGGGGCCATCTATGATACGGACCTTTTCACCCTTCTCGAAGTGGTATTTGGGTTTGGGCTTCTCTTGGGTCTCTTCCTGGTGGTTCATGATCTGGCGTACTTCCTCGTCGGTCAGCGGAGTGGGGCGCTTCTTGTTGGCGCCCACGAAGCTCGTGACTTTCGGAGTGTTGCGGACCAGGTGCCAGTCGGCGTCCTCCATCTCGGAGATTTCGCCCTTCCTGGTCACAGCGATTTGCACCAGCAGGTAGCCTGGGAAGGACTTGCGCTTCTTGACGACGCGCTCCTTGCGGCCGGACTTGGCATCGACCTTCATTTCCTCGTAGGTCTCTTCGGGGATCTGGATGTCACCGAAATGCTCATCCCGCTCTTCCATCTTGATGCGCTGGCGCAGATGCTCCATCACCTTGGCCTCGTAGCCGGAATAGGTGTGGATGATGAACCAGGCCAGGTGGCGCCCTGGGGCCTGGGTGGCGGGCGTGGCGGTAGTGTCTGCCATCTCGGTCATCGGGGCCTCCATCAATGGGTTGGAATGACGTACTTCAAGAGCTTGGCGATTCCGAGATCCACACCCCAGAGATAGAGCCCGACGACAACCGACAGGATGACCACTGACCAGGTGTAGCGCATGACCTTGTCCTTCTTGGGCCAATCCACGCGGTTGAGTTCCGCGATGAGATCCTGGGCCTGGTTCTTGAGGTCGATCAAGGGATGCTCCGGGTGGAGGGGTCTTCGGAGAAAAATGCGGCCCCAGCTTAGTTGCTGGGGCCAAACCAGAGTGGCAGGGGAGACAGGGATCGAACCTGCGACCGACGGATTTGGAGTCCGCAACTCTACCAGCTGAGCTACTCCCCTAGCGAAGACCCGGGCCGCGAAGCGATTGGGTCGAAAGGCGGCCCGGGGTGAGACTTTATCCTACTTGGCTTCGCGATGGAGGGTGCGCTTGCCGTCGAAGCGGCAGAACTTCTGGAACTCCAGCTTGCCCGTGGTGGTGCGTTTGTTCTTGGTGGTGCTGTAGTTCTTGCGCTTGCACTCAGAACACTGCAAGTGGACGATTTCGCGCATGTTGACCTCCTACGAATCACGGGCTGAACCCGTGCGATTGCCAGCCTTAGGCGATGATCGTGTCCACGTTGCCGGCACCGACGGTGCGGCCGCCTTCACGGATGGCGAACTTCAAACCCTTGTCCATGGCGATGGGCTGGATCAGCTCCACCGTCAGGGTGACGTTGTCGCCGGGCATCACCATCTCGCGGCCCGCTTCCAGCTCGATGGAGCCGGTCACGTCCGTGGTGCGGAAGTAGAACTGGGGCCGGTACTTGTTGAAGAACGGCGTGTGGCGCCCGCCCTCATCCTTGGAAAGGACGTAGACCTGGGCGGTGAACTTGGTGTGGGGCGTGATGCTGCCGGGCTTGCAGAGCACCTGGCCCCGTTCCACGTCCTTGCGTTCCACGCCGCGAAGCAGGATGCCTGCGTTGTCGCCGGCCTGGCCGCGATCCAGGGATTTGCGGAACATCTCGACGCCTGTGACGATCTTCTTCTGGGTGTCGCGGATGCCGACGATTTCGATTTCATCCTGCACGTTGACGACGCCCGCCTCGATGCGGCCGGTCACCACGGTGCCGCGGCCGGTGATGGTGAACACGTCTTCCACAGGCATGAGGAAGGGCTTGTCGATGGCGCGGATGGGATCCGGAATGTAGGAATCCACGGCGTCCATCAGGTCCAGGACGCACTTGCAGTCCGGGTGGCTGGGATCATCGGCATGGTCAAGCGCCAGCTTGGCGGAACCCTTGATGATGGGGATGTCGTCGCCGGGGAACTTGTAGGAATTCAGAAGGTCGCGGATTTCCATCTCCACCAGCTCGGCGAGCTCGGGGTCGGCGATGTCGATCTTGTTCATGAAGACCACGATGTAGGGCACGCCGACCTGGCGGGCGAGCAGGATGTGCTCGCGGGTCTGGGGCATGGGGCCGTCCGTGGCGGCGACCACCAGGATCGCACCGTCCATCTGCGCAGCGCCGGTGATCATGTTCTTCACGTAGTCGGCGTGGCCCGGGCAATCCACGTGCGCATAGTGGCGCTTGTCCGTGGAGTACTCGACATGGGCGGTGTTGATCGTGATCCCGCGGGCCTTCTCTTCAGGGGCCGAGTCGATCTGGTCATAGGACTTCGCCGTACCGCCCGACTTTTTGGCCAGGATGGTGGCAATGGCGGCGGTGAGGGTGGTCTTGCCGTGATCCACGTGGCCAATGGTGCCGATGTTGACGTGGGGCTTCGAGCGATCAAATTTCTCTTTGGCCACGGGTGCCTCCTGAGGATTGGGTTGAAGTGGGGTGTAAGGGACTGGGTGAGAAGTGGAGCCCACAACCGGGCTTGAACCGGTGACCTCTTCCTTACCAAGGAAGTGCTCTACCACTGAGCTATGTGGGCATTGATGTGGTACGGCGCGGGAATTGCGGTTTGGAGCGGGAAACGGGGCTCGAACCCGCGACATTCAGCTTGGAAGGCTGACGCTCTACCAACTGAGCTATTCCCGCCTTGCCTGGAACGGGCCAGCATCCCTAGGAAAACAGGGGCACTGGTGCCGAGAGAAGGATTCGAACCTCCGTAACGCGTTGCGTGGCAGATTTACAGTCTGCTGCCATTAACCACTCGGCCATCTCGGCATTCCAGTTGTCAAACCCAGCGCTTGGACCTCCTAACGGAGAATCCAGTGAACCCCGTTCAAGCCTTGGGAAAAGGGACTCTGCAAGGCAGGGCTTTCCTGAACAGGGAATTCCGAATATATCACGGGAAAAGAGGCCGCTCCAACAAAAAATTCCAGGAAGCGGAGTTGAACCCCGGTCAGGAAACTTCCCGCGCGGCCAGTACCCGGAAGAGGGCGATGGCCGCGCTGGCGGAAACGTTCAGGCTTTCGATGCCGCCCGGCATGGGGATCTCCAGCAGTTGGTCGCAGCGCTCCTGGATCTTCTGATGAAGGCCCTCTCCCTCGGAGCCCAGCACCAGGGCCGTGGGTCCGGCAAAGGCTTCACGGCGGTAGTCCCGGCTGGTGGGCCCCGCCGCCAGGCCATAAATCCACACCCCCGCATCCTTCAACTCATCCAGGGCCCGGCCCAGATTCACAACGCGGACCAACGGCACCCGCCCGGCAGTGCCCGCGCTGGCGCGGACCACCGTTTCGTTGACCTGGGCCGAACGCCGTTCGGGAAAGATCACGCCATCCGCCGCCGCCGCCGCCGCCGAGCGCAGGATGGCGCCCATATTGTGGGGGTCGGTGATGCCATCCAGCACCAGCAGAAGGGCCGCATCTCCCCGCTCCCGAACCTTCTCCAGCAGGGCTTCCATATCCTGGAGCCGCAGCGCCGCGCCCTCCCCCAGGACGCCCTGGTGCCGCGCGCCTTCGGCCCGGCGGTCGAGGCTGTCCATGGGTTCCTGATGGATCACGGCGCCCGCATCCCGGGCGGCCTCCCGCAGCTTCGCGTAGCGTCCCCACACGGGCGCCGCCACACGCAGCACATGCAGCTCCCCGCGGGTCAGGGCCTCTTCGCAGGCATGGGGGCCCAGGAAGCGCATCAGAAGATCTTTTTGAATCCGAGGGCGAAGAGGTGGCCCATGCCTTCGACGCGAATCGGGGTGGGCGTCAACCGGAATCCCGAGTCGCGCCAAGTGCCAGCGAGATTCGTGGAGTCCTGGTCCTGGGACTGGCGGAACTGGTAACCGAAATTCAATTCACCGCCGGCCACTTGCCAACCGAAGCCGATGGAGAAGGCCGCATTGCGCTGGCCGCCCAGCAGCGGTTCCACCTGTTCGTCCCTGCGCTGCCCCTGATCCAGGGAGGCCCCGCCACGAATCACCCAGGTCTTCGTCAGCCTCAGCTCGCCCATCAGGCTGAAGCCCATGGAATTGGTGAAGGGAGCCGCGGGACTCACCGCGCGGGCCACGCCGCTGGGGGTGGTCATATAGGGCGTCGAGGGGAATTCCATCTGGCTGGCCTGAACGTAATGCGCATCCAGCTCCCAGGTGAACACTTGGTTCACCCGCTGGCGCAGGCCCAGCACCGCGCGGGCTGGCAGCGCGATCCTGTCCGTGCCCGCGACGGCGCGGCTGGCGGCCAGGGCCGCCGCTGCTTTGGGGCCGAGACCCGAGTCGGGGGTGGAGAAGCCGTCCTTGTCGTAGAGCCTGAGTGGATCAGCGGCGAAGCGGGCGGTCTGGGTGGCGGTGCCACGGATGGTGCCCTGGTAAGTGCCGCCGAGGGTCCAGCGGGGGCCGATGGCCCAGCGGAATCCCGCGGAATAGGAGGGCGCCGTGGCGCTGCCCGATTGGCGGACCCGCTGTTCAAAGAGGGCCTCGACCGGATTGGCCGCAGAGGCGGCGCGCGAGGGATCCTGGGGGATCAGGCCCCGGAGTGTCGTGCCCGAGGCCGTGTCGAGTTTCACGAACCCAGCGCTCAGCCCGATGGAAAAATTATTGTGCACCGCGTAGCCCAACTGGAGCTCCACTCGCTGGCTCTTAAGGTCCACCTCGTCCCCGAGGAACCGCACCGGGGTTTCCGGGCCCAAGCGCAGATGGCGCAGGAAGGGAGTGTCCACCTTGATCCCCAGACCCACCGACTTCCCCAGTTTCCAGGCCATGCCAAACGCGGGCACGAAGCGGTTGCGGTCCGTGCTGTACACCGTGAGCTGGCTGCTTTTGAGGGAGACCTGGGTGGATTCGAGCTCCTCACCCGCCGAGAGGTAGACCTGGAAGCGGCCCTCCAGGGTGGGCAGCAGGGCCGGATTCAGGGAGGCGGCTTCCAGGCTCTTGCCGTAGGCCACGCCAGCGCCGCTGCGGGAGATGGTCACCGGATCCGAGCCCGGCAGGGCAATCGTCTGGGCGCCGAGCTTTCCGGGCGTCAACAGAAGTCCGAGCAATGCGGGCGCAGCCAAGCCATTGCCCAAGGTGATCCGTCGCGCCATACCAAGTGCCTCCACATCGGTGGGATGTCCACGGCCTCCAATGCCTCGAACATCCATCCGGTTCAATTCGATCTTCCAAGGATCGCCGCAACCACGGGAAACACCAAGCGCCCCTTCCGGATGGGGCGCTTGGTGGGTTTACGGGCCTGTTGTCGGGAGGGTCAAGAGAGTGGGGCCAGCATCTCGCGGTACTTCGGCACCGGCCAGAGGTCCGCGTCGCAGCTTTCCTCCAGGGTGTCCAGCACGTCCCGTAGCGCGTCCTGGGCCTCGCGCACCTGGTGGCCGAAGGCTACCGTCCGCGCGTGGAGCGACTCCAGGGATTCCGCCAGGGCCAGCTGCTTGCGCAGCTCGTCGATGCGCTCATAGGCCACGCCCGTGAGATGGGTCTGGGCCTGGAGGACCGATTTCAACGAAGCGGGGATCTCCATGCCCACCGTGGCGAGCTTGGCCAAGGCGCCCGCCCGGGCCCCCAGGTCCGCGGTGATGGCAGGGAGCAACTGGGTCTCGGCCATCTCGCGCAAGACCTGGGCCTCGATGCTGAGGGCCTTCTGGTACTGCTCGTGACGGATGTGGGTGCGGGCTTCCAGTTCCTCGGCCGTGAGAATGCCCGGCTTCGTGAAGACCGCTTGCGTCGGCCCCTGCTCCCAAACTCCCAGGGCTTCCACCGTGTCCTTGGCGTGGGGCAGGCCGCGCCGTTCGGCCTCGTCCCTCCATTCGGCCGAATAGCCATTGCCTTCGAACCGGATGGCCTTGGTCTCCGTCACGGCCGCTGCCACCACCGCAAGCACGGCGGCTTTCACGTCCTTGCCCGACTTGAGCTCGGTTTCGAGCTGGGCATTGAGCTCGTTCAGGGCTTCGGCCACCACCGCGTTGATGACCGTGAGCGGCATGGCGATGGCCTGGCTGGAACCCACCGCGCGGAACTCGAATTTATTGCCGGTGAAGGCGAAGGGCGAGGTGCGGTTGCGGTCCGTGGCGTCCTTTTCGATGGTCATGAAATTGGCCACACCCAGGCTCTGCCTAGCGCTGGAAGTGATGTCCTCGCCTGCTTCGAGGGCATCCAGCACCCGGTTGAGCTGCTGGCCCAGGAACGCGGACATGATGGCCGGCGGAGCCTCGTTGGCCCCCAGGCGATGGTCGTTCCCGGCGAAGGCGATGGTGGCGCGCATCAGGCCGCCGTGGCGATGGAGGCCCTTCAAGGTCGCCGCCAGGAAATACAGGAATTGCAGGTTCTCCTCGGGGGTGTGGCCAGGCTCCAGCAGGTTGTGGCCTTCATCCGTGGCAAGGCTCCAGTTCACGTGCTTGCCGCTGCCGTTCACGCCGGCGAAGGGCTTCTCGTGCAGGAGCACCGCCAGACCGTGGCGCTCGCCGGTGGTCTTGAGGATTTCCATCAGCAGCTGGTTGTGGTCCGACGCCAGGTTGGCAGCTTCGTAGATGGGCGCGATCTCGAACTGGTTCGGCGCCACTTCGTTGTGGCGGGTCTTGGCGGGAATGCCGAGTTTGAAGCACTCCAGTTCCACTTCCTGCATGAAGCCGAGCACCCGCTCCTTGATGGAGCCGAAGTAGTGGTCTTCAAGTTCCTGGCCCTTCGGTGGCCGTGCGCCCTGCAGCGTCCGGTTGGCGAAGAGCAGGTCCGGGCGCTGTTTGGCCAGGTCTGCGTCCACCAGGAAGTACTCCTGCTCCGGACCGCACTGGGCCACCACGCTGGTAGCCTTCGTGCCCAGAAGCATGAGGGCCGTGACCGCTGCGTGGCTGACCACGTCCATGGACCGCATGAGCGGGACTTTCTGATCCAAGGCTTCGCCGTGGTAGCCGATGAAGGCTGTGGGAATGCAGAGGGTGATGCCGAGCGGCCCTTCCATCAGGAAGGCCGGGCTGGTGGGGTCCCAGGCGGTGTAGCCCCGGGCCTCGAAGGTGGCCCGCAGGCCGCCGCTGGGAAACGAGCTGGCATCGGGTTCACCCTGGATCAGCATGGTGCCGCTGAAACGCTCCACCACCTGCCCCGGCTCGTCCCAGCTGATGAAGGCGTCGTGCTTCTCGGCGGTGGCGCCGGTCATGGGCAGGAACCAATGGGTGAAATGCGTGGCACCGTGCTCCATGGCCCAATCCTTCATGGCGGTGGCCACTGCATGGGCCACATCCGAAGACAGGCGCTCGCCCTTTTTAAGCGCGGACTTGAAGGCTCTGTAGCTGTCTTTGGACAGCCTTTCCTTCAAGGTCCGCTCACTGAAGGTGTTGCAGCCGAAGTACTGGCTGACCTTCACCTGATCCAGACGTACGATGTCATTGTTGTCGTAGTCGATCCGAGCCTTCCCCTTGCCCATTGCTTCCCCCCTACCGGAAAAAGGTCTGAAAACACGTGTCCCAAGCCAAGCGGAAAAGCCCGGTGAAACACGCCACGCACGCGGCTGAAAACCGTCTCCAGCCTAACCGGCAATGCCTTTTGGAACCAGCAGAAATGGCAGATCCGAGGGCCCTTGCCATGCTGGCCGAGCTGCGGGGGTTCCAGACGGGGCTTCCGAGGGGGGCGGCCCTGGCCTGGGAGCGGGCTCTCTTCGCGGCGGCCTTCCTGGATCCGGAGCCCCAGCGGCGGGTCGGGGCTTTCCTGGCGGGGGGGAAGTAGTATTTCCCTATGAGCCTGCCCGCCGCCCCCTACGTCCCCGACCTGGAGAGCATCGACCCCAGCCTCGATCTGGTGGCAGAAATCCAGCGGCTCCGCAAGGAGCGCAAAGCGATCATCCTCGCCCATTACTACCAGGAGCCCGAGATCCAGGACTTGGCGGATTTCGTGGGGGACAGCCTGCAACTCAGCCAGCAGGCCGCAGCTACGGACGCGGAAGTCATCGCTTTCTGCGGCGTGCATTTCATGGCCGAGACCGCCAAAATCCTGAGCCCTGGGAAGCGGGTGGTCATCCCCGACATGGACGCTGGCTGCAGCCTGGCGGACCGCTGCCCTGCTGACCAGTTCGGCGAATGGCTGAAGCAGTTTCCGGATCACGAGGTCGTGAGCTACATCAACTGCTCCGCAGGCGTGAAAGCCCTCAGCACAGTCATCTGCACCAGCTCCAACGCGGTCCGCGTGGTCGAGAGCATCCCCTCCCACAAAAAGATCGTCTTCGCGCCGGACCGCCACTTGGGCAAATGGGTCATGAAACAGACCGGCCGGGAGATGGTGCTCTGGCCGGGCTTCTGCATCGTGCACGAGCAGTTCACCGCCAAGCGGGTGGCCGCCATGAAAGCCCTGCATCCCGAGGCCAAACTCATCGCCCACCCGGAATGCGAGGCCGCGGTTTCCCAGATGGCTGACTTCGTCGGCAGCACCGCCGCCCTGCTCAACTTTGTCGCCAAGGACCCGGGGCGGGCCTTCATCGTGGCCACCGAGGCCGGCATTCTGCATCAGATGCAACTGCGACGGCCGGACGCGGAGTTGATCCCGGCTCCGGCGGACAGCGGCTGCAACTGTTCCTTGTGCCCCTATATGAAACTCAACAGCGTCGAGAAGCTCTACCTGGCGCTGCGGGACCTGCGTCCCGAAATCATCCTCGATGAAGCTGTCCGCCTGGGGGCGCTAAGGCCCGTGGAGCGTATGCTGGCCTTGGGTTGAGCATGCAGACCCGCCGCATCTCCCGCTTCCATCCTTCGAGGGGACTCCACCGCGGCCCCAGCATCTGGCAGCGCCTGCTCAACTGGGGCGGCGCGGCCCTCCTGGTGGTTGCGGGCCTGGCTTTAGCCTACGGCTTGTACTGGGCTCCAAGGCAGTTCGCGCTGAACCAGATGAACCGCGTGGCCCAGGCTTATGCCGACCGGCAGATGGCGGAGATGGCCAAGGTGGAGCAGCACTGGATGGACGTGCCCGTGCTGCAGGCCTTCCAGCGGGGAGACGAACCGGCTATCAAGGACTACCTTCAAAGACAGCCCCTGGTGGAGGCGGTGCTGGACCGATGGGGGGACCGGATTCTATGGATCCGGGAAGGCAACCGCCTGGTCCAGGCCAAGGATACCCGCACCACCCAGATGTACCGGGCCTGGATCGCCCAGGCCGAGACCTACCCCCGCACCCAATGGACCCCCCTGGCTTCCCAGGATCCGGAGCATGACCGCATCCCCAGCACCGTGGTGCGTGGAGACCAGTACATGGTGATCAAACGCTGGCGGGCGGGCAGCCCCCTGGTGAGTGACGCCCTTAGGGAAGTCTTCGGCAGCGAAGCCCCGCTCCGGGTGGGCATCCGCCGCACCATGGATGCCGGCCGGAAGGGTCTTCGGAAATACGCCTGGGGAAAGGACCCCAGCCTCCAGGTCGATACCGCAAGGATCAACGAGACCCTGGTGACGGTGCCCACCTTCAGCGATTACTTTGGTGAAGGCTGGGACCTGGTGGGCGTGCCCTTCGCGGCGGAGGCACAGCAATTCCAGTCGCAATACAACCGGTTGCGCTGGAGCGCCTGGTCCGTCGGTGCGGTGGTGGCTCTCTTTGTGGCATTGGGTTTCTGGCTCAGGCATCGGGCCCGCCAGAAGGCCCTGCTGGATGCGGACCGCATGGCGAGCCTGACCCACAGCCTCAAGACCCCCCTTGCCATCCTCAAATTCCGCTGCGACACCATCCGCCTCGGCCGACTGACCCAGGATCAGGCCGATGAAGAATTGCTGAAGCTCGGCAGCGAGGTGGACAACCTCACATTGATGATCGAAAACGGATTGCGCGTGATCCGGGGCAGCGAGGATGTCCTGCCTGCTTCCGAGGTGGATCCCGGCTGGCTCCGCGACGTGGCCGAGGATCTTCAACCCGCTTTCGATGCGGAAGGCCGCCATCTGGACCTCCACCTGGCGGATAGCAGCGGCAAAGCCCCCCTCCCTTCCCTGCGTTCCGCCCTGTTCACCTTGTTGGAGAACGCCCTTTTTCACGGTAAGGGAAAGGTTGTACTGGAGAGTGAGCTCCGCCGCGGGCGGCTCCAGCTTCGGGTGTCCGATGAGGGCCCGGGAGTCGAACCCCATCAGCTCCGGGCCATCGGCCGGCCCTTCCTGCGTCTGCGCGAGCACGGCAATGAGGGCTTCCAGCGGGAGGGCCAGGGATTAGGCCTGAGCCTGCTCTGCCAGGTGGCGGAGAAGGAAGGTTGGGGCCTCAGCTTTGCTTCGTCGCCCGGCCATGGCTTCCATGCGACGTTGGAAATCCCTTCTTCCTGAAGGCCCTCTTCAGCCTCACAGAGGCTTGCGCTCCATCAGACCCGACCCGGGATCCTTCAGTCCGGCCGCCACGAGCTGCCTCCGAATTCCACCCTGTGGGGACTTGCCCCGGGGCCCGGTCCTCCATGGAAGACCGGTGCTCCAATCCCGCCGCCACGGTGCTATCTTCAAGGCAATCCTTCCACTGCTCCTTGATCAATTCCCGCCTTACCTTCACCAGGTCCACCTGATGACACATATCCTCGTGGTTGAGGACGAGCCCAGCCTCCGCCAACTGCTCACGAACAATTTGACTTTCGAGGGCTATGCAGTGACCGCCGTGGACGATGGCGGGGCAGCTTTGTCGATGCATACGACCCATCGTGCTGATCTCATCGTGCTGGACCTGATGCTGCCGACCATGGATGGATATCAGGTATTACAGCAACTGCGGGAGCGGCAGGACCCCGTGCCGGTGTTGATGCTCACCGCCCGGGGCGCCGAGGCCGATAGGATCCAGGGGCTTTCCCTGGGGGCCGACGACTACCTGGTGAAGCCCTTTTCGGTGCTGGAACTGCTGGCCCGAATCAAGGCCATCCTGCGCCGCACACGCCCCCTGGACCGCCCATTGGTGCTGAAGAGCGGGCCCTACCGCTTCGACCTGCCGGCCCTGGAAGTGGCGCGGGACGGCAAAACCCTCGACCTCACCCCCAGGGAATTCCGCCTGGTGGAGATCCTCATCACCCACCCAGGCCGCACCCATAGCCGGCATGAATTGTTGAATTTGGCTTGGGAGGCGGATGCCCGACCCACGCCCCGCACGGTGGACGTCCATATCGCGAACCTGCGGAAAAAACTCGGTGAGGACGAAGGCCGTCCCTGGATCGCCACCGTCGGCGGCGAGGGCTACCGGTGGACCGCGCCGGTGGACCCGGAATCCTGAAGGGCGGTTCCTGCTAGCCTGATCATCCGATGGCGATGTGGAACCCTCATTCCTGGCAGGCCCTGCCGGCTGCCCAACAGCCGGAATACCCCAACCTCTCCGAGCTAGAGCGGGTGCTCGCCCAGCTGCGGCGCCTTCCGCCCCTGGTCGTGCCCGAAGAGGTGGGCCGGTTGCGGGTCCTGCTCGCGGAAGCCGCCGCGGGCAAACGCTTCCTTTTGCAGGGAGGCGACTGCGCGGAACAGTTCAAGGACTGCAACGCCGAGGCCATCGCCGACAAGCTGCGGGTGCTGCTCCAGATGTCGGTGGTGCTGACCCATAGCGGGCGGCGCCCGGTCGTGCGCGTGGGCCGCATCGCTGGGCAGTACGCGAAACCCCGCAGCGGTGGGACCGAACGAGTCCGGGTGGGCGCAAAGGAAGTGGAGCTGCCGGTCTATCGAGGCGACCTCATCAACGCGCTGGAAGCCACCCCCGGGGCCCGCAAGGCGGATCCCGACCGCCTCCTGCAGGCTTACTTCCACGCGGCCGCCACGAGCAACCACATCCGCGCCCTCATCGAGGGCGGCTTCGCCGACCTGCACCACCCCGAGCGGTGGGAACTCCATCAACAGAGCACCGAGGCCTACCGCGAAGTGCTGGAGGAAGTCCGCGAGTCCCTGGAATTTCTGGAGGCCTTGGGCGGAGTGGAGCGCGGCACCCTGGAGCGCATTGACTTCTTCACCAGCCACGAAGCGCTGCTTTTGCCCTTCGAAGAAGCTCTCACGCGGTGGGTTCCAGATCCGGAAGGCGGTGGCGCCAACGCCATGGGCCTCTCCTCGCTGGCGCGCGGAGGCGGCTACTACAACCTTGGCGCCCATATGCTCTGGGTGGGCGAGCGCACGCGGGAGCTCGGCGGCGCGCACCTGGAATACCTGCGCGGCATCCAGAATCCCATTGGCGTCAAACTGGGCCCGAGCATCACCGCCGCCCAGCTCAGGGAGCTATTGCAGCTGCTGGATCCGACCCATACACCCGGCCGCGTCACCCTCATCACGCGCTTTGGCGCAGGCTCCATCCGGGAGCATCTCGCGCCGCTCATCCATGCGGTGAAGCGCTCGGGCCACCAGGTGCTCTGGAGCTGCGATCCCATGCATGGCAACACCGTGAAGACCGGCGGCGGTCTGAAGACCCGCCATTTCGAGGCGGTGCTCTCAGAGTTGAGGCAGGCCTTCGAGATCCATGCCGCCGAAGACAGCCAGCTGGGCGGCGTTCATTTCGAACTCACCGGCGAAGCTGTCACTGAATGCATGGGCGGCCATGCCGGTGTCCTGGAATCCGACCTGCCCCGAGCCTACGAGACCGGCTGCGACCCCCGACTCAATGGGGTCCAAAGCCTGGAAATGGCCTTTCTCATCGCCGGCATGCTAAGGAAATGACGGTCACTGCAAAGTCGGATGGGGCAAGGTTTCGCCCAGCACCAGCATCAGGTCCTCCACCGGCCAGGTGAGACGCAAGCGGGCACCGGGCTCCAGGGTGGGCAGGGCCTTGTGGCGCGAGGGAGGCAGCAACAGCACTTCGCCGGGACGCAGCGAAGGCACCTCCAGATGCTCCCAGGCGTCGAGCGCGACGGTGCGGCGATGGGCCCCACTCCGTAATTCAAGGTGTCCCCGCGGCAGTTCCAGGGTCATCCAGCCCCCCAGGATCGTGGCTTCGCCATCCTCGGCCGCGATGCAGTAACCCCGGGCATCCCCAAAGGCGCCGACTGTTGCCAGCATGATCTGGGGCTGGGCGGCGACGGTGGCCCCAGGCCCTTTCACCCTGAGGCGGTCCCGATGGGTGCCGTCGGCGCGGCGCAGGTGGCTGGGTCGCGGCAGGCAGGGAAGCAGGGCAACCTGCTCGAGGCAGGGCGCCATCCAGTCCGGCAGATCGCCCCGCTGGATCCACTTCTCGGCATAGGCGAGGGCTTGCCGGGCCCGTTGCAGCGCCCGCGGGCCGCCCTCCAACAAGCGCCGCAGGCTCGGTGGCACCAGCACATCGGCCAGCGCATCGGCCTGGCCTTCTCCGAGCTTGTGTAAACGTGCCCGCTCGACGCGGTTGAGGTCCGCGATGCGGCCCCCGGACAACATCGCCACCAGCGCGCGCCGCGTTTCGGAGCCTTGGCCCAGGATGGCGGTGCCCAAGATCATCCCTGCGTCTCCAGCCAGGTCCGGGTTTGCGGCGCGATGGCCACGGGTTTGTTCGTCCTGAAATCAAGCATGACCTGGACGCTCTTGGCTTCGGCCAGAAGCGCCTGGTCCTGGTCCCGGAAGACCCGGCAGCCCAGATCGAAGGACGTGGTGCCAATGCGGGTGCAGCGCACCTCGACCCGCACCTCGTCGCTCATGACTATGGGCCGCCGGTAATCCACTTCGATGCGGGCGATGAGGAAACCCTCGGATTCGAAGGGCCGGCCAGCCAGCCAGCCACCCCACCAATGGAAACGGGCCTGCTCGATGAGCGTCACCAGCACCGCATTGTTCACGTGGCCCAGGGCGTCCAGGTCCCGGAAGCGCACCTCGATGGAATGCACGTAGGCCATGGGCCCTCCCTCTTCGAGCCTAAGCCGTCGTTCAAAAATTACCTACTCGTTCCAACGGCAAGTGCGTCCGGAGGGGCTGTAGCTCTTTATTTTCCTGAAGCCCATCACCCATCGCGTCGGCCTGCGGCCGACATAAGGGTCCGTAACAGAACAGCCAGGAAAGCGCTGGCTGTTCCGTAACGGACCCTAACCAAGTCATCCTGGATCCATGGACCCCCAACCCGAATCTGCGCACGGCCCCTGGAACCCGGACCGCCAATGGGCGGATCCCCTCATCACGCTCCTGGCCCTGATCTGCATCTATATCGCCATGGCGCAGATGAATTTCAGGACCAACGCCCCGGTGAAGGAATCCGACCACGTGAGCCTGGTGGGCCGCGTTGCGGAAATCCAGGCCCTCGGCCAGCGGCTCGGAGGTGGGAAAGGCGTGTTCAAGGGCGGCCTGGCGGCGCTGCAAGACCGCACCAAAGCGCCCTGGGACCGGGCGCTGCTTGCGGTGTTGCTGGCCGAGGCCGGGGATACTGAGCAGGCACGGCTGCTCGCCTTGGAGGGTACCGTCCCCTCGGGGCCCGGAGCAGCCTTCCGCCATGGCTGGACCTGGGCCTACGCGGAAGACACCCCCCTTACCGTTGAGGACCAGGTGAAGGTCGCCCGCGCCCTCGGGGATGGCTATGGTGCGCGCCTGCTTCGGGCCCGGTGGGCCGAAAAAGCAGGCGGGGATGGCCGGTCGTTGCGCCGGGAGGCCGAGGCCTTGGCCATGGGCAAAGTCGCGATCTTCGGCGCGCTGGGCATCCTGGCGCTGGCGCTGGTATTCGCCGGCCTCGTTTTCGCCATGATGCTGTTCCTCACCCGCCGGGTTCCGCGGCGCTTCGCGCCTACGGTCTACGCAGTGGGGCCGCGGGCCGCGCTGCTGGTGTTCCTTGGCTGGCTCACGCTTCAGATGAGTTCGGGATTCCTGGTGGCGCCTATCGTCATGGCGCTCCCCATCCTGAAGCCAGTGTTGCTCCCCCTGGCCTATGGCCTTCACGCCACCGCCGGGCTCACCTTTCTCTGCCTGGCGGAAGGCATCACCTTCAGCCAGCTCCTCCGGCGCGTCGCCCCCGGGGCCCACGGCCGCAGCCTGGTATGGGGCTTGGGCTTCCTCACCCTGGCCGTCGCTTCGGTACTGGCCGTGGCCCTGCTCTTCAGTCCCCTGCTGAAGGACGCCCAGCCACCCCAACGCGAACTCCTCGATCTGGTCACCAACACCCGGGGTCCATTGGCGCTGCCGCTCCTTTTCCTGACGGTGGCGGTGGTCGCACCCTGCTTCGAGGAGTTGATGTTCCGCGGCTTCCTGCTGCCTTGGCTGGCCCATGCCTGGAAGGATCTCAAGGGTGGAACCGCCTTGGCCCTGCTGGTCAGCGGCCTGCTGTTCGGCCTGATCCATCTCCAGCCCGCGGCCCTGCCCACGCTGGCGACCCTGGGCATCGTCCAGGGCCTGGCGGTGCTGCGCACCGGGAACCTGCTCACATCCATCCTCGTCCACGGTCTGTGGAACGGTGCGGTGTTCCTGTTCATGCGCTTTCTGCTCGCGTGAACCACCGCATCAATCGATCTTGTCGAGTTTCACCGGATTGGGGATGGCTTCGCCGGGCACCAGCACGCTGCGCCAGGGTTTGAAGCCCTCCATGCTGATGCGGATTTCCCCCACGCCACCAAGGATCACCGGCAGCTCGTCCATGGGCGTGCGGCCCACGTAGACACTGTTGAGGTAGACCTCGGCTCCGGGCGGGTCCGAGCGCACCGGGAAGCCCGGCCGCTTGGCCTCCAGGAACAGGCGGAGGTTCACGTCGCCTTCGTCCAGAGCCACAAAACGGGGCGAGTGGCCCTCCTTGTCCAGGCGCAGGCTTTTGGTCCGGCCGCTCACATGCAGGTCATGCACGGGGGTGTGGCCGATGAGGTTCCCGTCCAGGTAGACCTCCGCATCGGTCGGGACCGATTCCAGGTTCAGGGTGCGCCGCGGGTCCATGATGCGCGGGTAGGCCCACCAGAAGAGCTGGAAGAAGATGATGATCCCCGCCGCCCACTTCACCGGGAACCACCAGTCGAAGCCCGGTTCCTCGCGCAAATGCCGCACCGGGGCCGGGCGGGGAGGCCGACCTTCATCCGTGTTCCTGCCTGCCGAGCTCACGCCCGCGTTCGTACCTGAACCGAAGATGGGCTCTTCATCCAGGTCGATGCGAACTCCTGGGCCGCCAGCCCGGACCCCCCGGGTCGACCGGTACTCGGGCTCCGGCGGGGCGGGACTGAAACCTAGCTGGGCCTGGCTGCGGCGCTGGGAAACGATGTCCCCCACGTCATCCTCCTGGGCCAAGGCTGCAAACAGCCGGGAACGCAGGCTGGTCGGCCCCGGCAGGGCATCGATGAGCTCCTCGATGAAGTCCAGCAGCGTGGAGTGGCGTTCATCCGGATCCGCGGCCAAGGCGCGCCGGAATACCGCGGCCAGTTTGGGTGGCATGTCCGGCGGCAGCGCCGGAGGGTATTGCAGGATATGGATGAGGATGGCGGTGAGGTTGCTGCCGGGGTGGGGCAGCCGGCCCGTGAGCAGTTCGAAGGTGGTCGCGGCGAAGGAGTAGCGGTCCGAACTGGGCGTGCCGTCGCTGCCTTTCAACACTTCCGGGGGCGAATAGGCGGGAGAGCCCAGGAAATCCCCGGTGCTGGTGATGCGCAGGGCCAGCGTCTGCGCATAGCCCTGGCTCATGACCGCGTCTTCTGGATCCAGGGCCCCTGGCTCCCGGAACAAGGGCCGTTCCGAAGAAAGATTCACCTGCCCCAGGGTGCGGGCGATGCCGAAGTCCATGAGTTTGGCGCGGCCATTCTCGCTGATGAGGATGTTCTCGGGCTTCACGTCCCGATGCACGATGCCCAGCCGGTGGGCTGCCCGCAGCGCGCGCATGGCCTGGATCAGCACCCGCACCGAGGTCTCCAGGTCCAGGTCCTTGTCCTTGATGTGCTTGGCCAGGCTCTTGCCTTCCACATACTCCATGGCCAGGAAGGGCCCCACGTCCGGCTCCATGCCTACGTCGAAGACCGTCACCACATTGGGATGGTTCAACTGGGCGCTGATCTCCGCTTCCCTGCGGAAGCGCGCCATGGCGTGTTCCCGGGCTTCGTCGTAGGTCGTGACCACCTTGATGGCCACCCACCGCTTGAGCATGGGATCCTCGGCCAGGTACACCGTCCCCATGCCCCCTTTGCCCAGGGGTCGCTTGATGAGGTATCTGCCTACGCGTTGGGGGTCCGCCATGGTGCCTGTGGGGTGGTCAAGGACTCTGAATATAGCCAATTGGGCGGCATGTGGACATTTAGTGTTGTGAATTGATCTCTGAAGTAGCGGATTCCTTCGATAAAATGAACCTTTTGGAGTCCCTATGGCCGCCCTCATCGAAGCCATCAGCATCAAACGCAAGATGTACTTCGAAATGGAAGACACCCCCTTCCATTGCCTGGACTCGGAGATCTCAACGCCCACCGCCCGGGGCGGCCAAACCCTCGTTCGCCTCAAAATGAGGAACCTCATCACCCGGGCGGTGTTCGACAAGACCTTCAAGGCCGGGGACAAATTCAAGGAGCCGGACCTGGCCATGGTCCCGGCAAGTTTCCTCTACGCCGACAACGAAGGCGGGAATTTCATGGACCAGGAGACCTTCGAGACCCACGAAATCAAGGCGGACATGCTGGGCGACGCGCTGGATTTCCTGACGGAAGGCATGCTGGTCCAGATCCACAAGTACAACGGCAATCCCATCGGCATCCAGTTGCCCACCCACGTGGAACTGGCCGTCACGTATACGGAGCCCGGCGCGCGCGGGGACACCGCGTCCGGGAACGTCACCAAGCCTGCCAAACTGGAGACCGGCATTGAAATCAAGGTGCCGCTGTTCATCAAGGAAGGCGAAAAAGTGAAAGTCAGCACCGAGACCCGGGAATTCGCAGGACGGGCGTGAACCGCAAATTCCGCCTCGGCCAGAGCCGGGAAGCGGCGGATCTGGACCACCGCGAGGTATATTCCCGCGAGGCCAAATCCGACAGCAAACGCCGCCAGCAGTCCGCCGAACGGGTGCAGACGGGCATCGAGGGCCATGATTCCGAGTCCCTGCTCCGCCTGCCGGATGCCAGCCCTTGGCTGCACCTGCCTGAAGCCACCCTGGTGCAGCGCCATAGCCAGTGGGTGGATATCGAGCTGGCGGACCGCTCGGTACTGCGCGCCACCCTTTCGGGAAAATTGAAGGGCGTGAAACTCGTCGTCGGCGACCGGGTCCGCTACTCGCCGGTGCCGCTGGAACAGCCGGAGCTGGTCTTTGACAAGAAGCTGCCCCAGGCCCAGGTCATCGCCATCTCCCCTCGCAGCAGCCTGCTCAAGCGCGGCGGCCTCGACGACCGCGAACCCTGGCAACTCATCTGCGCCAATGCCCAGGAGCTCTGGGCCTGCGCCGCGGTGGTGGACCCGCCCCTCCGGCCCGGCTTGCTGGAGCGAGCCCAGGCCCTGGCCCTTTCGGCGGGCCTGGCGTTCCGCATCATCGTCACCAAACGCGACCGGGCGACCGCCAAGGACACGCTGCCGGAGTTGGATCCGCTGCGGGAGCAGGGCCTCCCCATCCTCGAAACCAGCGCCGCCAGCGGCGCGGGGCTCGAGGTCCTGAAGGACCTGCTGGCGGACCGGGTGGCGGTGCTCGTCGGTCACAGCGGAGTGGGCAAAAGCACCCTCGTGAACGCCCTGCTGCCGGGCTCGGAGATCCGCACGGGCGACATCAGCCGCTATGGCACCGGCCGCCAGACCACCACCGCGGCCCGGTGGCTCCCCACGCCCTACGGCGGCACGCTCATCGACACGCCGGGCATCCGCACCCTCAGCCTGCGGGGCCTGGACCGGGAACTGCTGAGCCACGTGTTCCCGGAATTTCCAGCGGAGCTCATCGAAGACCCCACGGCCTTCGATCCCTTCGATGGAAAACTCGATCTGGCATACCCGGAGCGCCTGCAGAGCCTGCAGCGGCTCTGGCTGGAGATGGACACCCGGAACCCCAACCAGAACGTTCATAGGTAGCCGATGCAAGACCGCATGCAAAGCGATTCGAAGCTGCTGGGGCTGGTCTACACCGCCTTCTTCGGCACCCTGTTTCCGCTCTTCAAATTCGCCTCCCGGAGTTTCAAGCGGCGCGAGCGGGGCTTCGAGATCGCGGACCAGATCATGACCGCGTTCATGGCGCTGCGGCCGAAGTACCTCGAAGCCGTGAAGGGCAATGTGGCCCAGGTCCTAGGCCTGGATCCGATGGATCCCCTCGTGGAGGCCACCGCCCTTAAAGTAGTGCGGAACCACGCCTACGCCTGGGTGGATTTTTTCCGCTTCGCCCAGCGCCCCGCCGCCGAGGCCCTGGAACTCGTGCAATCGGTTCCTTCCTTTGCGATTCTGGAGCGGGTGGTGGCCGAGGGGAAAGGCGGCATCCTGCTCACCGCCCACGCCGGGAATTACGAATTGGGCGGCATCCTGCTGAAGGCCCGGAATCACCCGGTCCACGCGGTCTACAAGCCCGATCGCTTCGAGGCCGTGGAGCGCCTGCGCAGCGATATGCGGACCGCG
>JANXPB010000119.1 GCA_025357545.1 Holophagaceae bacterium
GGCGCATTCGATTTGGTGGATGCGAACGTGGTGTGGAGCCTTGCCGAAGGAGCGCTCGCGGGCACGGTAAATCCAACCACCGGAGACTACACCGCGCCCTCCCGGCCCGGCGTCTACCATCTCATCGCCACGTCCGTGGACAATCCCCGGGTACAAGGCTCAATCGAGATCAGGGTCCTGGATACCATAGCCAATCCCACCCAGCCACTCGTCGCCGGTACCATTTCAACGCGGCCGAACCTGGTTTATCTGGAACCCCTGGACCAGGCTTATTTGAAGGCCCAAGTGGGTGGCGTACCTTCCACGGCCGTGTCCTGGTCTCTGGTGGAGGGCGCCAGCGCGGGCCAGCTCTCGGCGCCCACCGGTGGCGCAGACAACGAAGTCCAGTTCACCGCGCCGGGAGCCGGGGGTAATTTCCACATCCTGGCAACCTCCCTTTCGAACCCAGCTTTGCAAGCGCAGGTCAACGCCCAGGTGGACAGTCGCGTGTCCCTAAAGATCACTCCCGCTCTGAGCCAGGTTTCCCCAGGCGCGATGCTGGACTTCACTGCCACGGTTACCGGAAGTGCGCTCACCGACGTGGTCTGGAACAGCCCGGATCCGGTGGGTGGAATCCTGTCCCCCTCGGGCAATACAGCACGCTTCAGGGCCCCCGCCACGCCTGGCACTTATTACATATCGGCCCGCCCCAAGGCTGATCTTGAGAAGCAGGTCCTGGCGAGTATCCAAGTCACGGGTAGCTCCAATGTTTCCGTGAAAATTCTTCCGAGCCCCCAGAAAGTGCAGTTCGCAAGCCAGGTGCAGTGGGTCGCCCAGGTGCTCGGAACGTCGAATACAAACGTCGTATGGTCCGCTTCGGCGGGCACCATCACCTCCACGGGTCTGCTTTCCACTCCGGGCACCACTGGCCCGGTGACGGTCACCGCGACGTCTGTGGCAGATGCCAGCAAGCAGGACACCGTGACCATCCAGGTGGGCAACCTCCCTCAGTTCACCAGTGTTCCGCCCCTGGTCGCGAACCCGGCCGCCACCCTCACCTATGTCCCCTCGGCCAGCCATCCGGACAGCCTCCCCGTCACCCTCGCGCTGGTCGCTTCGCCCACCGGCGCCACCTTCTCAGGTGGGTTGGTATCTTGGCTCCCGGCTTCCTCCCAGTACCTGCTGGAAAACCAGTTCATCCTCAGCGCCACGGATAACCAAGGGGGAGTGACGTTTCAGCGCTGGACTGTGAATTTCCGTGTTTCCGGACAGTGGCGGACGATCTACCACGCCCTTGACGGCACTCTCTCCACAATCCCTGCCGATCTCTCTGGCAACACCATCGCCGCGCTCGTCCCGAACGGCTCTAGTGGCTTCCAGACCTATGCTGGGACCGGGACGGCCACGGGGACCTTCTGGATTCCTGGCGTGCCCCCGGGTTTCTACTGGTTCCAGAATGGCCAAAGTTACGACTGGCTGGATACGTCCCGCGTGGATTTCCGCTTGGACCGCGTGGGTAGGGCTGCCGGCTTCCAACTGCCGATCCTGGCCACCATCGCCACCTTCAACATTGGCGGCATGAACCCCTGGAACGTCCCCCTGGTAGGCACCCATGCGGTTGTCGAGAACGAGCTCGCGTGGTACGACCCGAACAATCCCACCAACTCGGGGTTCGACTATCTCGACAGCTACTTGGCGCCTCCCCTCCAGGCTCCCGGCGCCCTGGCCATGACAGGCTCCTTGAATCTGCAAAGCGTGTTCTTCCCCCCCAACCTGTCCTCCACGGCCCTGGGTGATCGACCGATGATCATTCACTACGATGTGGTACCCGCGCCGGGGGGCGACTGGCAATCGATCGTCCGCGAAGTCTTCGAGCCCACCTCCCTGAACATGGTGGATGGCTCCCCTTTCACTCTGAGCGGCACTTTCAGTAGGGCTTATCCTCAGATCGTCTTGGACTTGAGCATGGACATCGCCCCGATCGCGGCGCTGAAGACCATAGCCGCTCCCGCGGCCGCCACACTTTACCGATATACCTTTTTGGTGGATGCGGAGTTGCCGTCCGGGAGGACCGATCAGCTCTACCTCCAGAATGCGGCAACCCCGCCCCTGCATCAGTACCTCTGGACGCAGTCGGTGCCGGCCACGGGCATCATGGCTACGGGTCCCGTCACCACCCTGAATTTCTTCCCCAACGGTTATGTGTTGAAGGGGGTATTCAGTGCGGCCTGGCGGATGTCCTACCTGCTTCCGGGAACCACCACCCCTTTCAGATTTAGCGGATTCGTGAATGCATCGATCCCAGGCACCACGGGAACCATCCAGTTGACCAATCTTCCGGCAACCCTGCGCATCAATGGCGCCGCGGCAACTTCGGATCTCAGCGGCGTGGGGTTCACACCTGTCCTCCGGGTGGTGGCGGATCCCTTCACAGCGGGCAATTCTCCCGCGCGGTTCATCACCGTGCGGCGGCTGGGGGTCAACGGCGCTTTGACTGTCTCTGAATCGTCGTTCTTCCTGTTCCACTTCCCCATCAATGAAGATTTCCGCCTTCCTCCAGGCATTCTGGAAGCAGGCAAGACCTACATGTTCTCCGTAGCCATGGGGTCGTCAGCTCAGGATGGCGCCACCACCATATCGGGATTTATTCGACCCTAGAGAGTGAGGCTTAATCATCCTCAGTGAAGTTGCAGAGGATCGGACTAGCTTCGACTCGTCTGAATTCTTGGGACCCAATGGACTCCAAGTCGGGTACCCGAGCTTATTTCCAGTAGCAAACACTACTGTCCTTGCGGTTTGCCACCAGCCTCGATGGCCTCGAGAAAACTCGTAGCCCGCCCCTGGATTTCCTTGTTTGAAGACTTGGCTGATTTTCGAAGTTGGGCTTTGAGTAAATCGATTTGATGACTGTCACTGGCCACCAGTGCCATCAACAGGTGGTGACGTTGCTTGAGTACTTCGGTGGCTGGATAGCGTGATTTCTCTAATGCAGCCAACCATGGTTCTTCTTCGGTCATGCCAACGGAAATGGCTACCCCGCGTTGAAGGCTGCGCAGCAACAAATCCTGGTGGTTTCCAATCCAGTTGGAGGAGGCCAAGGGTTCGGAAGGATCCAAAGCATGGGCCATTGCGAAGGCCGACACTGCTTGCTCAAGTGCTCTGATTTGATCTTTGTGGCCATACTCCAGCGCTGCCGCCTCCTGCTGTCGGATCGTGCCAAGGGTCAAAAAGTTTTGATCCCGGGGATTATTTCGGTTCAAGCCCTCCAACAAGGTTGCGGCATGGTAGAGACGTGGGAGGGGATCTACTTTTGACTTCACACCATGGTCTGCGAGAAAGAGTTCGCACTGTGCCACCCAGTAAGTAGCCCGCTCATGTTCAGGATTCAGTTTCAATGCCTTCTCTCCAGCGGCGATTCCCGCTTGTCCCGCCGAGGTTGGGTCACTGCCTTCGGCTAACTTGAGCTCAGCGCATAATGCCCATGCCCAGGCCAGATCGCCGAAGTGGAGCGAGCTTGGATCCTTGTCGCATGCGGACTGAAGAGCCTGCACGGCTTCCCCGAGGATGGCCTCCTGCGCGGCGTCCTTTGTTTCCAAGTCATACCAGCGGAGCAACAGCAAGCCTTTGAGTCTTTGGGCCGCTGCGTTGGCGGGATCGGCGATGGAGGCTTTTCTGCAGGCCTCGAGTCCTGCCTCCAAAGTCTCTCGTTTCGGTTTTCCCGCCAGGATGTCCAAATTCAATTGCCAGCGCTTTGCCCTTGCCAAAGCGGCATAGGCATCCGGTGAACTGGGCGCCACTGAGATTGCGGAGTCAAAGGCTGAAGTGGCTTTGGCAAGCTCTGCCTGCGCACCCGCCCCGTCTCCGTGTTCGTACAGGGATCTCAGTTTGCTCAAGTGGATCTCTCCTTCGAGCAACCAGCCTTCGTCATTCCAGGGTGTCAAGCGTCTTGCCTCGCGCGCTTTGATCAGGGCTTCTTCGGGGCGGCCCTCCACCCAGGCGAGCAGGCCCTGGGCCAGGAGATCCGCGAGACTATCCGTGCCGCTTCCGTTGGCGAGGAATTGCATCGCAGGGTTGCGGAGTTCTCCGGCCAATGCCTTTTCGCGCAGTTCGCGGGCCTTGCCGGTTACTTCCTGGAGCTCTTCCTGGTAAAGCCGGGCCAGGGTCCGACCCAGGAGTTGGCTCAATTCCGGAGGACGGAAACCCGCATCCCAGGCCATCTGCAGCTCCGCTCGGGCTGTGCGCAGTTCTCCCAGGGCGAGGCAAGCCTTGCCAAGCGCGAAATGTCCAGGCGCCTCGGCCCACACGCCGCGTTCGGCCATGCGTTTTCGCAGATAGGCCATTTGTTCCTGTACAGCCTGACGTTCCACCCCGGTGGAATGAAGGGGTCTCAGGCTGGCGGTCCGGAGCACCGATTCCATGCGTTCAGCCATCTGCCCGAAGGCCAGGGAAATCTGGTTCTGTTTTCGCGTTCGATAGGAAGCGTATCCGGCATAGGCGGCGAAGCCGATCACGAGAACCATTGACAGCGCTGTCACTCCCGCCAGGGCGGGGCTCTTGCGGATCCAGCGCCGGAGCCTGTCTCCGCGCGTGATGGGACGCGCCACCAAGGACTCGCCCCGAAGCCAGCGGCGGAGGTCGTCTGCCAGGGCGCGGGCCGAGGCGTATCGACGTCCCGGCTCCTTCTCCATGGCGCGTTGGATGATGGTTTCCAGATCTTCTGGAATGTCTGGCCGCAGCTGCCTGGCCGGCACGGGTTCCTCGGTCAAGACGAGGATGACCACCTCCATGGGGCCGCCTTCGAAGGGCGCCTTGCCTGTGAGGGTCTGGTACAGGCTTGCTCCCAGGCTGTAGACATCGGCACGCCGGTCGAGGGTGCGCTCGCCCCGCGCTTGTTCCGGAGACATGAATGCGGGCGTCCCCATCACCAGACCCGATACCGTGAGCTGGGGTTCGCTCGCGTCCCGGACCAAGCCAAAATCCATGAGGTAGGGCCGCAGCGAGCCGTCCTCAGCGGATTCCACCATGATATTGCCGGGTTTGATGTCCCGATGGACCTGGCCAAGACTGTGGGCAGCCTGCAGCCCGTCGCAGACTTCAGCAAACACGCGGGCTAATTGTTCGCGGCTCAAGGACTGCGCCAACTGGTCCAGCGTTTTGCCACGGATGAACTGCATGACGATATAGGGCTGG
This sequence comes from Holophagaceae bacterium, assembly GCA_025357545.1. Lineage (GTDB taxonomy): Bacteria > Acidobacteriota > Holophagae > Holophagales > Holophagaceae > JANXPB01. The sequence continues at coordinate 5,170 of JANXPB010000119.1, forward strand.
TTCTCAAACTCACCTGCCTCGAACACCCGGCAGACATTGGGATGTTCAATGCGCGCCTGGGCCCGGGCCTCGCGCAGGAAGCGGGCACCCATGTCCGGGTCTGCACCCAGCATGAGTTTGAGCGCGACCTCCCGTCCCAGGACCGGATCGTAAGCCAGGAACACCTGGCCCATGCCACCCTGTCCGAGCAGGCGCCCCAGCTCGTAATTCCTGATCACTCCAGCCGGGTGCCCTTCCGCTCTCGTGCGTTCCACCCACATCGGGATTCCCGATAAATGCTCCTTGGGAGGACTTTGATCATTGGATGCCGGCAAAACTCCGAGAACCCGGGTTGCATCCGGTTCAAGGGCTTGGGTGGGAGTTCCATTGAGCTGAGGATCCTGCCCTGCATCGTGGATTTTAAGCTTCCGATCCAATGTGGTGGTTCCACCTTCGCTTCGCCAAATCAAAATTTGTTCCTGGCTCAATTTTCCAAGCTGGAGCAGGTGATGAACCCGCGGCCCCAAATTCACCAGGGGAATGGTGACATCGCCTACCTCTGGTTGCGCTTCCCGCGCGGCTGTTAAATCAGGCTGCTCGAGCCACCCCGAGGCGAGGGCATAAAGCAGAAAGGCATTTTCCTGATCGGCATCGAGCATGGGGAATGGGACAAGCCTGGCATAAGGCTGAGGTTTGAGTTACAAGATTTGTAACACACCGTTTTGTTGCAAACGGTGGAGCACTTTCCTCGGGATGACGTTTCCCCCGTGCAATGGTCTACCTAATGTAGGGTTCCCGAAAAACGAGGACCATTGGACGCAGCGCGAGCACGGATGGCTTTGACAAGGATATCCTTGGCTTCAGCAGTCCAGATGTAGGGTCTCGGCGCATCGTTGTGCTGGGCGATAGCAGTCAGGATGGTGCGCTCCAGATCGTCGATACTTTTGAATACCCCTCGTCGGATTTGGTTCTCAGTGATGTCTCGGAAATAGCGCTCCACCATGTTCAGCCATGAGGAACCTGTGGGGGTGAAGTGGATGTGGAAGCGTGGATGCTTCTCCAGCCACTCTCGGACGGCCTGATGCTTATGGGTTTGGTAGTTGTCGCAGATGATGTGCAGATCCAGCGCCTTTGGCATTTTGCGATCGATGAGCCTCAGAAACCTTAGCCACTCCTGGTGGCGATGCCGGGGCATGCACTTGCCAATCACCTTTCCGTCCAAGGTGCTCATGGCGGCGAATAGCGTCGTGGTGCCGTTGCGCTAGTAATCGTGGGTCATGGTTCCGCACCGTCCCTGCTTCATGGGAAGTCCCGGCTGAGTTCGATCGAGTGCCTGGATCTGACTCTTCTCATCGGCACAGAGCACGATCGCGTGCTCGGGTGGGTTCAGGTAGAGCCCTACTCTGTCCACGAGCTTGGCCTCGAAATTGGGATCGGTGCTCAGCTTGAAGGTTTCCATTCGATGCGGCTTCAGGCCGTGGGACTTCCAGATCCGGTGAATTGTGGTTTCCCAGCCCCGGTGGCCTTCGCCAAACTCCGCACACTCCAATGCGTGGCGTGTTCAGGCTTCACTTGCAGGGTCGTCTGGACGATCTCCTGCACGGTCTCCAGCTTGATCGAGGGTTTCCGTCCGCGGCCTGTGTGTTCCAGTTCGATCCCATGGAATCGCTCGGCGAGAAAACGGTTCCGCGATCTCATTGCGGACTTGAAGTCGATGCCCAGATTCGCGTCGATGGTTCGGTTCGACAGGCCCTCTGCCGCCAACAGAACTATCTTTGACCGCAGCACCAAACGGGATGGCAGCGTGCGGCTGCGGGTCATTCCCTCCAGCCGCTCACGCTCTGATTCCGACAACTCGATATTCACTGGCTCCCACACTCGACGCCCTCCAGTATTGAATGCGTCGAGTGCGGGGAAATGACACTTGTATTTTAAGGACATTAAACTAGCGTGCGGTTTCCACCTCAATCCTTTCGGGGCGGAAGCCAGGAGCAAGAGCCGTTTCAGCGAGGAGCAGAACGCCACGCCCTGTGGGGCAGTTCAACCCTGCACACCTGAGACCAAATGGTTTTTCAATCCGACTTCGATACCCCTGAAAATTCCCGTTCGTCCCAGTGAAAGTTCCCCCAACCGGGGCTACACAGGGATTGACAGTAAGCGGTAGGAACTGAGAAAAACCCACGCTGCTTATGCATTGCTGCGCAGCGTGGAACTGGTATGGTCGCTCCGTCCGCTTCATTGGACCGCCGGATTGCTCTCCCCTACTTCCGGCTCGCCGGCGGGATGATGCCGTTCATGCGGAGGTAGACCACCATCTGGCCGTAGTGGTCCATGCCGTGGAAGGCGAGGAGGGTGGCGATGCCGGCGGGGGTCAAGTTGCCTTGGCCAAAGGGGTTCTTCACGGCCTTGGTGCCGTGCTTGGCGGTGATGCTCTGGACCGCCTTGCGGGCGTACTCGAAGGAGGCCTTCAGGAAGGCCACGATCTCGGCCTTGGTCTTGAGATTGTCGGGGCCCATCTCCGGGTTGCCGATCTCGACGGGGCACTTCTCGGCCAGGAGGGTCGAGCCCAGGAAGTAGTTGGCGGCGGCCACGTGTTTGACCTGCTGGGCGAAGGTCCTTACGCCCTTGAATTCGCCCTGGGTGGGCGCCCAATCGTATTTGTCCTCGGGCATGGCCTCGGCGGCGGGGATGAATTGGGCCGGCACCCACTGGTAGGTGCCATCCATGGCGCCGCCGAGGGTCGGCTCGGCCGCAGCGGGTACAGGGGGCTTGGGAGCAGGCGTTTGGGCGGCCAGGGACAGACCGAGGGTCAAGAAAAGGGCGGTCGCGCGCATGTGGTTCTCCTGAAAGGTGACCCAGCTTACACCAGGGACCAGAGCCTGTGGTCTGGGTCGGGCCTTCATTCCGCCTTTTTCGCGGGTGGCCTAGGACCGGGTCCTGCTGCGCCGCTGGCCGCGCCCACTGCGACCAACGGGAACCGCAGGGGCTCGCCCCAGGCCCCATCGCTGCGCACTAGGCATTCGTGGAAGAAGCCCCAGAACACCAGTCCGTCGGGGCTGCGGGGGTCTAGAAGGTAGAAGGCCACCCGGCCGAGGGGTTGCTCCAGCGGCACGTAGAGCGCCCGGTCCAAGTCCTCGGGAGTCCAGTGCGGCGCCATGGGGCGCGGCAATTCAGCCGGAGTCCACGCACCTTTGAGGGTCAGGCCGAAGATGCCCTGAAAGGCCTGGGAAGCCAGATTGCGGTCGGCTTCATGGAAGAAGCTCAAGGGCGCTTTGGGGCGGGCCGAACCGTTGAGGACCTGGATGCCATGGGCCTCAAGCACAGGCCTCACCTTGAAAGCGTAGGCTGCATCGATGAGGTAGCCCTTGGGAACCGGCACAAATTCAGCCGGGGCCCACGTCACGAAGCTGGGCAATTCAAAAGCGGCGCGGGAGGCTTCGCCCGTGACGCGGCCATCGATATTTTTAAGGGGCTGCACCACTTCGAATTGGTAGCTTTCGGTGCGCTCGAAGTCCGCGGCCAGGGGCAGGCTCGGGGTCCTGGATGGCCAGCCTTCCAGCCAATGCCGGCGAGCCTCTCCGGTGACGCGCCGCACCTCGTTCCGATGTCCTGCGATCCAGTCCAGGCAGGCGAGCACGAAGGCACGGGTGTCGGCAATGCGCTCGGGGAAACTCCGGTGGACGTAGGCTTCAGACAGGATGGCCAGGCGATCCTGCAGGCCAGGGTAATTGCTCAAGTAGCGGGGCCGGTAATCGAAGGTCTCCCAGCCCTTGGGTGTCTCGCCGGGCTTAAGGTTTTCGGGCCGGAAGTTGCCATAGTCGTAGGTGGGCAGGCCTTGGGTTTTTAGGCCATCCCGCACTTCGTTCAGTAGCTGGCGGTTGAAGGCCAGCAGGGCTGGATCGGCGCCCAGGGCCAGGCTCGGGGCGTAAGTTAGGTGGAAGCCGTGGTAGCTGCCATTGGTGGTGTGCAGGTCGAAGACCACCGCCGGATCGAAATCCTGGAGCATGGCCAGGAACCATTTCGTATTGGCGGCTTGGGCTTTCATTAGGTCGCGGTTCAGGTCCAGGCCCCGGGCATTCTCGCGTCGGCCAACGCCGCTTTCCGGGTTGGGCTGGTACTTGCGGATGGCCGGATCCAGGGCGTCGGTGCCATCGGCGTTGTAGGCCGGGCAGATCACCAGGTCGAGGTGCTGCCGGGCTGCCGGATGGAGCCCTTGCAGGAATTCCCGCATGATGACCTGCGCGGCTTCCTTCCCCTCTACCTCGCCGGCGTGGATGTTGGCATTGAGGTAGACGCGCACGGCGTCCTTCGAGGTGGCCCGCAGGCGCCAGGCCAGCAGCGGCTTTCCGGCCTCGGTCGCCGTGGGGGCAAGTTTGGGCTGGTAGGGCACCAGCGCAGGATCCCGGCTCGACAGCGCAGCCATGAAACCACGCACTTCCGCTATGGTGCTGGTGCGCCGATGGTGGGAGGCTTCTGGCACCGTCCGTGGCCATTCACCCGCGCCCAGCGCCATGCAGGCAAGAAGAGCTCCGAACGCGGACAGGGACTTGGAAGGCCGCAAGCTCACCGGTCCGCGTGCAGAGTGCCGTCGGGCGCCGCCATGGGCAGGGGCCGCGTTTTGGAGCCGAAGAGCTGGGCGTTGTAGACCGTGAAGCTGGCCAGCAGGAAGAGCAGCAGCACCAGCATCGCCGCGCCGCGCTTGCCCGCCGCCAGGGCTTTCGGGGCCATCTCGGAGGCGCCCAGAAGGACGAACACCAGCACCAGCTTGATGTGCAGGTAGTAGTGGTCGAAGGGATGGTCACCCGCCTGCATTTTGATCAGCAGCCCGCCGATGCCCACCACCAGGGCCAGCCTGAAGCCCCACCCGGCCGTGCGCTTCCACACAGTGGCGGCGAGGCCCCTCAGGTCCGGCCGCTCGTCTTCGAAGCCCGAGAGCAGCAGGGCCACGACGGCACCGCCGCCGGCCAGGGACAGCACGATGAAATGGAGCCATCTCACGAGGGACAGGGCGTCGAAGGCGGGCATGGAAACCTCGGTGGAATGGATCAGCTTAGCGTCATTGGGCGCGAAGCCGAAGTACGCTGGAAGGCGGAGGTCTCCATGACCAGGTTGCGCGTGGCCGTCGTCGGGGTGGGTCATCTGGGGCAGCACCACGCCCGCATTGCGTCGGCCTCCGAGTTCGCGGAACTGGTGGCGGTGGTGGACCCCTCCGAAGAACGGGGCCGGGAGATCGCCGGGCAATTTGGCACCCGCTGGGTGGGCGACCTGGCCGATATCCTGGGAGAAGTGGACGCCGTGCAGATCGCCGCGCCGACCGGCCTCCACCACGCCCTGGGGCTGGAAGTGTTGAAGGCGGGGAAGCACCTGCTGATGGAAAAGCCTTTGGCGGCGGGCCTTGCGGAAGGCGATGACCTGGTGGCGGCGCTCAACGCCGCGCGCGGTGGAAACCCCGGCCTCGTGGCCTGCGTGGGCCACTTGGAACGCTTCAATCCCGCGGTGGTGGCCCTCCGGGCGGCGAACTTCAAACCCAAGTTCATCGAGGCCATCCGGGTATCGCCCTTTCCCATGCGCTCCCTGGAAGTGGACGTGGTGATGGACGTGATGATCCACGATCTGGACCTGCTGATGGCCCTGGTGCAGCGGCCCGTGGTGGACGTCGAGGCCGTGGGTGTGCCGGTGCTCACGAAGCACCCGGACCTGGTGAACGCGCGGCTGAAATTCGAAGGCGGTGCCTTCGCCACGGTCACCGCCAGCCGGGTGGCCCGCAAGAAGGAGCGCACCCTGCGCGCCTTCGGGAACCAGGAATACGCAAGCCTTGATTTCGCCGCCCAGAAGCTGGAGATCCTGCGGCTCAAGATGGGGGAGCACGGCCCTGAAGTCATTCCCGAAACCGTGGACATCGAAGAAGGGGAACCGCTCAAACTAGAGCTTGAAGCCTTCTACCAGGCCTGCCTGGGCCATGGCCATGACTACGTCTCCTGGGCCGAGGGCCTTGAAGCCATGCGGGTGGCGGACCTGGTGCAAAAGGCCGTGGCCGAGAGCCTGGCGGCGATGTTGGAGGCATGATGCGCTTCCTCCACCGCAGTGATATCGCCCCTGACCCGAAGGCCATCGCGGCGCTTTACGACGCGGCCGGATTGCGGCGGCCCACCTTCGACCTGGACCGCCTGAAACGCATGTTCATGGGGTCCAACGTGGTGCTGACGGTGTGGGGCGAGTCCGACGAGGCCGCTGAACATCGCCTGGTGGCGGTGCTGCGGGGCTGGACGGATTACGTTTTTGACGGCTATGTCTGCGATCTGGCGGTGCATCCCGATTTCCAAAAGCACGGGTTCGGCAAGGAACTGCTGGACCGTGCCCGGAGCCTCGGGCACCCCGACGTGCAATGGGTGCTCCAGTCCTCCATCATCGCCGAGCGCTATTACGAGCACCTCGGCTGGCTGAAGATCGAGAACAGCTGGAAGTGGCCCCGCGAGGCCTACGCGCAGCCAGGCGACCCCGCGTGACTTTCTACGATCTGGCTTCCCTGGCCAAGCCGCTGGTGACGGCCCCCTTGGCCCATGCCTTCCTGGACCTGGACGCGGACCGCCGCTGGCAGTTGGGCTTTCACGATCGGGCCACCCCGCTCACCGTGCGCCAGTTGCTCTCCCACTCGGCCGGCCTCCCGGCCTGGCTGCCCTACACGGGAGAGCCGCTGGTGGCGCAGCTCCGCCGCACGCCGCTGCCGGGAGCCCATCCCCTGATGGGCGCCACCACCGTGGGCGTGTCGACCTATTCAGACCTGGGCTACCGGCTGGTGGCCGAGCTGCTGGCAGCGGAACTGGGGCTCGCCTGGAAACAACTGGGCCAGGCGGTTTCGGGTCTCTCGCCCGCACCCTGGACTCCGGCGCCCACCGAGCTCACCGCAGGCCAGGATCTGGCCGCGTGGCGGATTGCGGAGCCGGGCTTGCCCTACCCTGAAGCGGCCCCGGGCCTGCCCCATGACGCCAACGCCCGGGCTGGCATGGTCGGCCACGCTGGTTTCGGTGCCACCGCGCCCCAGCTCCGAGAATGCCTGGTGCGGTGGATGGCGTCCCGTTGTCCCGACTCGATGGCCATCGACTCTGCACAGGATGAGGGCGGTGCTGTCTGGGGTCTGGGCCTCCAGCGCGCCACGGAGCCCTACGCAGATCTGCTCGCCCGCATCCCCTTGGGGGCCATGGGCATCCATGTGGAGGCATCGAACTCGGCCTCGTGGCCAGCCCCCGTCGACTCTGCGGGAATGCCCGGCCCTGCGACGTTTTGGCAGCATCTGGCCTACACGGGCGCCGCACTTTTCGTCCGGCTGGAAGACCGCTGCTGCGTGGCACTGCTCTGCCACCGGGCCGGGCCGGATGGGCAATTGTTGAACCTGGCCCAGCTCCGGGAACGGCGGAGGGGGATGCTGCGGGACTTTCTGGCTAAGCTGGACGCATGAACCCCCGAGCCCTGTCCATCATCCTGCTCGTGGCCGGAATAGTGCAGCCACTGGTGGCGCAGACGCCCGTGCGCATCGGCCTTTCCAAGGATGCCTCGGAATGGCAGATCGCCCTGGAAGGCGGCGGCGAATTACTCACCCGCGCTGGCCGTCCCATCCTAACAATGCGCGACGGCGAGAAGCTGCGCATCTGGTGGGACAGCCGCGGCGAGGCCGACCCCACGGACGAGTACCGGATCCGCGTGGGGGGCGACATGAGCGCGGCGGCCGCGGTGGAAATCATGCGCAGACTGCGGGAACTCGGGGAGCAGCCCGAAAAAATCTTCGTGCCCGACGGCGCTTCCTGGAAGGTGCTCACGGGCCACTTCGAGCGGGCTGAAGCTGCCGAGGAGATTCTGCAGAAGCTCTCAGGCAGCGGGTTTCCAGAATTGTGGGCCTCCTCGGAGCACCGTGCTGGCAAGCCCCGCGCAGGCCGCGCCCTGTATGCCGTGACGGCCCGCTACGAGCGGCGCCCACTGCCTTCTGAAGGGGTCCTTTTCCGCGCCCGGGATGGCATCGTGCAGGTGTCGGGCAAGGGCCGCTACCGTGGCACCCTCGAGGTCTTTCCCAACACCGACGGGCGCTTGACGTTGGTGAACCAGTTGGAGTTGGAGGACTACGTGCGCGGCGTGGTGCCGAAGGAGATGGGCGCCAACGAGTATCCGAATGTGGAGGCCCTGAAAGTGCAGGCCGTCGCGGCGCGGACCTACGTGGTGGCCAACCGTGGAAAGCGGAGGGGCGAAGGCTTCGACCTGCTGGACACGCCGCTGGACCAGGTCTACGGCGGCCGGGATGGCGAGCAGCCCTTGGCGGACCTGGCGGTGGCTGCCACCGCGGGGCTCATCGCCACCTATAACGGTGCGCCCATCCAGGCTCTCTTCACCGCCGACAGTGGCGGGGCCACCGTGGACAACAGCTATGTTTTCGGCGGTCCCCAACCCTACTTGAAGGGCGTGAGCAACTATCCCGACCGGCCCCAGACCCTGCCCTTCAAGGGCGCCGTGGATCCTGGCGGCGACCAGTCCTGGCTCAATCTGGAGCTGCTGCGGCTCACGGCCTTCGGCCTCATCCTGCCGGATGCGCTGAATAGCGACCGGCTCGCGCAGCCGCTGCGGGCTTCGGACCTGGCGGAGCCCATGGCGCGTCTGGCCCAGCGCCTGGGTCTGCCGGCTCCGGATCGGGCCACCAGCCGGGATCATCAGCTCTACCTCTGGATGGCCCGGACCCTTGGCTTCGACCGCGTGGTGGCAGGCATGGAGCGGTCCCAGGATGCGGCCTACTTCGTGGGCCCGGCGGTCCCCAACGCCGCCGACCGCCCCCTGGCCTCCTTGCTGGCCCGGCGCGGAATCGTCCCCTCGGCCTTGTGGTACGCGCCCCCCACGGTGAAAGATGGCTACACGGTGCTGGCGCGGCTATGGCAGGAACTGGAGCTGCCGGAGCTGGCCGAAGGCACGCTGCTGCGGGATGGCACCGTTCGCCGCAAGGTGGTGGGCGCCACGCCAGAACCTCTGGCGCTGGCCAGCTTCCTGCTGCTGGCGGAAGAAAGCGTGGGCGGGCAGCTGCGCCTGGTTGCCGAAGCCCAGATCCAGGTGGGGGACCGCGTGAGATGGTTGCCCCGGGAGGGTGGGTCCAGGTTGCTCATCCGCCGCCTCGACCCCGATGGGGCCGCCTGGGACCGCTACAACCCCACGGCCCATTGGAAGGTGGAATTGAAGGACAGCGAACTGCTGGCGAAGGTGAAGGCCCGGGTGGGCGTGCAGGGCATCCGCACCCTGGAGCTGGAACACAACGAGAACGGGCGCGTGTTGAAGCTCACCGTGCGGGACACCCGCGGCGTCGGCCATGAATTCACGGGCATGCGCATCCGGGCGCTGCTGGGCCTCAAGGACAATGTCTTCCGCTACCTCACCGTTGGCACCGGGGACAAGAAGCGCTGGATCTTCTACGGCCGCGGCTGGGGTCACGCCGTGGGCATGGACCAGACCGGCGCCTACGGCATGGCGCTGGAAGGCTATACCTTCGAGCAGATCCTCAAGCGCTACTACCGGGGGATCGAGATCACGGCGGTCCAGTAATGAGGTAGTGAGGCATGGGGCATGAGGCAAAATGAGCGCAGCATGAATCCAGCTGTTACTTCGTGCCTCACCCCTCGTACCTCATCCCTGACATGATCTTCTCCCTCGATGCCCGTCCCATCTTTCCGCCGCCGCACCTGTCGGAGCCGGACGGACTGTTGGCGGTGGGGGGAGATCTGAGAGTGACGCGGCTGCTGGAAGCCTACCGGTGCGGCATCTTTCCCTGGTATTCGGCCGGGGATCCGATCCTGTGGTGGTCGCCGCTGTCGCGGGCGGTGTTCCTGCCGGGAGACGAGCGCATCCCCACCCGGTTGAAGCGCAGGCTGCGGAATGCCCCTTTCGAAATCCGGGTGGATACGGCCTTCGCGGCGGTGGTGAAGGGGTGCGCTTCAGCGAAGCGCAGCGGAGTTCCTGGCACCTGGATCAGCGGGGAAATGGCTCATGGCTACGTGGCGCTGTTCGAGGCGGGCTATGCGCACAGCTTCGAGGCGTGGCTAGAAGACCGGCTGGTGGGTGGACTGTACGGGGTTTCCCTCGGCGCGGCGTTTTTCGGGGAGAGCATGTTCTCCTGCGTGGGCGACGCCTCCAAGGCGGCCTTCGCGGCCCTGTGCGCCTGGTGTTGGAACCAGGGTTTCCAGTTCATCGACGGGCAGCTGCCCAACGAGAACCTGGCGCGGCTGGGGGCGCGGGTGATCGGCCGGGAGGCCTTCCTCGGATACCTGGAGCAGGCCCTGGAAAGGACGACGCTGATGGGGCCCTGGATGGCGTAGCTGACGCGGGCCAGCCGGCATCAGCGATAGGTGAAAACGAGTGCCTCACCCGCCAGCGTGACTACCGCGGCCCCGCCGCCTTTCAACGGCCCAAAGAGGATGGCGTCGGCCAGGGGCTTCTTGACCTTCTCTTCCAGGAGGCGGGCCATGGGGCGGGCTCCGAAGGCTGGCTCGTAGCCCTTGTCCGCGAGCCATTGCCGGGCCTCGGGACTCAACGACAGCCGCACCTTTTTCTCGTCCAGGAGGACCTGGAGCTCCGCCAGGTTCTTATCCACCACCTTGAGAATTTCGATTCGTCCCAGTGGGCTGAACGCGACGATGGCGTCCAGGCGGTTGCGGAATTCCGGGCTGAAGGCCTTCTCGATGGCGCCGCGGGCCGATCCGCCGGTGGCATCGCTGAAGCCCACGCGCCGCTGGCTCAGGTCCTTGGCGCCGGCGTTGGTGGTGAGGATCAGGACCACATGTCGGAAGTCCGCCTGGCGGCCGTGGTTGTCGGTCAAGGTGGCGTGGTCCATGACCTGCAGCAGGATGGCGAAGAGGTCCGGGTGCGCCTTTTCGATCTCGTCCAGCAGCAGCACGGCGTGGGGGCTCTTCCGCACCACGTCCACCAGCAGGCCGCCTTCCTCGAAGCCCACATAGCCCGGCGGCGCGCCCACCAGGCGCGAGACCGCATGCTTTTCCATGTATTCGCTCATGTCGAAGCGCAGGAACGGCACGCCGAGGATAGTCGCCAGCTGCTTGGCCAGCTCGGTCTTGCCCACGCCGGTGGGACCGGAGAAAAGGAAAGAGCCCATGGGCTTTTCGCTGCCCCGCAAGCCCGAGCGGCTGAGCTTGATGCTGCTGGACACTTTTTCAATGGCCGCGTCCTGGCCAAAAATCACGCCGCGCAACCGGGTCTCGAGATCCGCCAGCCGGTCGCGGTCGTCGCCGCTGAGGCTCTGGAGCGGCACCCGCGCCATCTTGGCGACGATGGCTTCGATGTCGTCCACACCCAGCATTTTTTTCCGTTTGCGGGGCGGAAGCAGCTTGTTGGCAGAGCCGGCCTCGTCCAGCACGTCGATGGCCTTGTCTGGCAGATGGGTGTCCCGGATGTGCCGGGAACTTAGGCGTACGGCGGCTTCCAGGGCCTCATCGGAATACCGGACGCCATGGTGGTGCTCGAACAATTTCTTCAGGCCCTTCAGGATGTCCAGGGCATCCTGCTCCGTGGGCTCGCCCACGTCCACTTTCTGAAAGCGCCGCGCGAGGGCGCGGTCCTTGTCGAAGGAGAGTTTCGCGTCCTGGAAGGTGGTGGCGCCGATGCAGCGCAGCTCCCCGGCCGCCAGGGCGGGTTTCAGCAGGTTGGAAGCATCCAGGCTGCCGCCGCTCACGGAGCCCGCCCCCACGATGGTGTGGATCTCATCGATGAAAAGGAGCGCGTGCTCCTTGGCCTTGAGGGCCTCGATCACGGCCTTCACCCGCTGCTCGAAGTCGCCTCGGTAGCGGGTCCCGGCCAACAGAGCGCCCATGTCCAGCGCAAACAGCGAGGAGCCCTTTAGGGCCTCGGGGACCTTGTTGGCGTGGATGCGCAGGGCCAGGCCCTCGGCGATGGCCGTCTTCCCCACGCCCGGCTCGCCCACCAGCAGGGGATTGTTCTTCCGCCGCCGGCAGAGGATCTGGATGATGCGGTCCAGTTCTTCCACGCGGCCCACCAGTGGGTCGATCTTGCCCGCGGCCGCATGGGCCACCAGGTCCACGGTATAGGCCTGGAGCGGATCTGGAGCCGGTGCCTCGCCTTCCGTTTCCTCGGGTTCCCCGGGTTGCGCGGTCAAGGGTGATTCGGACCCGTGGGAGAGGTAGCGCAGCAGCGCGAGCCGCTCCAGCCCATTGGACTTCAGGAAATGTGCGGCGAAGGAATCGGGCTCCTGGAGCATGGCCGCCAGGACACTGCCCGCATCCACGACCGGTTGCTCCGAGGCCAGGGCATGGAGGATCGCGCGCTCCATCACCCGTTGGAAACCCGGGGTGGGCGAGGGTTGCAGGGCCACGCCTTTCGGCAGGTTCTCGATGGTTTTTTGGAAGAAATCCTCTAGCTCGGCCTGCACTTGGATGGCCTTGACACCACAGGCCGCAAGGGCTTTCTCGATGCTCGGCTCCTTGAGCAACCCTCCCAGCAGATGTTCCACGGTGACGAACTCGTGCCGTCCTCCCCGGGCGGATTCAAAAGCGCGGCGGATGCCATTCTGCAGGGGCGTGTCAAGGGGCGGCGTGTTCATGCGCTCACGTTTTCCGGCTCCAGGGTGCAGAGCAGGGGATATTCATGCTGCTCGGCCAGAGCGCGCGCCTGGGCGGCCTTGGTCTCCGCGATGTCCCGGGTGTAGACCCCGGCGCTTCCGCGGCCCTGGCGGTGCACCGCCAGCATGATGCGGGTGGCCTCGGTTTCAGGTTTGTGGAAGATGGCGGTGAGCACGAAGACGACAAAATCCTGGGTGGTGTAGTCGTCGTTGTGCAGAACCACCTTCCATAGGGAAGGCGGCTGCAGCTTGGCCTTGGACCGGGTCTTCGTGGCGAGGCCCGCACCGTCCGCAGGGTTGTGTTTGGGGCTGGGCATCGATGGCTCCGGCCTTCAGTTTAAGCCCAGCGTCATGCGGCAGGATCATAACTGCTCCACCGGGCACTCCTGGGGCCGTCGGAGAATTGGCGGAAGTGCTTCTCAAGTCAGCATGAAGCTCACGTTGCCCGGAGAGGGCACCCTTTCACCGTGCAAGTAAATTTTTGAGAGGACCTTTAGTTCAGCCCTTTCATATCCACTCTTCGCGGTGCCTGCGTGGGCGGGATTGAGCACCAGCACATCGGCCTAACCGATCACAGGACATCGAGTCCTGTTGTCTCATCACCTTTCGGCCTCGTGCTCACGTTGGCGGGATTGAGCACCATCACCCAGGCCTAAGCAATCACAGGACATCTAGTCCTGTGATTGCCAAGGCCTGGGGATGGTGCTCCCACCCGGGGTCGAACCGGGACGCCTTTGCGGGCTGCGGATTTTAAGTCCGCTGCGTCTGCCATTCCGCCATGGGAGCTCACCATCAGCTTAGCGGCCGTTGCGCACCCGCCGCCGGTTTTCTGGTGGCTTGGGAGGCCTCCGAAGCCCTTCCTGGACTCGACCGGTCTGGTGGGTTTTTTCAGATCGGACCAGCGTCCGCACACCTTTGGCGGCTTTGATAGAAGGGGCCGCGTGGTAGGGTGGAACCCAGTTGTGGAGACTCCATGGGCTTCAAGGTTCTGGTGCTGTTGTTCGGCGGCGCGCTTGCGATGAGCGCGGCGGAGCCGAGGGACCTCAAGGTCTTCTTCCAGCGCACCTGCGCCGCCTGCCACGGCCCAGATGGATCCGGCCGGGGGTCCAGCGGCCAGAAACTGCCGGGCCGAGCCCTTAGCGATGCCCGCTGGCAGTCCAAGGAGAAGGACAGCGATCTGGCGAAGTCGATTCTCAAAGGCAAGGGCGGGATGCCCGCCTTCCAGGCCCAGCTCAGCCAGGCGGAGGTGGAGCAGCTCGTGGCCGAGGTCATCCGCCCATTGGCCGCGAGGAAAAAGTGATCCCCCTGTTGAATTCCCGTCCAGTCGCGCTCCTGCTGGTCCTGGGGCTGCCGGTCCTGGCTGGCGATGCCCCCGCGAAGAAGGACCTGCGGGTCTTCTTTTCGCATAACTGCGTCGTATGTCACGGGGTGGATGGCAGCGCGCGAGGGGCCGATGGATCCCGCCTCAAGGGGCAGGATTTCACCGATGCCAGGGACATGAAGGGCCTGAGCGACAGTAAGATGGCCAAGACCATCCGCAAGGGGCTGTTCTTCGGGAAGCGGATGCCTTCCTTCAAGAGCCAATTAAGCGAGGCCGAAGCCCTGGATTTGGTGCAGCAGGTTTTGCGCAAGGTGGAAAAAGGCAAGCCGGTCTACTCGGAAACGCCGCTGAAATAAGTCATGCGTGTCGCGGTGGTCGGCCTCCTGCTGGCCCTGCTGGGCGCTTGTGGTCCCAAGGAGGACCACGCTCCCCCGGTGACGGCGTCGAAGGACCTGCAGCGGTTCTATCTGCGGACCTGCACGGGTTGCCACATGCACGAGGACCATGCCTCGGGCCAGCGCTACGGGAAGTGGATCCGGGGCGCGCCGACCTTCTACGGGGCGGCCTGGCTGGAGCGGCGCAGCGATGCGGAACTGATGGCCACCATCCGCAGCGGCATCCCCGGCACCGTGATGCCCAGCTTCTCCCGGTTGCAGGATGAGGAGTTGAGGCAGCTGGTGCAGGGTATCCTGCGCCCCCTTTCGCACCGGCAGCGGTCCCAGGACCACAGCATGTTCGCGCCGATCCGCAGCGACTCGGCCTGTTCCGAGCGCTGCCTGTGAGGGTTCAAGCGCCGCCTATGGGGCCCCGCTAGAATCAGGGATGCCCAAGGACCTCTCCGATCATCCGCTCCTGCAGAACCTAAACCCGCCCCAGCGGGAGGCGGTGATGCACACCGAAGGGCCGCTGCTGATCCTGGCGGGGGCGGGTTCCGGCAAGACCACGGTCATCACGCGGCGCATCGCGTGGCTCATCGAGGAGCGCGGCGCCCATCCCGGTTCCATTTTGGCGATGACCTTCACCAACAAGGCCGCCGAGGAGATGCGGGAGCGCGTGGCGACCCTGGTCTCGGTGCCCGTGGCCCAGCTCTGGGTCAGCACCTTCCACTCGTTTTGCACCCGCATCCTGCGCCGGGAAGGGGACCGCACCCCCGTGGGCCGGGATTTCGTCATCTTCGATCCGGCGGATCAGAAGAGCTTGATGAAGCAAGTGTTGACGGAACTGAAGATGTCCGAGAAACAGTTCCACCCTCGCCGGGTGCTGGAGATGGTGTCGGACTTCAAGAACCGCTGCCTGCTTCCGGAAGAAGCCGCGGAGGAGGCCCTGGACCCCTGGACCCGCAAGGTCCTGGAGGCCTACACGCTCTATCAGCAGGGCCTGCGGAACCACCGCGCCTGCGACTTCGACGACCTGCTGCTCTACACCGAGCGCATGTTCCGGGACCCGGTGATGCAGGAAGTCTATGGCACCCGCTTCCGCTATCTGCTGGTGGACGAATACCAGGACACCAACCGCGCCCAGTACCTGATGGTCCAGCACCTGGCGAGGCGGCACCACAACCTCTGCGTCGTGGGGGACGAAGACCAGTGTCTTGAGGCCAGCACTCAAATCCGCATGGCGGACGGCACCGAAACATCCATTCAAGGAATTCAGGCTGGAGACATGGTGCAGTCGGCGATGGGGAGCGGTGTTTTCCGTCCGGCCAGGGTCCTTCGGGCCGGCCGCCGGAACTATTCTGGCGCCGGGGTGGCCATCACCACGACCTCCGGACGCCGGGTCGTGAGCACACCGGAGCACGTGCATTTCGCGGGGTATCGGCTGGGCCTGAGCCCTCAAGTCCACCTCGTCTACCTGATGGAAAAGCGAGGAGTCGGATTCCGCCTTGGGACCTCCCAGGTCCATGCGCGAGGCCAAGTGAAACCCGTGGTGGGATTTCTTCAACGCTCCCGCCAGGAGCATGCGGATGCCCTATGGATCCTTTCAACACATTCTTCAGCAAACGAAGCGAGGTTGCAGGAATGCCTCCACTCCCTGCGCTACCAGATCCCGACGCTTCCCTTCGTACCACGCAAGGGAGCTTCCAAGAACGGGTTGGTCCATGATCCGGAGATGATCCGGCGGGTCTTCGCCGAATTCACGACGGCCGATTCCGCCGACAGGCTGCTGCGGGATCTAGGCATGGCTCAGGAAGCGCCCCATCACCGGGCCCAGTCCTCCGTGGGAGCCAGGCGGAATATCGTCATCACCCTTTGTGGTGATCGACAGGGAAAGCGCCCCCTGCACCGGATTTCCATGGTGGGACGGGACCATGAGGGGCGAACGGCCCTCGAAGGGCTCGGCTATTCTGTGAGGCCAGCCAAAGCCGGGTCGCTCAGCTGGCGCTTCGAGACCTGCGCCAAGGAATTTTCGGTCATTCGAAATGCGGCACAACGCATCCGGCAGCACCTTGATGCGGATATTTCTCTCCAGGCGAGCTTGGCTGAAACCCCAGGGCGGGAGGGCAACAGCCTGCCTTTCCTGCCCGCTTGCAATGTGAAGCAAGGCATGGCGCTTTTTGATGGGGAGGGCGGATTCGAAGTGGTGGCCAAGGTGGATCGGATTGACCTGAACTCCGAGGTTTTCGATCTTGATGTGGAGGGGGTTCACAATTTCATCGCCCAAGGTGTGGTGACCCACAACTCGATCTATGGATGGAGAGGCGCCGACATCCGCAACATTTTGGATTTCCAGCGGGACTTTCCCGAAGCCGTGCAGATCAAACTCGAACAGAACTACCGCTCCACCCAGAGCATCCTGGACGCCGCCTCTACGGTCATCGCCAACAACTCGCAGCGCCTCGGGAAAACGCTCTGGACCGAGCGCGGCATCGGCGAACCGATCACCTTTAGGCTTACGGACGATGGCCGGGCCGAGGCGGAATGGGTGGTGGCGAAGATCCAGGAAGCGCGGCGCTACGACCGTGACATCCGCATCGCGGTGCTGTACCGCGCCAACTGGCAGTCCCGGCAGCTGGAAGAGGCCCTGCGCGGCGCGAACCTGCCCTACAAGCTGGTGGGCGGCGTGAAGTTCTACGAACGCCAGGAAGTGAAGGATCTCCTCAGCTACCTTCGGGTCATCTCGAATCCTTACGATCTGCAGAGCTTCCGCCGGGCCGTGAGCAGCCCCACCCGGGGCGTCGGGCCCACCACCTTGGCAAAAATCGAAGGCGCCATCCCCGAGAACGGGACAGCGCTGGAAGGCGTGGCCATCCTGTTGCGGTCCGGCGAATTGAAGGGCCGGGCAGGTCGTGAGCTGCATCGCTTCGTGGAGCTGTTCCACCGGGCCACTAATGAAGCCTCGGCGCTGGGCCTGGCGGGCCTGGTGCGCTGGACCTTGCATGAGAGCGGCTACCTCCAGATGCTCGAAGATGAAGGCACCCTCGAAGCCGAAGTACGGGTCCGGAACCTGGAGGAATTCCTGTCGGCGGCGGCCGAATGCGAGGCCCTGGGCCTGCGGCTGGCGGAGTTCCTGGACCGGGTGACCCTGGCGGCGGACGCGGACCAGGTGGACCAGAGCATCGAGCTATCGCTCATGACCATCCACTGCGCCAAGGGCTTGGAGTTTCCCATCGTCTTCGTGGTGGGCATGGAGGAGGAGGTCTTCCCCAACCGCCAGGCGCGGGAAACCGACGAGGGTCTGGAAGAGGAGCGGCGCCTCTTCTACGTGGCCATCACCCGGGCCAAGGCCAAGCTCTACCTGAGCGGTGCGCGGCGGCGGCGCATCATGGGCACGGAGATGCTGGGCATGCCGAGCCGCTTCCTGCGGGAGCTGCCCGAAGGCGCTCTGGACCAGCCCATCCGCTGGGGCACGGAGCTCTACCAGGCGGGCCAAGGCGGCTGGACGCCGGAGCGGGTGCGTGGGGGGGGCGGGCAGTCGGTGGCCACAGAGCTGAGCCGCATCCGCAGTTTCTTCGACAAGGTGCGAGCCTCCACGGAGGTTGCACCGGAATCGGAGACGCCGCTTCCGCCGGCGGCCCTGCCCGCGCCGGGCGAGGCGTGGCCCAAAGGCACGCGCATCCTCAGTCCGCGCTTCGGTCGGGGTGTCATCACCGCCGCCACCGGCAGCGGCGAAGGTCTGACCTACACCATCCGGTTCGCCGAGGCTGGCGAAAAGCGCATCGTCGCGCGCTTTGGCCTGTTGGAAAAGGAAGGTTGATCAGTCCTTCCAGTGGGTCACTTCCGACCGGACAAGGTGGCGCAACTCCTGGTCCGCAGCGCCGGCGTAGGCCACGGATTCCGCGGCGGCGGCAAGGCTGCGCAGGGCGGCCTCCCGCTCGGGTTGCTCCCGGGCCAGCCGCAGCACCCAGGCCCGCAAGGTTTCGCCCGCCAAAGGCGGCACGCGGCGCCGGGTGCGGCGCAGCAAGGGTTTGAGGGGCAGGAGCCCGGTCGGTTCTGTGCGGCTCAGGCCGAAGCGCTTCCGCCACTTGGAGCGGGTGAGCCAAAGCAGGCCCACGCTGCCTGCGGCGAGGATGGAAAGGCTCCACCATTTCGGCGGGAAGCCAGCCGCTCCCTTCAGCCCCCCCAGTTTCCAGGAGGCCGGGCGGCCGAGGGCCGAGAGGCGGGCAGTGGCCCAATCAAAACCGACGGCTTGGTCCTCGCCGGTGAAGCGCACCACATGTCGGTCCCAGCGGAACCGCACGGCGTCCATCCAGCGCTGCACGGCTCCCATGAACCCCTGGGTGAGGGCCGTGTTGGGCGGCATCGCCGGAGTGGGATCCGCCACGCGCCAGACCTGGGCCTCGGGATCGTAGTATTCCACCCAGGAATGGGCTTCGTTCTGGGTCACGAGGAAGTAGCCGCCTTCACTGCTCCAGGGGCCCAGCCGGTAGCCGTTCACCACCCGCGCGAAGACGCCGCGGCTGCGGAGCATCAGGGCCAGGCTGGTGGCGAAGTATTCGCAGTGCCCGGCCCGGGTGTTCTCGAGAAAATCGGCGATGGGATCCACCGCGCCGCCCGACGGGTTGTCCAGGGTGTAATTGAAGCGGCGCAGCACAAGGGTCAGGCGCTCCGCCAACTGCCGCGGTGGCACAGGGGCGGGTACCGCCTGGTCCGCGAAGTGCTGGGCCACGGGGCCATCGGACCCTGTGTACAGCAGGATGGCCCGCCGCTGGCCGAAAGGCGGCGGTTCGCGGACGAGGAAGGATGCCTTCAGATCCACTCCCCGGCTCAAGCCAAAGACATTCAGGTACTGGCGGCCAATTTGGGGATAGAGCCAGCGTATCGCCTCGCCTTCGGCCGATGTGAGGGGGATGCCGCGGGGGCTCTGATAGGTTGGATGGTCGTTGTAGGGCAGGGCGAGAATAGGTGTGGCGCTCGGTTCCAGGTTGATCTCCAGGGGCGGTTCCAGCCCCGGCCAAATGCCTATGGGCACCATGGCCAAGGGCGCCCGGGGAGTGAGCGCCAGACGTTCCCATTTCGCGCCGTCGAGCTTCTCCAGGACCACGCCCCGCAGCAGGGCTAGGCGCTCGGCGAGGGCCGGGATCTGCTCGGGGCCCGTGCCCTGGGGGGGCTGCAGCCGCATGACGATGTCGGCGTTGCCGCTGATGGGCCCGGCCCGGCCCAGGTCCACGGTATCGCTGAGCCCCGCGGCACTGCCCATGAAGGAGGAGACCGACCAGGGCAGCGGCCGCAGGCCCAGGGTGATGCGTGGCAGGAAGATGAAAAATCCGCCGGCCATGCAGAGGCAGGCCAGAGTCCAGCGCAGGCTCCGGGCATAGGGCGGTGCCGGCGTCGGCCCGCGCCGCAGCAACGCCGAGGGCTCCCAGGCCTGCTGCAGCAGCACGATGGAAGCCCCCGCCACCCAGGCCAGCGCCCAGCCCATGAAAGCCAGATCCGCGGTGCTCACGGCGGTGGTCAGGAACAGCAGGAAGCCCATCAGCAGCAGCTGCCGCCGCTGGGCCATTTCACGGGGGAGCGCCAGGCGCAGGCCCATGAGCATGAAGAGCATGTGCACGATGATGGCGAGCAGACCGGCGGATTGTTTCCGCAGGATGGGGACTTCCACGACGAGGATGAGGATCAGCAGGGCCTGGAGCCAGCGCCGCCAGCGGCCCAGGTCCAGCCGCGCGGCTTCGGTGCCGGCGGCCACCACCAGGGGGACCGCCATCCAGGCGATTTCCCATGGCTCGTAGATGCCCGTCGTCGCCACCGCGCCGTAGGCGAGCCAGGCGGGCAGATGATCGGTCCAGCGGGCGAATTTCATCACAAGCCATAAGATACGCCCACTTGTGGCGAGGTTCCTCCTGGGCCGTGACGGGCTTTGGCGGCTACCGCTCCCACACCCCCTGGAATTCACCTACGGCGTTGAGTTGCAGGTCGAGGCCCGGCCGGGCGGCCACCACCTGGTCCGGCCACCAGAGAAAGGCGTAGGGCGCCAGGTCCACAAGGCGGATCTGCACCTGGCGCGAAAGGGCTGCGCGCTGGGCCTGGTCCGGTGCCGTACGGGCCGCTTCCAGCAGGCGGTCCACCTCCCGATCCGAAAACCGCCCACGGTTGAACCCCAGCGGCGGCACCAGGCGCGAATGAAACGTGCGGTAGAGCATGTCGGGATCCGCCAAGCCCGTCCACCGCAGCGAGGCCACGTCGAAATGGCCCGCCATCACGTCGGTCAGCAAGGTGCCGAATTCCCGGGTGAGGATCTGCAACTCGACACCGAGGCGGGACCATTGGGCTTGCAGGGCCAGGGCCTTCATGCGCGAGGTGAGCTCCGGCGTGGCGTGCAGGCGGAGAATGAATCGGAGTCCCTTCGCATTCCGCCGGAAACCCGCCGCATCCAGCAGGGCTTCAGCCTTTTGAATCCGGTCGGCCGCTAGCGCCGGGAAGTCCAGGTCCGGCCGCGCGTCGCAGCCGAAGGGAAGCTCCGGCGGGAAGAAGCCCCAGGCCTCCCGCGCCAGGCCGCCCATGAGCCCCTGGAGCAACGCGGGGCGATCCAGCGCCAATGAGAGGGCGCGGCGCACGCGGGAATCCTGCAGGATCGGATGGACGCAGTTGAAGGCGATGTAATCCAGGTTCGACCCGGGCCGCCGCTGCACTTCGAAGCCCTTGGGGCCCCTAAGCAGGTCCGGGGGCAGATTGTTGGGACAGGCGTCCACACTGCCGTGGCGCAGGGCCAGGAGCCGGGAGGTGGCATCGGGCAGCCAGCGGATGTCCAGGTCCAGGGGGCGGCCGGCATGGCGCGCGAAATCCGGGTGCTCCGGGCGGGCGTCCAGCCGGATGCGCTGCTCGGGCACGAATTCCCGGAGCACGTAGGGCCCTGTACCCGCGCCGCCGGCGCCCTTGCGGGTGATGCCCAGAATGCCGCGCACCAGGTTCGCCGGAAAACCTGGATCGGGGGCCTTCAAACGGATGAGCAAGCGCTCGGAGTTGCCCACCGGCTCCACCCGCAGCTCGGCGATCTCATCCTTGAAGGGCCCGGATTTGGGGCTGCCAAGGGCCGGATCCAGCAGGGCCTGGATGCTCTGCAGGGCATCCTGCGCTCCCAAGGGCCGTCCATCCGCAAAGACCGGCCGGGCTCGGTTTTCGGGCCCACCGGCGAACTCGAATTCCAGCTCGATGTAGGGCTCTGTCCAGGTCCAGCTCGTGCAGGCATCCGGCAGCAGCTCCAGATCGGGACCGCGTTTCAGCAGCGACTGATGCGTGAGGGCCAGCAGCCGCTGGCTGGCCTGGTCCTGCCCCTGGCGCGGGTCCAACGTGAGGGGAAAATTCTCCCAGGCGAGGACTGCGGCGCTGGGAGTTCCATGGGAGCCTTGGTGGGAGCCGGCCCGGTCGCAGGCCAGCAGCCCCCACAGCAAGGCGAGGGCGCTCACGGGCCCGAGCGGAGAGCGCAGAAGGCGGCTCAGCGAAGGAAGGGCCATGCTCAGGGGAAAACCCAGGCCCCTAGGACCGCGGCCCTGGAGGCACCGGTCACTGCGGGGACGTTGCCGGGCACCCCCGCTGCGCTGGCGGCCCCCAACAGGGCCCAGGAGACCGCCTCCCGGGCGCCATTCGGGAATTGGTGGTCGTCCGTGAAGGGCAGGTCCGGCAGGCGCGCCGCCAGCTCCTGCCGCACGCGCCGGTGCCGCGCGCCGCCGCCGCTGAGCAGACCATGGAGCCCCGGGGTCCGGGGAGCCACCCGGCCCATTTCAGTTGCGACGGCCTGGGCGGTGAAGGCCGCCAGGGTGGCGAGGCGGTCGGCGAGGGGGAGGGCCTCCAGTCGCCCCGATTCAGCATCCAGCCAGTCGTGCCCGAAGACTTCGCGGCCGGTGGATTTGGGGGGCTCCGCGGAGAAGTACGGATGCCGCATCCAGGTCTCGAGCAACTCGACTTTCACTGCGCCAGAGGCGTAGGCACCGTCGGGATCAAAGGGGATTCCCAGCCAGCGGTTGGCCGCCAGGTCCAGCAGGGACATGCCGGGCCCCACGTCCCAGGCCCGCAACCAGGAGCCATCCCAGACGGTGACGTTGGCGATGCCGCCGAGGTTCAACGCAAACCAGGGCTCGGCGCGGCCCCGCAGCCAGAGTTCCGTGAGCGTCACGAGCGGGGCGCCCTGGCCTCCCAGGGCCATATCGGTGCGCCGGAGATCGAAGACCACCGGACAATGCAGAGCCTGGGTCAACAGATGGGGGTCCGCCAGCTGCAGCGTGGCGCCGGCTTCGGGACGGTGTTGGACCGTCTGGCCGTGGAGGGAGGCCAGGTGCGGTCGCAGCCCGGCCACCGCCGCCAGGGCGGTGGCGGTGCGCGCATGGTGGAGGCCGAGTTCCCGCTGGAGGATCGTCACCTGGGAGGGCCTCGCGCGGTCCGAGGCCGCTTCCAGGACGGCCTCGCGCAGCGCTGCGGGATAGGGCTCGCTATGGTGCGCCAGGAGTTCCAGGAAAGGCTTGCCGCCGCTGAATCCGAGCGGGTCCACCGCAATGAGGGCCCCGTCCACGCCATCAGCCGAGGTCCCGGACATGAGCCCCAGCACATGCCAGGGGCCTTGCTCTGGGAGCCCCGGCACGGGGGGTGGTGTGGAATCGACGGGCATGGTGGCATGATGCCAGTGCGGGCGCGCCTCGCTTATGCTTTTCCTTTCCAGAGGAATGTCATGACCCTATCGTTGTCCATTCTCGACGCGGCCTCCTTTGGCGCGGCGCTCCTGAAACGCCGCGATGAAGCGGGCGGAGGGTTCTCCATGGGTTGCATCATCTTCCTGGTCATCGCGGGCATCGTGGCCTTCATCCTCATCAAGAACCGCGGCGGCTCCCCGGCCACGGGCCCGCTGCCCGCCCCGGGCAACCACCAGGGCGGCGGGAGCGGGGCGGCCATGCCGAACTTCGTGAACCCCTTCGACAAATGCCCCAGCTGCGGCGCCAAGGGCGACAAAATGCGGTCCACCTGGGACGGCATGCGCAAGGTGCAGTGGACCTGCGGCTACTGCGGCTCCCTGGCGGGCGTGCAGGAGCTGAAGGACGAGGAGCTGCCGGCTTCGGCCCGGGCCCGCCTAGGCATCGGCCAGATGCCCGGCCAGCAGAACATGATGGGCGGCCCGGGCTACCAGGGCGGCGGAGGCGGTGGCCTGGGGAACATCCTCACGGGCATGATGATCGGCAGCATGCTGGGCGGTGATCATCACAATCACTCCGGTGATGGCGGGTTCGGCTCCAGCGGCTCTGATTCCAGTTCAAGTTCCAATTCCGATTGGGGTGAAGCCGGCGGCAGCGGCTGGAGCGATTCGGGCTCCTCCGATTCCGGTTCTTCGGATTCCGGGGGCGGCTGGGGCGATTCCGGCGGCGGTGATTCCGGCGGTGGCGGCGGCGATTGGTGAGGTGGTTGAACTCTCTGATTAGATTTTTAAAGGGGCCTTCCGGCCCCTTTTTTTATGTCCACGTCAGCGGATTTGGGCCATCCTGGCGGGGCCCTTTCTTCCACACCAGTTTGATTCCACCCTGGAGGTTCCATGCGCTCATGGCGTACGCGTTTCCTTTTCCTGGCCCTTGTGGCCAGTGCGCTGCCGGTGCTGGCCCAGACCACGGGCATGGTGGCGGGCCGCATTCTGGACGCCAAAGGCGCTCCCGTGGCCGGCGCGACGGTGCGGCTTTCGGGTGGGGGCATCCAGGGCGTCCGGGCCACCTCCAGCGACCAGGATGGCGGCTATCGCTTCACCCTGCTGAATCCCGGCCGCTGCACCGTCACGGCCACCAAAGACGGCCTGCGCACCGCCAAGGCCGATGCGGTGGTGGGGCTGGACAAGACCGCCACGGTGAACCTGACCATGGGAGCGGTGGCCTCGGCGACCGTGGAAGTGGTGGAGCAGTCCACCACCGTGGACGTGAGAGCCACCACCACGGGCGCCAACTATGATAGTGAGACCTTCACAAAGCTGCCCACCACCCGGGATTTCGCGAATATCGCCATCCTGGCGCCAGGCGTTACCCAGGACGATGCCGGAACCCCAGGGGGAGGGCTAAAGATATACGGAGGCACCGGCGCTGAAAACAGCTATGTGGTGGACGGCATCAACACCACCAACGTGGAATTTGGAACCCAGGGCAAGACGGTTCCCATTGAATTCATCCAGGAATTCCAGGTGAAGACTGGCGGCTATGAAGCCGAATACGGCAAGGCCTTGGGCGGCATCATCAATGTCATCACCAAGTCCGGTGGCAACGAATTCACGGGAGACCTGTTCACTTATTTTGATGGCAACAGTTTGCGGGCGAACAACAAACACAAGAACGAAACTTTCGTTCCAGTCGATGTGAGTCGTCAGCGTGCCGACTATGGATTTGATTTTGGGGGACCCATCATCAAGGACAAACTTTGGTTTTTTGTGGCCTATGACCGGAACACAATCGCAATCAAGAAGTCCATCGCTGGTTCCACTGACGGGGCCACTGCGCCATTGGACAAGACGCAGGACCTATTTGCCGGGAAACTAACCTGGCGCCTTACGGATACCCAGACACTCATAGCTTCATTTGTTGGGGATCCCGGGAAAGACATCGGTGCGGTGTACCCGCCGTTGGGGCCAACATCCACCTGGGATGGAGAAAATAAAATTGGAGGTACGGATTTCAGCCTGCGATATGAAATCAACGGTGAATCCTGGTTCGCGCAAATCCAATTGAGCAAACACAAGGAAACGAACTCCAGACTTCCCCAAGGGTCGAACGGACGGGACATCCAGTACATTGACAATTCAAATAACGGCCTCAAGAGTGGCGGTTTCGGACGCTTCGACGACAAGGATTTCACCCGCGATACGATCACAGGTTCCATCACGAAATACTTTGGCGGCCATGAGATCAAGGCTGGATTCGATTTCCAGACCGACAAGGCCGACATCAAGCGTGGTTTCTCGGGTGGCCAGACCGTCACCATCTATGACAACAGTGTCCACTCGAATCAGCCCATCTATGCCCACTACTACTGGACCGTTCCGGATTGGAGCCTCACGCCGCCGATCAATGTCCCGATCCTGCCGGTCTTCATGTCCAAGCCCAAACACGAGAGCCAGGCCTACTTCCTTCAGGACAAATGGACCCTGAACAGTCACTGGAATTTCAACCTGGGCCTGCGCCTGGATCAGACCGACATCAAGGATGTGCGCGGCGTGAAGGTGATCTCCCTCAAGGATGAACTGGCCCCGCGCCTCGGAGTCATCTACGACTGGAAGGGCAAGGGCCAGGACAAGCTCTACGCCAGCTTCTCGCGGTTCTACGAGCAGGTGCCGCTGGACCTCGTCATCCGGTCCTTCAGCGCCGAAAGCAATCCCACCATCATCAACTACGACCGCACCAGCATCACACCGAACGCAGCCGCTGAATCGGATTTCGGAACACCGTCCAGCGTCGTGGGCGCCTACTTCGAGCCCGTGGACCACGACCTGAAGGGCGCCTACAACGACGAGTTCATCCTGGGCGCCGAGACCACCCTGAACAACCGCTATGTGCTCGGCGCGAAATTCATCCGCCGCTATCTCGGCCGGGCCATCGAGGACGGCCTGGACGCAGCCCAGGGGGACTACTTCATCATGAATCCCGGCCAGAGCCACGAGGCGGGCGTGCGGTTCCCCCAGGCCATCCGCGACTACAAGGGCGTGGAGCTGACGGCCCAGCGGAAATTCGCCGACAACTACACCTGGCAGTTGAGCTACCTCTGGAGCAAGCTCGACGGCAATTACGAGGGTGCCTATCAGGGCATCGGCGGGGGCGATGGCACCGGCCAGTTGGACCCGAACATCAACAGCGCCTTCGACCTGCCGGAATTCCTGGTGAACAGCTACGGGCCGCTCAGTGGCGACCGTCAGGGCGAATTCAAGGCCAACGGCTACTACGAATTTTCCTTTGGCCTCAGCGTGGGCGCGAGCCTCAGCTACCTTACGGGCACGCCCGTGAGCCGCCTCGGCTACCACAACGGCTATGGCCGCTACGAGCTGTTCCTCCAGCCCCGGGGCAGCGAGGGCCGCACCCCCACGGTGGCGAAGCTGGACATCAACCTGGCCTACGTCTTGAAATTCAGTGGCAAGAAGCAGGTCCGCTTCATGCTTGATGCCTTCAACTTGCTGGACAGCCAGACCGCCACCTCCCTCGACCAGCGGTTCAACTTCCAGGAGGGCGATCCCCAGACCAACGACAACTACCGTCGCGGGAATGCCTTTCAAGCGCCGCGCAGCATCCGCCTAGGCGTCCGCTTCACCTTCTGAGCCAACCTCGCCGATGCGAAATGCGGCCCGGGGCTGGGCCGCGCTCGCTTAGGTCACATCACCTTGGGCACCACGAAATGTCCGCGCTCGTGCTCCGGTGCGTTGGCCAGGGCTTGGGCCTGGGTGAGACTCTCCCTGGCGATGTCCTCGCGGCGGAGCAGGGGCAGCAGCTGGCCGTGGGTGGTTAGTTCCACGCCATCCAGCTGCAGCCGGTCCAGGCTTTCGGCGTGGCTGAGCAGTTGCGCCATGGCCTTGCGCATGGGCTCGATCTCCACCTCTTCCAGCTTCAGGCAGGTGAGTTGGGCACAGCGCAGCACGTCTTCGCGGGTGACTTCCATGGCACCAGTAGACCCTGAAACCGGCGGAAGCTTCCAGGGCTCCTTGGCGGTACCATGGAAAATTCGTTTTCGAGGCCTCCTGATGCTGCGATCCCTCCTGCTTTCCGCGTCCCTGCTTGGTTCCACGAGCCTTGCCCTGGTGGCCCAGGAGGTGCCGGCCCCGCCCGTGGTGGAGGCGCCCCCGGCGCTGCCGGAGCCCGTCGCGCCCTCGGCAGCACTCCAGGCACCCACTCCCGAGCCCCGCAAAGCCGATCTTCTCGGGGCCATGGCCTGGGTCCCTAAAGGGGCCAGCGCCGTCTTCCTGGTGAACCATCCTGCCCGGACCCTGGAGGCCCTGGCCGCCTTGGCCACGCGCATGAAGCTGAAGGGCGCAGGGCTCATGCGCCAGACCCTCGTGGATGATTTCGGCGGCGAGCCGCTGCTGGACCTGGAATCGAGCCTGGTGGAATTCAGCTATCCCTTGAAGGGCGAGAAGAACGAAGCGCAAAGCAAAACCGTGCAGGTGCGCGTCCTGCGTGTGCCCTCCATGAAGGAGTTCACCGCCCGCTTCAAGGCCAAGGCCAGCAGCGGCGGGTTTTTCGAGGGCCTGGTCAAAACGGTGCCGACGGTGGCAGCCTTCCGCGGCGGCTACGCGCTCCTGGCGCCCAAGGGCAACCTGGCGGA
Organism: Holophagaceae bacterium; assembly: GCA_025357545.1. Taxonomy (GTDB): domain Bacteria; phylum Acidobacteriota; class Holophagae; order Holophagales; family Holophagaceae; genus JANXPB01. The sequence continues at coordinate 32,783 of JANXPB010000119.1, forward strand.
GTTGAAAGAGGCCCTCGCCGAGCGCGAGGTCTTTCCCCTGCCGCCGCAGTCCCAACAAGGCTGGCTGTCGGAACAGGATGTGAGCCTGCTGCTGCCGGTGGCAGTGCTGGCCGCTGCCGATAAGGACTCGGCATCCCGGAAGGATTCGGTATTCACGCCGGTGGACGCGCTCATGGCGGCCATCCGGAAAAACCCTGATGGGGAAGTGAGCCACATCGCCATCGGCGCCAAGGTCGAAGAGGGCGGGGGCCTTTCCTTCGAGGCCCACCTGGGTTTCCTGGGCAGCGGCCAGGCGGCGCAAGCCCTGGCGGGCTTGCAGGGTTCCCTGGGGGATATGGCGGGAGGCGTCACCACGGGGCTGCCTGCAGCGCCCTATGCCATGGCGATGACTGCGGCCCTGCCAGCGGGCTACGCGGCCTGGCTGGCCTCGACCTTGGAGGCCAGGAGCGGCAGCACCAGTCCCGAAATCAAGCAACACTCCCAGGCCCTCATCCGCACACTGCAGGGGCTCAAAGCCTTAGGCTTTGTCTGGACCCTAGGGGCCGAAAGCGCGAGGCCGCTCCAGGCCGCGGTCCTGAGCCTGCAGGTGGAAAACGCTTCCGCCAGCCTGGACGCCTATGCGGCCTACGCCCAACTCAAGCCCGAAAGCGGTGAAGCCATGGCTTCGGAACGTGGGGACTACCTGGGGCGGGCCCTGTTGAAACTCTCGGTGCCGGTGCCCAAGCCCGCAGCGCCCAAGGAAGGGGAAGCCTCAACCCCGGCCTTGGTGAATCCCGCCGCTCTCTTTGGCCCGGAGCCTCTCACGACGCTGGTGTGGGCCTACGATCCCCACACGCTGCTGGTGGGATTCGGCGAGCCTGCCACGGCCTTTGGACCGCCCATCCAGGCCCTGGAGCATCCCGAAACCGGTTTGGGCCGGCAACCGGCCTTCGCGCTCACCCAGGACATGCTGGGGGCCGACCAGCAGATGCAGATTTTTCTCAGCCTCCAGGACATCATCGGCGCGGCGGGCCGGGTCTTCCCCCTGAACATCCCGCTGCCGGCGAGCGCCAAAACCGCGCCGCCCCTGGGCCTGGGCTTCAGCCTCGCGGCCTCGGGCCTGATCGTCCGTGCCGTGGCGCCCGCCGAAACCGCGGAGCTGGTGGGCAGCCTACTGGAATCGGCCTTGAAGATGAGCCAGGATGCGAAGGCCGCCCAGGCCAGTGAGGCTCCGGCGCGAGCAGGCGCTGACCAGCCTGAACCCAGCCAACCCAAGGTGAAGAAGGCCACCAAGAAACCAGTGAAACAACGCCGCTGATCACGCCTTCGCGCTCTTCGTGAATTCACTCTTTCGGTGGATCAGGCCGTCGGGTTCAGCACGAGGTCCGAATCCGCGTTCTCCGCCCAGGGTTCAGCCACAGCGGGCAGCAGCGCGCCGGCGGCGGCGATCATGGCGCCGTTGTCCGTGCAAAATTTCGGTTCGGGGATGCCCAGCCGCAGGCCCAGTTGCCGCGCCAGCTCCGCGCCCTCGGCCCGCAGTTTCGAATTGCAGGCCACGCCGCCGGAGATGATGAAACTGCGGGCGGAAATGGCTGCCGCCCAGTGGGGAATGGGCTTCAGCAGCCAGAGGGACACCGCGTCCTGAAGACTGCGGCAAAGGGCCTGGACCCTGGGATCGTCGGGGCCCGCGTGATCCAAGCCGGGCTCCGCCGCGATGCGCAGTTTCAGACCGGTCTTGAGGCCACTGAAACTCCAGGAGGCTTTGCCATCGCGGAATTTCGGCGGCGTGAACGGCGCGGCGGCCTTCACTGCTTGTTGAGAGCAGGCATCCACCAGGGGGCCGCCGGGATAACCCAGGTTCAGCATCCGCGCGCCCTTGTCGAAGGCTTCGCCCGCGGCGTCGTCCCTGGTTTTCTGGAGCAGTTCCAGACTGG
>JANXPB010000150.1 GCA_025357545.1 Holophagaceae bacterium
CAATGCCTTGGTGAAGGCGAATCCACCCGCAAGGAAGATCGCCGCCAGGACGAACAACTCCACTCCGATGCGCCGCAGGCTGCGGAATTCTTCGCCCTTCTCTTCAAAGGCGCAGCCCATGGCCAGAAGGGGCGCCACCACCGGAAGGATGTAGGGCGGCAGTTTGGAACCCGAGGCGGTGAAAAAGAGCAGGGGCCAGGCCACCGCCATCATCGTGGCCGCCGCAGTCCAGCGGTGGAGCGGGGCTTCCAGGCCCTGGGGGCCCGTGGTGCGGCGCATGAAGGCGAAGCCGCGCTTGAGCCCCACCAGGCTGAGGCTGAGCCAAGGCAGCAGCCCCACCAGGAGCACCCCGGGGAAATAGAGCTTGTCCAGCAGGGGATTGTCCGAACCCTGCCGCGCATGTTCGTGGGTGAGGAAGCGGGTGTAGTGCTCATGGATGAAGAAGAATTGCGCGTGGCCGGGATTCGCCTGGTTGACCAGGTAGAACCAGGGGGCCGTCAGCGCAAAGAAGAGCAGCCAGCCGCCGGGATTGAAGCCCGTGAGCAGCACCGCGCGCCGGAGTCGCGGGTCCTTCCAGCCGAAGGGCAGCGAGAGCCCCAGAATGCCGGCCATCAGCACCAGGCCCACGGGCCCCTTGGTGAGCACAGCCGCGGCCAGGGCCACAAAACTGAGCAGCGTCCAGATCAAGGAAGGCTCCCGGCGGAACCGCAAGGCCACGGCTTCCAGCGCGGCCGTCAGGCTCAGCACCAGGAAAGCCGAGAACAGCGCGTCGAGAGTCAGCAGCTGGCCGCACACATAAGTCAGCAGCACGGTGGAGGCCATCACCAGGGCCCATATGGGGCCCCGCGCGCCCAGGCGGCTGGCCAGCTTCCAGGTGCACCAGAGCAGGATCAGCGAGGCCAGGGCCAGGGGCAGTCGCGCCGCCACGGCATTCACTCCGAACAGTTTCATGCTCGCGGCCGAAAGCCAGTACTGGAGGGGCGGCTTCTCGAAATAGAGCACGCCGTTGAGGCGGGGCGTGAGCCAGTCGCCCGACGCCAGCATCTCCCGGGGGATCTCGGCGTAGCGGCCCTCATCGGGCTCCCAGAGGGGTCGCATGAAGAGGGGCAGAAGGCCCAGCATGGCCCAGAGCAGCAGGTAAGTTGTGCGGTCGCGTTTGGTCATGATGACGGTCATGGGTCCTTAGTCCTGGGTCATGAGGTCCAGAGGCAGCGCCTGGAAGGCGCACCAAATTTCCTCAGGACTAAGGTCTCATGACTCTTCCTCCACCTGCTCCATGGCCTCGAACTCCTGTAGGAAGAAATCCAGGCTCTTGGCCAGGGCTTCCTTCATGCCGACTTTGGGCTCGAAGCCGAAGGTGTCCTTCATGCGCTGGATGCTCGGCTTGCGGTTGAGCACGTCCTGGTAGCCCTTGCCGTAGAATTCGCCGCTGCTCACGTCCACGATCTCGCTGAGCGCCACGCCCAGCTGGGACCGCATGGGGTGGTCCTTCCAGAGCTCCCGCAGCATCTCCGCCACTTCGCGGACGCTGTGGTCGAGACCGGGATTGCCGATGTTGAAGATGCCGCCGTCGGCCTTGCCGCCCTCGTTCCTGAGGATGGCCATCAGCCCATCCATGGCGTCCTCCACATCGATGAAGCACCGGCGTTGGGCGCCGCCATCCACCAGCTGGAGCGGCTCGCCCTGGATCAGGTTCCACACGAACTGCGTCACCAGACGCGAGGAGCCCTCCTTGGCCGCATTCAGGCTGTCGAGCTTGGGGCCCATCCAGTTGAAGGGGCGGAACAGCGTGAACTTGAGCCCCTGCTGCCATCCATAGGCCCAGATGACGCGGTCGAGCAGCTGCTTCGAGGTGCTGTAGATCCAGCGATCCATGGGCACGGGGCCCGTCACCAAAGGAGAAGTGTGCTCGTCGAAGGCTTCATCGGGGCACATGCCGTAGACTTCAGAAGTGCTGGGGAAGACGATGCGCTTCTTGTACTTCACGCACTGCCGCACGACGCGCAGGTTCTCCTCGAAATCCAGTTCGAAGACCTTCAGGGGATTCGTCACGTAGGTCTTCGGCGTGGCGATGGCCACCAGGGGCAGCACCACGTCGCACTTCTTCACGTGGTACTCAATCCACTCCTTGGAGATGGTGATGTCGCCTTCGACGAAATGGAAACGCGGGTTCCCCAGGTGGTCCGTGATCTTGTGGGTGCCCAGGTCCATGCCATAGATCTCCCAGTTCGTGTCCCGCAGGATGCGGCCCACCAAATGGGATCCGATGAAGCCGTTGACGCCGAGAATGAGGACTTTCACGAAGACTCCAAAACCAAACCCTTAAGTCTATCTGACCCTCCAGGCAACATACCCAAAGGCTTTTCCTAAAGGGTCAGGACCCGCCACAAGAGCGCCCCCGAGCGAGGCAGAGCGGCCACTCCATGCTGAAGCCCGCGTCGAACCTGTGGAGCGTGTGGCCGCGGCCACAGCCCCCCCCCTCAGCCCACGGTGCAGACGGTCTTCCCGAATCCGGCTCCCGCCTCGAGGTGGCGTTGGGCCTCGGGATAGTCGGACAGATTGAAGATCCGGTCGACCACCGGGCGGAAGGGCGGATTGGAGGGATTGCGCTGCAAGTGGCCCAGCAGCGTCCACAGGTGCTCGCGGCGGCCCATGTAGGAGCCCAGAAAGGTCAGCTGCTTGGCGAAGAGGGCCCGCAAGTCCAAGGTGGCTTCTCGGCCGGTGGTGGCCCCGCAGGTGACGATGCGGCCGCCACGGCAGGCCGCAGCCACGCTGATTCCCCAGGTGGCCACGCCGGTGTGCTCGAAGACAATGTCCACGCCGCGTTTCTGCGTCAGATCGCGCACTTTCTGCGCCACGTCTTCTGCCCGCCGGTTGATCACGTGCTCGGCGCCCAGCTCCCAGCACTTCATGGTCTTCATGGGATCGCCCACCACCGCGATGGGTCGCCCGCCGAGGAATTTCACCAACTGGATGGCCGCTGAGCCAACCCCGCTGCCGCCACCCCAGATCAGCACGGTTTCGCCGGGCTGGATTTTCGCTTTGTGGACGAGCATCTCCCAGGCAGTGAGAAAGACCAGCGGGAAGGCCGCGGCCTGTTCGAAATCCCAGTTGCCGGGGATGGGCAGCAGGTTGGCCGCGGGCACCAGCGCATGGGTGGCGGCGGTGCCATCGCAGAGGTGCCCCAGCACCTTGTACTCACGGCAGAGCA
>JANXPB010000189.1 GCA_025357545.1 Holophagaceae bacterium
CGCCACGACTACTGGTACAGCCTGGATTTGAATTCCACCCCCGACGGTAAAATCGCCGACTCGGTCCGCACGGCTCAAAAGATCGATCCCATCACGGGCCTGCCGGTGGATGTGCTGGAAAAGACCCGCACCGTGACTACCGACCAGTCCCTCACCATTTCCGCGCAGTTCGCCAAGCGCCTGGCCGAGAATTGGGTGCTGAGTGCGGGCATCGTCGAGGGCAAGGGCGGCGGCGGGGTGGAATTCCGCTCCCTCGAGGATCGCTTCCGCATGGGCCTGCTGGCCTACGACTTCACCAAGCGGGACGACAAACCCAACCCCCGCTATCGCTTCACCACCAGCTACCAGTTCTGGAAGAACGTCTACCTCAAGGTCGGCGGCCAGGACTTGGGCAACAAGGAATTGCGCACCTTCTTCGTGGGTGGCGGCCTCCGCTGGAAGGACGATGATTTGAAGAAGTTGGTTGGCCTGGCCAGCTCGGCCAAGTGATCCACCGCGCAATTTAGAGATTCCCCCTCCTGGTTTGGGCTGAATATGGATGCCATGACCCCCCAATCCCTACCCGCTGAGCGCTATGGAGCCTTCCTCTGGGTGCGGCGGGGGGTGCCCCTGGCTCTAGCGGCGGCCTTCCTCTTCATGGCCTTCCTCATGCCCCACGGCTTCGGCTGGTGGGCCTTGGCGGCCATGGCCATGGCCGCGATGGCGTGGCCCACCTTCAAGCGCGGTGAAGCCTATTTAAAGGCCCGGCGGGCCATCATCCGTTGGGATGGGATGTGGGTGGGCCTCTTCCGGCCGCTCGCGCGCTTGCTGGGCCAAGAAGACGTTTGGATCCTCTCCTTTTGCGGGTGGAACAACCATCGGGTGCGGGAGGCCTTCCTGGGCGCCCGCTCCCGCCGCTCCCTGATCCTCATGCCCCACTGCGTGCAACTCGCCAAGTGCAAGGCGCCCATCCTCGAAGAACTGGAGAAGTGCTACGACTGCGGCCTGTGCCCCGTGGGCGACTATATGCATGGCGTCCTTGAGCACCAGTGGGAGAGCCGCATCACCAACCGCAGCCACAAGGCCTACCGCGAAGCCCGGGAATACCGGCCCGACCTCATCGTGGCCGTATCCTGCACTGACCGGCTGCTGAAGGGCCTCATCAAGCTGCCGGAAGTCCCCGCCTACGTGATACCCCTCACCCTGCCCCACGGCATGTGCGTGGACACCCAGTTCAGCGTGCCCCATCTCTTCGCCGCCATGCAGCAGCTCGCTGAGCCCAAGCTGGGGCCGCGTCCCGTCGAGGGCCAGGGTTCCATGAGCGCGGCTTGATGCGGGCGCTCTGCTTTCGCGAATTCGGCGGTCCCGAGGTGCTGAAGGTCGAGGAGTTGCCGGAGCCCTCGCTGCCACCCGGACACGCCTTGGTGCGCATGCAGGCCATCGGCCTGAATTTCGCCGACATCTACCGCCGCAAAGGTAACTACCACTTGGCTGGGGACCCGCCCTGGATCCCAGGCTACGAGGGGGCGGGCATCGTGATGGCCCTGAACGGAAGTTCAGGGTTGCAGCCCGGTGATCGCGTGGGGTTCGCCGACGCACCCTTTGCGAATGCCGAGTTGGTGGCGGTGCCTTTCGACAAACTGATCCGCCTCCCGGAGGCCATCTCGTTTGAAACCGCCGCGGGGTTGCTGCTCCAGGGGCTCACGGCCCAATACCTGGTGCGGGACAGCCATCGCATCCAAGTGGGGGAAGAGGTCCTCGTCCATGCGGCCGCGGGCGGCGTGGGGTTGCTTCTGATCCAGTGGGCGAAGCTGCTCGGGGCGCGCGTGGTCGGGCTCGTCTCGAGCGAGGCCAAGCGCCAGGCGGCCCTGGGGGCGGGAGCGGACGAGGTGGTTCTTTATACCGAGGACTGGGTGCCGGCTGTGCGCCATTTTTCCGCGTCCGGAACCGGCGTGGACGTGGCCTATGATTCCGTGGGCTCAACCCTGCACCAGAGCTTGGAGGCCCTTCGCACCGGCGGCCACGCAGTCTTTTTCGGCATGGCGGGCGGCGACCCTGAGCCCATCCAACCGCGCCTGCTCATGGACACCTCGAAAACCTTGACGGGCGGCGATCTCTGGAACGTGCTGCGCACCCAGCAAGACCGGCTCCAGCGGGCTGCGGAATTATTCGGCCTCGTCAGCAGCGGTGCCCTGAAGTTGCGGATCGCCGCGACTTTTCCATTGGGTGACGGGGCTGCGGCCCATGCCTATCTCGAAGGCCGGGGTGCCATCGGCAAGGTGCTGCTGATCCCATGAGCCCACCGGATTTCACCTTCCGCACCCTCTTCGAACGGTTCCTCGGCAAAGGGGCGATGGCCTATCTGCTGCATCTGCGCCCTGCGGAATGGCCCACCATGTCCGCCCATTTCCTGTTGGGCACCTTGCTGGCCAAAGGTTGGCCCCTGGCCAAGGGCAGCTTTTCCGCCTGGGTCATCTTCGTGGTGCTCATGAATGGCGGCACGCTGGCCCTCAATTCCGCCTTCGACCAGGACGAAGGGGACATCGGCTACCTGAAGGCGCCTCCGAAACCTCCGAAATACCTCGCGCATTTTGGTTATGGGTTACTGACTGCGAGCCTGCTCTGGAGCCTGGTCTTCATCCGTGTCAAGCCGGGCGGCCACTACTTCTTTGAGATCGTGATGACCTGCGTGCTGATGAGCGTGCTCTACAGCGTCCCGCCCATCCGGCTGAAGGCCCGCGCTGGCTGGGACCTGCTCATCAATTGTGGGGGTTTCGGATTCTTCACGCCCATGGCGGGCTGGGTCTTCACGGGCCGGGGCCTGGAGCCCGCGCTCATCAGCCTCTGCATCGGCTTCGGCCTGCTGTTCGCAGCGCTCTATCCCCTGACGCAGATCTACCAGGTGGAAGAGGACACGAGCCGCGGCGACCGGACCCTGGTCATCCGCCTCGGGGTGGGCCGCAGCCTCTCCTATGCCATCCTCGCAACCTTGAGCGCCCACCTGTGGCTCGCCCAAGCCTGCCTGAAGGCCCACGCGAACCCTGCCTATTTGCTGCTTTCCCTGGGCGCCTGGCTGGGGGTGCTGATCCCTTGGCGCCTACGGTGGGCGAGGGTCACCGCCCCCCAGGCTGAAGCGGGCATGTACCGCGGCCTGGCTGCATGGGCCATCACGGACCTCAGCGTGCTGATCCTCCTCTGGCCCCGTTGAATCCGGTTCCCACACCGCCCATGCTCACGCCCCAGGTAACCCCGCCCTTTCCCCTCCACTGGGGTTTCTCCACCAAGCTGGACCCACCCGCCGACCTGCCGCTCCTGCGCCTTTCGCAGGTGCACGGCTGTGGCCTAGTAGAAGCACCAGGCCTGGGAAGCCAGGGGATCCAGGAGGCTGATGGCATCTGGACCACCACCGCCGGCGTCTGCATCGGAGTGCGGGTCGCGGACTGCGTGCCCATCCTGATGGCGGGGCTGGTGGTCGGGAAGCCTTGGGCCGCAGTCCTCCATGCGGGCTGGCGCGGTGCGGTGGCGGGCATCTTCCGCAGGGGCATCGACCTGTTCCAGGCCCAGGGGGGCGAGGTCGAGATGCTGACCTGGGCCCTTGGACCGTCCATTCAACAATGCCATTTCGAAGTGGGTGAAGAGGTCATCGACGCCGCTCGCCTGGACCCCGCCTGGCACCCATCCCTGAGCGCAGCTGGGCCCCGGGGCAGGCCCCATCTGGACCTGCCGGGCTTCCTTCGGGCCCAGGGCGTCCACCTGGGGCTGAGCCCATCCAGGGAAGGCTCGGTCAACCTCTGCACCGTGTGTCAGGAGCAGCTGCTGTGGTCCTTCCGACGCGGTGACCGCTTCGAACGCCAGTGGGGTTGGATCGAGATTGGTTGAGTATGGGATGTTCGAATTGTGGCTTGAAACGCAGCGGAGACGGCCCTTTGCACGGACCCATCGACAATCGGTGAGCGACAATCGACAATGGAAGGATGTTGAACATCACCGATGTGCGGATTTCCAAGGTCGAGGGGGACGAGAAGCTGCGGGCCTTCGCGAGCCTTGTCATCGACGAATGCTTTATGGTGGGGGATCTGCGGGTGCTGGAGAACGAAGATGGCTACTCCGTGGCCATGCCCAGCAAACGCAAGCGGGATGGGAGCTTCAAGGACATCGCCTATTCCTTGAATACTGCGGCCAAGGATTTCATCGAAGAAAAGGTGCTGCTGGCCTTCGAAGCGGCCACGGGCCGTAAAGCCATTTCCCGCATCGAACAAGGCGAGTCAGGCCCCGTCCGGCCGGACCTGCTCAGCGTCGAGGAATTCGGGTTCACCCCCAAGACCACACCGAACTAGACGTAGACCCGCACCACTGTTAGCATTTCCTAAGCATTGGGGAGTAGCCAAGTGGTAAGGCAGCAGGTTTTGATCCTGCGTATCGAGGGTTCGAATCCTTCCTCCCCAACCAATCTAGTGCCCAACTAACCTGTCGGGCGCTTTGGTTCCAAGGGCGATGGAGCCAGGGATTTGCCCTCATGCGCGACGGTTGCGGGGGCCGGGCTTCAACGAGCCTTCTGGGACTCCGAGACTCCTAACCCAGAGGACCTTGAGCCTGGCCCTTCTTTGCCTTGAGGAGGGCCAATCTCAGGCTCTGTGGGGCCGGAAAAGGCTGCAGAAGTTGAAAGAGGCCCGAATTCTGCCCCTCGGCTTTCTTTCGACTTGAACCTCCTCGCAGACGGAGCGTGCATGCCGTGACCCCGAGATCCTAGGCTCGGGAGCCACGTATGCCCATAGTCGCCCCACCTCCTCTTTCTCCGGCCGAAGAAGGCCGACGCCTCAAAGAGCTCACGGCTGCCTTAGCCCAGCTCCAGACCCTGGACCTCAGATCCCTTCGGGCGGATCATCTTCGCTTGTTAGGGTTTGAGGCTCGGTCTAAGAACCTCACCTTCCTTCGCCGTCGCCTTGCCGCCTGCCTTCAGGAGCGCGTGGAGGGAGGCCTCTCCGAGCTTGGCCCAGGCTCGCCTCGAAGCCCTCATGCCTGTGTCCCTCCCGGTGCGGAAATCGGGTGGCCTTCTATCCCCGAAACCCAAACCCCTTTCGGCGCCCATTCGAGACCCACGGCTCCCTGCGCCGGGGCCCCACCCCCAACGGACGTTCCGGGGTGAGATCCATGACCTCGAGGTCCGGGCGCGGGACATCCTCTACCAAGGGCGGACCTTCTCAAGCCTCTCCACGGTGGCGAAGGCCATCACGGGGACCTCGTGGAATGGGTTTCTCTTCTTTGGCCTCCAGGCTCGGAAGGGCTGAAGTGTGCCTCCGAGTCTCCTCAGTCGCTCCTGACCCAAAACCCATAAACCAGACCAGTCGAAAGGTGAAAATCGGGTCTTGGGTCAAAGGGCGAATGGCAAATACAAGGTTAGTGCGTGTCGTCTTAGTTTCACGGCAACCTCCTTGGCCGGGCGATTTCAGAATAGGAGAACGCGAGGCCTGGCAAACAAAGCTAACCGGCCCCGCCGTGAGCCGGAGACCCGCAGCAGGGCAGCCGTGCGAGACTGGGGCCGGGGCGACCGAGGAGTTAGGCCCCCGGCGAAAGCCCCCGGTTACCTGCGCCGCGAGAACAAGTGGATGACAGCCACGAAAAGTGCGGCACCAATGATCGACCAAAGGATCGGAAAGGGATGCCCATCGATGGTGACCATGAAAGGTTCTGGGAGCTTGAGCAACCGCGCAATCCAAGGCCCAAGCAGCGCCCCGATGAAGCCAAGGGCTGTCGAGACGATCAGTCCACCACGGACACTGCCGGCGATGGCCTTCCCGAGAGCGCCACAGACCGCCGCGATTAGGATGAGAATTACGAGTCCAGTGAGTGACATCGTCATGGTGAATTCCTCTCAGCGGTGCTAAGTGAAAAGTCGAGTGAAGGAAGCATAGAGACTAGCAGAAATAGTCAACCGGGGCCGACCTGGGAGCTGGATGTCAAAAGCTAGATGGCCAACAAGAATGGTTGGCCCCTTGCTGAAGGCAAGGTTGGGTTGGCATTTCCGTTCGGTTGCTGTGGCAGCTAAAGTTCGCATTGGGCGTTGCGAATCTGCCAGTGCTCTCAAATCTGGCGGGAATGCGATATTCCCCGTGGTTTTGCCTATTGCTGGGAAGCCCGAGGCGAAGGTTGCGTTGGCAGTTTCCACTCCCCAAACCAATGGCGCGGACACTGCCCCAGGTTCCCGGAATGAAGGCTGCGAAGCGCCGCGAATCCTTCCTGGTCCATCAAGCTGTCGGGCTGGCTAGCTGCGCCTTGGCTTGCCGTTTTCCCATCGTTCTAAACGAGGCGATGGCCGTCAACTGCTGCTGACGGGGCTTGGATTTGCCGGCTTCCCAATTGTAAATGGTCTGGGCGGACACACCGAGGAGAGCCCCCGCCTCGGCGGCGGAAAGCCCTAGGCGTTGCCTTTGTTTGGCGAGGCCTTTGGCGCTGAATCTCAGCCGGGTGTTCGCTTCGCCATCCCCCGGGGAGGCCGGCTTGCCAACTGACTTTTTCTCTTGGCGGGACAACAATTTCTCGAGTGCCGCCACTCGCCGTTTCAGCCCGGCGATATCCGAGCGATATTGTGCCGACGCCTTCTTTAGTCCTTCGGTTTCACCTCGAACCTCTTTTCGGGCCAATCGGAGGATTTCCCCCTTCAGGACGGAAGCAATGTTTGGCATTTTGAATCTCCCTTCGTCGGATTGGTCAGTAAAGGATGCATGACTCTTATCTTAGCTGATGTAATCAAGCGGACGTAATCTGGAATAGGGCTGTTGACATTTTTGGGGTTGAGCGGCCCAGCGTTGAAATTCAATGGGCTCGGCCCCAAGCAAACAGCTCTGCATTGGCGAACGGCTAGCTCTTTGTGTGCGTGCTCTCGATCCACTAGCTTGGTAGGTCTGTGGGCACCAGATTGGGGTTGGTTCTTCGGGCGGGGAGCCTGAAACAGAAGGAAGGAGCTGAGCCGTAAGCCGGCCGGAACTGCCAACAAGAGGCGCGTCGGCTTGGACTCGGCGCCGTCCCATCCTGAAACTGACGCGAGGGCAGCATCCTGGTGGGATCAGCGAGGCCCCACGGCGGGCAAGCTATTTGCTAAATCCCGAGACGGGCCAAGAGGAGGGACAAGTCTGCCTCGTCCACCCGCCCATCGCCATTGAGGTCCGCAGCGTTCCGGTACGGGGTTTGGCCACTTTGGCTGCCATAGGACGCCGCGAAGAGGGCCAGGTCGAGTACATCCAAGGTTCCGTTGCGGTCCAGGTCTGGACTGCCTACTACGCTGACGGAAGCCGTGGCGGCCTTCGTGGGGTCCGCAAGACTGGTGCTGGTGACACCATAGATTCCCCCGTTGAGGGGGGCTGTGAAGACTCCGTCCGCGCTCACGGACCCGCCATTCGCGCCCCAGCTCACCGCGGTACTGACGCCCGCAGCGGCGGTGACCGTGGCGGTGAAGGTCGCATTTGCCCCTCCTTCCAGGGCGAGGTTGGGGGGGCTGATGTCCACACGGGACACGAGGCCTCCCTGCACCACCACAGTGGCGGTGGCGGTCACCGCAGGATCGTCCACAGCGATGGCGGTCACCGTGTAGGTGCCCGGTTGGATGGGCGCCGAGAACAGGCCCGCAGCGCTGATGCTGCCGCCGCTGGAACTCCATACCACGGCGGGGGCACTGCCGGTGGCTGCGCTTAACTGGAAGGCCTGGCTGGCGCCTGGTGCCAAGGACATTTGGCTGGGGCTGATGGTGAAGGGGTTGACCAATGGGTTGAGCGGCGCCTCCCAAACCCCACGGCCGTAGGTGGCCACGCGGACGAAACTGGCATCGGGCGCCAGATAAATCTCCCGGGTGGCCACCCTTGGCAAGCCGGTGCCATAGGGCGCCCAGCTCTGCCCCTTGTCCACGCTGCGGTAAAGGCCGAAGTCCGTGCCCGCGAAGAGAATTCGGCTATCGCGGGGATCCGTGGCCAGGTCGTGGACTGGGATGCCTTGAGGAAAGCCACTGGAGGGCCCTCCCAGGACCTGCCAAGTGGTGCCACCATTCGCACTGGTCCAAAGGTGGGGGGCATCACCCACCAGGGCGACCCCGCCCACATACAGCGTCTCCGGATCGTTGCCCGCGAAGGTGATGCAGGAAAGGGTGCCGGCTGAGCTAGGGAAGCTGCCGAAGGGTGTCCAGGTTCCGTTTTTTTTCCGCCAGCCAGTGCTACCGCCGCACACCACCGCCACTACGCCGGCCACGGGGGAAACGGCCAGGTTGCGCACCTGGTTCAGATTGGTAGTGAGACCGGGGATGGTCTCCACGCTCCAAGTGCCACCGAAATCGGGACTGCGAATCAGGCCCCCAGCGATGGCCGCATAGACACCGTTGCCCGTGGGGTCTGCCGGGTCCAGTGCCATGCGGGTGTGGAAGGGGGCAGGAACCGCAGGGGTGGGGCTGTTGAGGAAACTCAAGCCGCCATCCCCCGAGCGTCCGATGGCGTTGAACTGAGCGGAGACGAGGATGCGGTTGCCGTCCTTGGGGTGGATTTTGGTGGCGAAGCCGTCTCCGCCCCACTGGGACTCGTAGGCGGTGCTGGTGCTCAACCCACTGCCTTGGTTCCGGCGGATCCAGCTGCCATTGTCCTGGGCCCCCAGGGACACCAAGTCCCTGAAGCCATTGGCCAAGGTGGACCCCAGGTGCGTGGCCAGATGGGTAGACATCCCCCGGTTGTGGGTGTCATCCAGTTGGGCGCTGCCGGCCGCATCGGTGAGGGTGGCCAGGCCACCGTCGTTGGCAATGTAAAGGCGCTTGGGGCCCGTGCGGGACCAGGTGGCGGCGTGGTAGTCCACGTGGGGGCGGAATTGCTGGGTGGCGGTGCCCGTGATGGGTGTCCAAGTCGCACCGCCGTTGTGGCTCCGGTAGAGGCCCAGGGTGCAGGCGACGTAGAGTTCGTTGGCGTCGGCGGGGTCCACGGCGATGAGCTGGTTGTACCAGCCGTTGTACTGGTTGTCCCCGCCGATGCTCCAGAGCCCCGTGGCAGAGCTCAGAGCTTGAAAGGTCCAGCTTAGTCCTCCATCCGCCGTGCTGAGCAGGCCCTGAGCCACCACTTGGTGCTGCTGGCCGATGCCGTAGGCCCGAGTGGCGCTGGCGGGGCTCACGCCTAAGGAAATCCGCCCCAGGCCCAGGGCGGCTACGCTGCTGTCCAAGGTGGCCCGGGTCCAGGTCAGCCCTTCGTCCGCGGAAGTCCAGATGTCGCCCGGCCCCTGGTACTCCCCCACGTGGTTAGGGGGAGGGGCGTCGCTCCGCAGGGGGGAATGCTCGCTTTCTAGAAGGGTCAACTGGCGGCTCAGTACCAGGCGGGAACCCAGCCGGTGCAGCTCCCAAATCCAAGCGTTGCCCCAACCGGGATCAGGGATGAGGGCGCTGAAGGTGCGGCCGCCATCCAGGCTGCGCCATAGCCCCGCATTGGTGCCCACCAGCAGTCTCAGGCCATCCAAGGGGAGGATGCTGAGCACTCGGGTGGTGTTGCCCAGGCTCCCACCCAGCTGCCAACTGGCGCCCCCGTCCTGGGAGTAGAAGAAGCCTCGGCCTTCGGCCTCGAACCCGTCCCCCAAGCCCAGCCAAAGGGTCTGTGGATCGGTGGGGCTCATGGCCACGGCGCCGATGGGCAGACTCCCAACGGGCGAGGGGAGCTGGTCCGTGAGCGGTGTCCAAGTCCAGTCCGCCGCACTGGCGGGATCCGCGTTCATGGTCTTCCAAAGCCCGCCTCCCGATGTCGCCAGATACAGGGTTTTGGGATCCGTGGGGTGGGCTAGGATCGCGTTGGGCCGGCCATTGTAGAAGGAATCGCGGGTATCCCGATCGGGCCCCAGGGAGCGCCAAGCGGGAACCATTGCGGCGAGGGCGCCTGGAACGGCCGACTGGGCCTGGGCCTCGCGCGCCTGGAGGGCTGCACCCTGGCGAAGGCGCTGCTCCAGATAGGCAGGGCTGGGCCTTCCCCCAAACCAGCTCCGCTCCCACAGGATGCGTTCCTCCGCCCGGTCCTCGAAGATGAGGGCTGAAGGCGCCGAAGACCCCCGGCGCTCCTGCTCCTGGGCCGCGCCAAGCGCACCCATCGTTCCCAGCGCCAGGAGGAGGATCCAAGGATTCATGTAGCTGCCTCCTCCAAGCTTCGCTAAGGCCTCCCAGCGTCGGCCCGCCGCAGGGCCAGTATCGCATCGGCTTCGAAAGACTCCCCGAGTTCTTGGAAGCTGAAGCGGAGAATCCGGGTTCGGATGTTCAAGATGCTGGCCTGTGAACCCCGTGGTTTGGAGGTCCGGAGTCTGGGTCGTAGAATTCCCAAGAGGATGGACAAATTCCCAGGTACAAGGCTGGTCCCTTCCCCATTCAAAGGTCTTGGAAATTGGGTGCACTGGTATGGAAGGTGGTCGAATGGCTCAAGTCGTTTGGAAAGCCCTTGGTTTCCTGCAACCTTCCCGGTACCCGGGGAACGCACCGGGTGAGACCCAGGCCGGTATCCAGCCTCAAGCCAATGGAATCGGTAGGGGTCGAATGGCTGGCAGGAGGAATTCGGCGCGCTGCGAAGGCTGCTCCGAGCAGCCATGATGCGTCGTCTACTTGGCCCCGCCGTTTTCAAACTGCGCGAGAAGGCCTCGGTCTTCCTGACGGAATTGCACCCCGCTCCAGATGCCGAGACTCGGAACGAAGTGATGGCGAGGCTGCGCAAACGTGACTTCGAAGCGACCCACCATTGCAGCGCCTGGCGCGAGGGGGTCCCGGTGCATGCCCATGGCTGCGATGACGATGGCGAGCCGAAGGGCACAGCCGGCGCGCCCATGCTGCGGGTGCTGGAGGGCGAAGGGCTGACCGACCTCATCGCCGTGTGCATCCGCTGGTTCGGCGGCACCAAGCTGGGCACCGGCGGGCTGGTGCGGGCCTACACTGAAAGCCTCCAAGGCGCCATCCAATCGGCGCGCGACCGTCAGTCGATCGAGGAAATCCGGCTCCTCAAGCACGGTGAGATCCGGGTGGCGCCCGACTTGGCCTACCTCCCCTTCGCGGTGCTGGGCGCCTTTCCAGAAGCTGAAGTGACCGGCCAAGGTTTCGCGGGGCCTGAGGCCTTCCTCCAGTTCAGCCTGCCACCAGGACACGAGGCGGCTCTGGACGCGGCGTGGCGGGAGCGCAGCCGTGGGGGGAGCATCCGGTGGCTGTGAACGCCCGCGGTCCCTCCGCCGGGTTGCGGGCCTTGCCTTGGCCATCCTCTGCCCGGCGCCATTCACCGACCCTCCTCCGCCATTCACCGATCCGGTATGGCCATGCTCACGCGGGCCCCGTAGCTTCAGGATTGGGAGGTGAACATGGTCGCAATGGCGAATCCCGATATTCCCGACTTCGGCAGCGGATGGCTGCCGGTGGTGGCGATTCTGCTGGTGGCGGCCCTGCTGGTGGCCCTGAAACTCACATCGCGTGCGGATTCCCCCGGAGGCCGGTCATGAACGACTTCACTCCCTCACGTTATTCCTTCCGCCTGGTTCTGGGCCTGGGCGCCATCGCCGTCGGCATGGCAATGCTGCTGGACCGCCAGGGTCTCCTACCGGCCTGGATGGTCCTCCGCTGGTGGCCATTGCTGCTGATGGCCCTGGCCGCGAGCAGGTTCCTGGACCGGGGCTTTGTGTGGGGCTCGGGTGGCCACGTGCTGCTCTGGCTCGGAATCATCGGCCTCCTGGGCGAAACCGGCCACGACGACCTCGTCCGCCAATGGTGGCCCCTCATCCTTGTCTACTTCGGGATGCTCATGGCGTTGCGCTCCTTTGTGCCCGAACCACCGAAACGATGCAAACCTGGGCTGCTCCCGGAGCCCACGCCACCCTCCTCCGCACCTAGTGGGACGCAGCCATGACTGACATGATCGATAAGCCCGCTGAAGCTACGCCACCCCTGGATGGCCGTCCCCACAGGGCCTTTTCTCCGAAGCTCGTTCTGGGCGTGGCCCTGATCCTCGCTGGCGTGGCCTTCACCCTGGACAATCTGGGCCTGGTCAGCGCCCACCTGCTCTTCAGGCTTTGGCCGGTGGTGCTGATCGTCTGGGGCCTCGCCAAACTCTGGCAGGAGGGCCTGCACTATGGGGGCGGCGGCCTGGTGCTGGTGGCCATCGGCACCTTCTTCCTATTGGTGGTGCTGGGCCACGGAAATCTGGCGGAAGCGCTCATGCCCATGGGCCTCGTGGCTTTCGGCATCTGGCTGGTTACCCGATCGCTTCGCAGAGCCCGGCCGGGTTCAACCCAAGGCCTTGCGGCTTCGGAGCATTACGTGCAGGGCACCGCAATCTTCTGCGGGGCCAAGCGCCGGGTTGTTTCCCAGGCCTTCGAGGGCGGCGAGTTCACGGCCATCTTCGGCGGCTTCGACGCGGACCTTCGGGGCGCTGTGCCCGCCGGGAACCAGATCCGCATGGATGTCTTCGCCCTGTTCGGGGGCGGCGAGATCAAGGTCCCCGAGAACTGGGTCGTGGTGAACCACGCGACGGTCCTCTTCGGTGGCATCAACGACAAAACCCAGGAATTCTATGCGCGGATGCCCGATGACTCATCGCCGCGGCTGGTGCTCACGGGCTTGATCCTCTTCGGCGGGTTGGAGCTGCGCCATTAGGGGCCGTTATGGAACAACCCGCGCCTTTCTGGTTGTCCCGCTACGGCTCCTTAGGCCGGGGCACTCTCTCAATGACCAAGTACGATTTTTAGCGACGGTCTGATGCATCCCATCCTCACCAGCCGGACCCGACTCCTGGCCTACCTGCTGCTGTGGGTGCCCCTGGGCGGGCTGCTGGCGGGCCTGGCGGTGATGCAGGGGTGGACCCGCCTGGAGGCTCTGGCCCTGGCGGGTCCCATGGCCGTTCTGGGGGCCGGGATCTACCTCTCGCCCTATTACATCTGCAAGGTCGTCAGCCTCGAGAACCAGAACCTGCGGAACCTCTTCGTGATCTGGGGGCTGGCGGCCGTCACGGATGGCGGGCTTTGGAGCGGCGTGGCCTGGATCGTGGCACGGTTCCTCGGCCGCTTCGACGCCCTCCACGCCCTGCCCCAGCGCATCACGCCAGCCCTGCCGGTGATCTGGTTGCTGGGGGTGCTGCTGTACCTGACCTCCGCCGCCTTCTACTACCTGCTCATCGCCCTGGAGCGGGCCCAGCGGGCCGAAGCGGAGCAGCTCCAGCTGCGGATGCTGGCGAGCGAAGCCGAGCTCAAGGCCCTGCGCGCCCAGCTCAATCCCCATTTCCTGTTCAACAGCCTGAATTCCATCAGCGCCCTCACGTCGGTGGATGCCAGACGGGCCCGGGACATGTGCCTGCTGCTTTCGGAATTCCTGCGCAAGAGCCTGGGCCTGGGCGAGCGCAGGCAGGTGGCGTTGCGTGAAGAGCTGGACCTCGTGCGGGCCTACCTTTCCATCGAGCAGATCCGCTTTGGCGACCGGTTGAAGGTGGCATGGGACATCGACCCGGAAACCGAAAGCGCGATGGTGCCGACCCTGATCCTCCAGCCCCTGGTGGAGAACGCCATCAAGCACGG
>JANXPB010000201.1 GCA_025357545.1 Holophagaceae bacterium
TTTGTAATCAGGATGTCCTCGGTTCGATCCCGGGAAGCGGCTCCATTCGGGTGGCCCCAAAGGGGCCCGCGGCCAAGGCTGGCCGGGAGTGAAACGACGATCGGCAATGGCGGCCCGTTAGCCGTAGCGGAGGACGCACCGCGTCCGCAGCGTGAAGCGGCGGGGCCAGCCAGTGCCGCGCTCCGAAGGGGTCGGTTCAATCCCGGCAAGCGGCTCCAATTCAACGGCCCGAAGGGCCATCCAAACCCGCTTAACGGGAGCGGACCGATGATTGGCATGGCGGCCCGCAAGCCGTAGCGGAGAGCGCAAAGCGATCGCAGTGTTAAGCGGCGGGGCCAGCCAGGCCGCGCCCCGGAGGGGTCGGTTCGATCCCAGTAAGCTATGATGCGAGGGCCCCCTTGAGGACCCGAATGCCCGATTCGTCCGGAGAGATGCGTGTCATTGCCGAGCCCGGCGCTTCAAAATTCACGCTTCAATTTGCTGGAGCAGACGACCTGTCCGCCTTCTTCACAGAGGCGCTGGCCCAGCAGGCTTTCCTCCTTCGACTGGACAGTGAGCCCGAGTCCTTCGCCACCTTCGCGTTCGCCGCTGGTGTGGAGGGTGGTGAGGCGCTGAACTTCCAGGCGACAGTGGTGCAGACCTTCGAATCGGGAGGCGGATTCCAGGCGGCCTTCCAGTTCACAGATTGGAACGAGGCCCTCGACCGGCAGTTGAAGGCCGAGATGGATTCGCTCTCGCCGATTGAATCAAGCACCAGTCCTGCGGTTCGTGGCGAGACCTTCGGCACGGCGCCGGTCTTCCACATCAAGGAGCTGGACACGGGCCAGCGCGTTGTGCTGGCTCTGAAGGCCGACCGCGGCGAGCGCGCCGTCCTCTGCCGGGACACCATGGCACCGGTGCTGCTGAACTTACTCTCCAATCCACAGCTGGATTCGGAAAATGTGCTGGCCATCGCCAAGTCTCCGTATGCCTCGCCGGACATCCTGCAGCGGGTGGGCTCGGACCGTCGCTGGCTGGCCAGTGCCGACGTGCGCATCGCCCTGGTGCGTAATCCGAAGACGCCCACCCCCCTGGCCCAGCGCCTGCTGGAGACTCTGCCCCTGGCCGAACTGCGCATCCTCGCCAAGACCGGCAACAGCAAGGAAGACCTGCGGCGGCTGGCCCTGGCCTTGGTCACGAAGTCCCACACTTCGCGGTGATTCACACCACGAGTTAAGGCGCTGACAATCTCCATTCGAATTCTTGATCCCAGGCCCACTGCCGAACCGTTTGCTTGAGTGGAATGGACAAGAATTCTGAGCCCGCACGGAATCATTTGGGTCAATTGAGCTACCCTTCGAGCATGCCCGAGGACCCCGCAGCTCTGCCCCGATCCAGGGCTCTCGACCTGTTGGCCTGGGCCGGTGTGCTGCTGGTCTGGGCGCTCTTCCTTCTGGCGGTGGCGCTCTGGGAGCTGGTGGGCTGGTTCCGGGGCTACGCAGGGCGACGACGACGGCGGCGACTGATGTACCTGGCGCCGGCACTTGCGGCCAGTCTTCTAGCCTGGATACTGGGGCCAGTTTTCTGGGGGCGCTTCGTGCTGCTGGACCGGGCGGCCCTGGTCGCCCGGCGCTCCGAAGGATTGGATGTGGGCCAAGTGGAGGCCAATCTCCGCGTCGAAGCCCTGCGCCTGGGGCTTTCCGGCATCCTGGCGAAGGATACGGCCATCGAGGTGGAGATGGTAGAAACGGAGGGCACCCATCGCTGCCGGGTGCGCCTGGGCTTCTCACAGGAGGTGCGCCTGCTGAGATGGACTTGGGCGGTGCCCATCCGAGGCGAAGTGGATGAATCCATCCTGCCCAAGCCCACCAATCCCTGGAGCGATGAGAACCTAGTCCACTGAGACCCCCAAAGCTTCCCTACGTCCTCTTGATCTACCCCAAACCCATCCCGATCCGGAGCCGGCAATACGATTGCCCTCCCGCCTACCCCTCTCCACCCTCCTCGTCCTCTCGGCGCTCGGCGCCACCTACGCTTCGGGCCGCGTCGCGGAGGGCCCCGCACGCCAGGATCAGCCCCAACGGTTCCAATCGGACGAAGCCTGGTCGAACCAGGATGAGGATCCGCCTTCCTGGGTGGCACGGCTGAATTTCACCCAGGGTCCGGTGTCTTTCAAGCCCGGCGAATTGGAGGACTGGAGCGAGGCCACGCTCAACTACCCGCTGCGGGGCGGCGACCACCTCTGGGTGGATGAGGGGGGCTCGCGGAATTGCACCTGGGGTCCAACGCCCTCCGCCTGGGTCAGAACACCCCCCTGGCCATCCTGAATTTTGACGACCGGCTGGTGCAGCTGCGCGTCACGGACGGGTCCCTGGAGTTCAGGCTCCGGCATCTGGACGGCCAGCGTTTCGAAATCGCCACGCCCCAGGGCGCGGTGACCATATCGCGCGGCGGCACCTACCGCATCGATGTGGACGGCGACGGCAGCTACGCCTCCATCACTACCCGCCGCGGCCAGGCGGAACTATCCTCCGGCGGCTCCAGCCTCGACGTGGATTCAGGCCGCACTCTAGCCCTCCGGGGCGGCGACTCCCCCACCTACGACCTCACCGAGGCCCTCGGTGAAAGTGGCTTCGAGGCTTGGTGCAACCAGCGGGACCGGCACGAGGAGGGCTCTGCTTCGGTGCGCTACGTGGGCCGGGAAATGACCGGCTACGAGGGCCTGGACGATCACGGCACCTGGTCCGAGGGCTCGGAATACGGTCCCATCTGGCGGCCCCGCGTGGCGGTGGGCTGGGCCCCCTACCGGGATGGCCACTGGGCCTGGGTCAACCCCTGAGGCTGGACCTGGGTGGATGACGCTCCCTGGGGATTCGCGCCCTTCCAGTACGGCCGCTGGGCCTATATTGGCGGCGGCTGGGGCTGGATCCCGGGCCGTGTGATGGCCCGCCCGGTCTACTCACCGGCGCTAGTTGTCTTCGCGGGGGGCAGCGGCTTCAGCGCTTCCATGTCCTTCGAACGGGGCGGCGGCGTGGCCTGGTTCCCCTTGGGGCCGCGCGAAGTGTACCGGCCGGCCTTCCGCACTTCCGCCCAGTACCTGCAGAACCTGAATAGCGACCATGCCACGAACATCAACGTGACCATCGTGACCATCGTGAACATCACCAACATCACCTACGTGAACCACACCGTCGTTGGGGCGGTCACGGCGGTGCCCCACAGCGCCTTCATCAGTTCTCACTCGGTGGCGTCGTCGGCTGTCGCCATCAACCCTGGTGCCCTGCGCCAGGCGCAGGTGACGGGCTCCACCGCCCTGGTGGTGCCCTCCCGGGAAAGTGTGTTGTCCAGATCCGCCGTGGGCACGGTCCTGCGTCCCCCTTCGCAGGTGGTGAACCGCACCGTGATCTCCCGCACGCCGCCCCCGCCACCGCCAGTCCCCTTCGCCCAGCGGCAGCCAACCCCGGCCGGCCGCTGGACCGCGTCACCCTGGAACAGTTCCATCAAACCAGCCCCACAGCCGTCCTGCCGGTGCGGTCCGACACCGCCGCCACCCGGGCCATGCGCCCCGCCCCGCGAGGGCTTGCCAACGCCCAAACCCATGGTGGACCGGGTGAACCCCAAACCACGCCGAGCGCCCCGACCAATCCCTCCCATGCGCCAGGCCCCGTGAACCACCCGCTGCCCCGCCCCGCACGATTCCCGACCGGCCGGTGGAGCACCCAGTGGATCGTCGCGTTGAACCCCCCAGGGATCGCCCGGCCAACCAGCCGGTGGAACATCCGGTGGACCGCAAGGTGGAACTGCCTGCGGACACCCCGGTGGAGCATCCCGTCGAACGTCCAGTGGACCGCCCCGAAGCGCGCCCTGCCGAACCCAAGCGCCGGGAAGAACGCCCCGCGGACCGTCCCGTTGAACATCCCGCCGCCCGCCCGAACTCCCGGCCCCTGCCCGAGGAGCGGCCGCGCCGGGAGGAGAAGCCCGCCCCGCCTGCCAAGGAGGAGAAGAATCCCGAGAAGCCGAAGCCGGACGAGGAGCGGCCCCGGAAGAAGGACGAGGGCCGGCCCGACCGCAGGGACGGGTAGTCCCCTGGAGAATCAGGCCCTGGAAGCCGCCAGCTCCTTCCGCATGAGTTCGCGGAAGGCGCGCGCGGCGTGGCTGAGCGGGCGCTTCTCCACGCTCAGGAGGTAGATCTTCCGCTCCAGTTTGAGCTCTTTCACGGGGATCTCCTTCAGCACGCCCTGCCGCAGATCCTGGTCCACGCAGACCCGTGGCAGGAACGCCACGCCGGTGCCCGCCTGCACCATCAGGCGGATGCTCTCCACCGTGGGCATCTCGATCTCCATGCGCAGCGGCACCCGCTGTTCCTGGAAGGCGCGGAGCACCGCGTCGCGGTAGGGCGACGCCACGTTGTGGGCCACGAAAGTCTCGGCTTCCAGATCCTTGATGGTGAGCAGTTTTTTCTTTGCCAGGCGGTGGTCCCGAGCCACCACGAAGGCCAGGTGGTCCACGTAGAGCACCTGGGAGTGAAAG
The DNA here is from genome assembly GCA_025357545.1 of Holophagaceae bacterium. GTDB lineage: Bacteria > Acidobacteriota > Holophagae > Holophagales > Holophagaceae > JANXPB01. Next base: position 4,510 of record JANXPB010000201.1, read on the forward strand.
CGTTCGTCCCCGGCGGGATAGCTCACCACGCCGAATTCCACGTCCCCGGACAGCAGCAGGTCCGGCACCTCGCTGGAACGGCTGCGCCGCACCACGAGCTTCACCTGGGGGTAGGCGCGGCGGTTGCGGGCGAGATGGGGCAGCAGATAGAGGATCATGCTCTCGTTGGCGCCGATCACCAGGCGGCCCGCGGCCTTGTTGCGCAATTCGCCCAAGCGGGAGAGCAGTTCCTTTTGCAGGTTCTCCTGGCGCCGCGCGGCTTCGAAGACAATTCGGCCCGCGTCGGTGAGTGCCAGATCGCGGCCGCTGCGGTCGATGAGGGTCTCGCCCAGCTCCGCCTCCAGGCGCTGGATGGCCTGGGAGATGGCGGGCTGCGTGCGCCCCAGGCGCTCGGCCGCGCGGGTGAAGCTGCGCTCTTCCATTACCGCGAGCAGGACGTTCAGGGAGGAGTGGTCGGGAAGCATGGGGGCCTGCTGCGAATGGATATTATGGAAATATAATTTACATCAAATTATTTGATGAATTTCGGCGGATGCCAGGGGGGCGCCTTCCGCCCTGGGCTAAGCTGGACCCTCAAGGATTTCCGGATGCTCCTTCCCCTCAGCCTGGGCGTGCTGCACGCCTTCGAACCCGACCACGTGGCTGTGGTGACGGGCGTTTCCCTGCAAGGCAAGCGGCGCGGCGCCTGGAAGGTGGGCCTGGCGTTCGGCCTCTCCCACATGCTGGCGGTGGGGCTGCTGGCGGGCCTCTCGGCCCTGCTCGGCCGGACGCTCTTTGGCGACCGCGCCTGCGACTGGCTGGACCGCGCAGCCTGGGCCTTCGTGATCCTCTTGGGCCTCTGGAACCTGGCGGCGGCCTGCGGACTCCGCGCCCTGCGCATCCACACCCATACCCACACTCACGGCGCCCTCGAACACGTCCACCCCCATGAGGAGCGCTGGGGGCACCGCTTCCACCACAGCGCCGCCTGGCTGGGCGCCTTCTTCGGACTGGGCGGCGTGCGGGGCTTCCTGACCCTCTCCCACCAGGCCCAGAGCTGGGCTTTCATCTGGGCGCTTCTGCTCTTCGGCCTGGGCATCACCGCGACCTTCATGGCTCTGAGCTGGGTCTCGGGATGGCTGGCTGCCCGCTTGGGCACCACCGCGCGGTGGCAGCGCGGCCTCTACTTCGCCAGCGGCTGTGGCAACGTGGCGGTAGGCCTGTGGCTGCTACTGAAATGAAGGGGTCCGAAGCCAGGGATTCCACCCCTGGGCCTTCGCCAGCAGCCCAGCCCAGCCTCATGCGCTCGGCGGCCATCGTCTCCGCCATGACTCTGCTGAGCCGCATCTCCGGGCTGGCGCAGACTTATTTCCTCTCGCATTTCCTGGGCGCGGGCGCTGCGGCGGACGCCTATGCCGTGGCCTTCCGGCTGCCCAACCTGCTGCGCCGCTTCGCCGCCGAAGGCACCATGACCGCCGCCTTCCTGCCCACCCTCACGGAGCAGGAGGCGAAGGAAGGCGAGGCCGCGGCCCGGGCCACCGCCGCGCGCTTCCTGGGCACGCTGCTGTCGCTGGTCTCGGTGCTGGTGCTGGTGGTGATGCTGTCGATGGGCCTCATCGCCGGGCTGCTGGTCATCGGTCGGTTGGCGGCCGGCGCGCCCTTCGCCGACAAAGTGCAGATGCTCGGCCGCGTACTGACCGGGGCCGTGCCGCCGCCCCCGGAGATGGTGCTCACGGTCCGCCTGGGCCGCATCATGTTTCCCTACCTGGCGCTGGCGAGCCTCACGGCGGGACTGGGCGGCCTGCTGAATCTGCGGGGCCGCTTCGCGGTGGCCGCCGCCGTCTCCATCTTTTCGAACATCGGCTTCATCGCCTTCGGGTGGATCGCCATCCAGTTCGGCCGCGGCCGCGGTTGGACGAGCCCCGAGCACATCGCCACCATCTGCGCCGTGGCGGTGCTGGCGGGCGGAATCCTGCAACTCGCGGTGATCATCCCGCCAGCGCTGCGCCTGGGTTTCACGGTGCGGTTCGGCCTTTACTTCAGGGATCCCTGGGTGCGCCTGGCGCTGCGACGCATGGGGCCCGGCATGGTGGCGGCGGGGGTCTACCCCATCAATGCGGTGATTTCCACCGTCCTCGCCTCCAACCTGAAGCCGGGCGCCCAGATCGTGCTCTACAACAGCGGCATGATGGGCGAGATGGTGCTGGGCCTTTTCGCCATGAGCCTGGCCACCGCGAGCCTCCCGGCCCTCAGCCGCCAGGCGGAGGCTCAGGACTGGCCCGGTGTGCGCGGCCACCTGATCGAAGCCTTGGGCGCCACGGGCCTCTTTGTGATCCCAGCGAGCATCGGCATGGCCATCTTGGCCCACCCCATCGCCGCACTCATCTTCCGCACCGGCGCCTACGATGCGGCCGCCGCGGACTGGACCGCCACCACCATGGCTTTCCAGTGCGTGGGCCTGCTCTTCGTGGCCGCCAGCCGCATCGGCACCCAGGCCCTCTACGCCCTGAAGGACTACCGCGGCCCCGTGGCCATCGCGGTGCTTTCCATGGGGTTGAACGTGCTGCTGAGCCTGCTCTGGCTGCGGCCCCTGGGCACCGGCGGCCTGGCCCTGGCCAACGGCGTATCGAGCCTGGCGGGGCTCTCCTTCCTCGCCCTCCGCCTGCGGCCCCGACTGCCGCAGATGCCCACGGCCCCGGTGCTTAAGTCCTGGTTCCTCGCGCTCTCCGGCGCGGCGGTCATGGGACTGCTGGCCTGGGAGGGCGTGGCCTGGCTAGGGCTGGACCAGCCGTTCCACCGCCTTGATCTGGCCCTCCGCCTGCTGCCCTTCATCGCGCTGTGCGCGGCGCTTTACGGCGGGCTGATGCTCCTGCTGGGGCATCCCCAGGCCCGGTCCCTGGGACGCAGTTTGATGGCGCGGATCGCCCGATGAACAACTGAAGAGTTGTAGGTTCACTCGCCCGAAGCAGGCAGTACGCCCAGTCGTTCGAGCTCTTCGATCTCCTTGTCCCCATCATCCAGGAGCCGCTCCCAGTTCTCGGGCCGGTAGCCCAGGCTGCGGGCGGCGGAGATCAGCAGGCTCTGGCCGGGCGCAGGCGCTTGAGGGTCGAGGGTGTAGACGAAGTCCTGGAGGGCCGCCCCAGGGTCCGTGAAGGTCCAGCCCATGGCCTCGAATTGCTGGAGGGCGTCGTCCAGAAAGAGGGCATTGATGAGGTTGTGGTGCAGCAGCATCACCTGGGGAATGTCCCGGCCGAAAAGCCGGCGCGAGAGATCCCGGTAGGCCTCGGCCCGCTGGCGGAGGTGGGCCAGGTACGCCGCGCGGAAAGGCTTCAAGTCGGCTTCGGGGTGCGCCCGCAGTGTAGCCGCCAGCGCCGCGTCCAGGCGCCAATCCGAAGTGTCCAGGCTCACGTAGGCATTGCGCATGCCCTTAGATTTCAAGAAGCCTTTCATGCCGTCGCGTTTCTCCGGCGTGTTGCCCTCCCGCAGGAACGTGAAGCGGAACCAGGGCCGGAAGCCAGGCAGCGGGCGGATGGCCCCGTCGCAGGCCAGGATCTCGTCCTCGTACTGCTTCAAGGTGGTGGCCTGGGCGTTGAGGTCGAGGTGCGTCACGGTGTGGTTGCCGATGGCATGGCCGGCCTCACCCCAGGCTTTGGCCAGGGCCAGACCTTCGGGTCGGTCGGCGCCGTTCCCCAACGTCACGAACAGGGCCGATTTCACGTGGTGCTTCGCGAGGGCCGCCAGCAGGGCGGCGTTCCGGGCCTGGGGGGCCATCAGAGGCATGGCCTTCAATTGAGGACCGTCGTCGAAGGTGAGGGCCACAGTCTGGGCGGAAGCGGCGGCGGCCGCGCAAGCCGCCAACACCAGGGATCGGACCACCGACAGGTGCGTCATGGGATTCCTCCAGAGGAGGGGCGTCGGGCCCCGGAATCGAGTGAACCATAAAGTACACCTTGCAATGTACATTTTTTATCGTACATTGATTGTCGTACATCCATCCACACCCTGGAGCCACCATGGCGAACCCCAAGCCAGCGACCAAACCCACCGAAGCGGAAGTCGGCATCCTCCAGGTCCTGTGGGAGCTCGGCCCCAGCAGCGTGAAGGCGGTCTACGCGCGGGTGGGACTGGAGCGGGACCTGGGCTACACGGCGGTGCTCAAGCTCATGCAGACCATGCTGGACAAGGGCCTGCTGGAGCGGGATGAATCCGAACGCGCCCATCGCTACTGGCCCGCCCAGGCCAAATCCCGCACTCAGAAGACCCTCCTCGGGGACTTCCTGGACCGGGTCTTCGCGGGCTCCGCCGGCGAGCTGGTGCAGATGGCCCTGCAGGGCCGGCGACTGCGTCCCGAAGAAAAGGCCGCCCTGCGGGAGCTGCTGAAGGAGAAGGGGAAATGAGCGCCCTGGACCTCCAGGGCCTCGCCGCGGACCTTGGATTGGCGCTGTTGCATTCCCTGTGGCAAGTCGCTCTGGTGGCGGCGGCCCTCTGGGGGCTGCTGACACTGCTGCATCGCGCCTCCCCCTCCCTGCGCCATGCCCTGGCCCTGGCGGCGCTGGCCGCCTGTGTCGCCTGGCCTGGAGCCACCTTCTACCAGGCTCGCGCCTCACGGCGGGCCCAGACCCTGGCCATCGCCCGCGGGCCCCTCTTCATCGAGGCCGCCATCGCGGCGAGGCCGCCATCGCCAAGCCGGACGCGGTTCTCCCAGCAAGTGGTGGCCTGGTCCCGTCCCGCCCTGCCCTGGCTCGCCCTGGCGTGGGGCCTGGGCGTGGCGGGGCTCGGCCTGCGCCTGGGGGGCGGCTGGCTCTGGCTCCGCCGGCTCCGCCGCGGCACGGCCCCTGCGCCGCAGTGGCTGGTGGACCTCGGCCAGGACCTCGCCCGCCGCATGGGCCTGCGAGCGCCGGCCCTGCGGCTGGCGGACGGCCTAGGTGCCCTGGCCGGGCCCTTCGGCTACGGCCTCTGGCGCACCATCGTGGTGCTGCCCGCAGCCTGCCTCGGCCAGCTGGACGCGCGCGCCCTGGAAGCGCTCCTGGCCCATGAATTCGCGCACCTCCGCCGCCACGATTTCCTGGTGAACGCCTTGCAATCCGTGGCGGACCTGCTGCTCTTCCACCATCCGCTGGCCCGATGGATCTCGGCCGCCGCCCGCCTGGAGCGGGAGCGCTGCTGCGACCTGGCCGCGGCGACCGTCTGCGGCGACCCCGGGTTCTACGCCGCCGTCCTGGACCGGCTCGACGACCTGCGTCCCGCCGGCCCTTCGTTTCAACTCGCCCTCAGGGCTCAAGGAGCACCGCTTATGACCCGCATCCGACATCTCCTCGGCGCCAGCGCCGCCCCCTCCCTGCCTTCCCTCGCCGGTGCCGCCCTGGTGTTGGCAGGCCTCGGCCTCGCCGCGGCCGCCGCGCCTTTCCAGGACGGCGCCAAGGGCCCCGCCATCCTGGTGCCCGCCGCGATGCTCCAGCAGGTGGACGCCGCCGCCAAGGCCGAAGGCCTCGACCCGGATCTCATCCGCGCCATGATCCAGTGCGAAAGCCGCTTCGACCCTAAGGCCCTCAGCCCGCACGGCTCCATCGGGCTCATGCAGGTCATGCCCCAGACCGCCGCCCGCTTCGGGGTCGCGGACGCCTGGAAGATCGACCAGAACCTCCTGGCTGGCACCAAGTACATGCGCTTCCTGCTGGACCGCTACAACGGCGACACCGTGCGCGCGGTCATGGCCTACAACGCCGGTGAAACCGCCGTGGACAAGGGCGGCAGCATGGCACCCGCCGAAGAGACCCGGCTCTACTCCAAGGCGGTGCTGGACCTCTACCGCGAGAAGGCGGTGCAGCCCACCGAGGGCGGCGCCGGCGTGCAGACCGTCCAGGGCCGCCTCAACCAGCTTCCGGATGGCTCCTGGCGCATCGGGATCCACGCCTGGATGATGGGCAAGGGCAGCCTCGAAGTGCTCCAAGGGGGCGAGCGCCTGGCCCTCATCTACATCGACCGTCCGGAGCAGAGCCCCTACTTCGCGCTGCCCGCGGCGGCCATCCACCCCGCCGCTGGAAAGGGACCGCTGAGCGTCGCCATGGAGGACCTCGGCAGCAAGCGCAAGGCCACTGCCACGCTGCCACTGGTGGCGGGCGACTTCCAGCTGGAAATGAAGAAGTAGCCTCCCGTCCCCTTCGGGGGATGCGGTCGAAGGCATTAATTGTTGTGAAGATCGGTCCAGGCGCCTTGACGGGAAGCCTGGACCGTTTTTTCATGGAATAGTCTGGAATCCTGAATGTTCGACGCGACTGATCAAAAAATACTGAAGATCCTTCAGCTGGATGCCCGGACCTCCAACGCCGAGGTGGCCCGGACCCTGGGCATGGCGGCCTCGGGGATTTTCGAGCGCATCAAGAAGCTCGAAGAGCGGGGGGCCATCCGGGGCTACACAGCCCTGCTGGATCCCACCCAGCTGGACCAGCGCCTGCTCGCCTTCATCTTCGTGCGGAGCGAGGATCCCGTGGGCGGCGACGCCACCGCCAAACAGCTGGCCCGGCGGCCGGAGATCCAGGAAGTCCACCACGTGGCCGGCGAGGACTGCTACCTGGCGAAGGTGCGGGTGAAGGACACGGCGGTGCTCTCCCGCCTGATGAAGGAGATCGGCGCCATTCCGCATGTGCGGGCCACCCGCACCACCGTGGTGCTGGAGACGACCAAGGAATCCACGCATCTGCCGATTCCCGCGAACCCAAAGAAAAAGGAGAAATGATGGCGTTCCAACGCGTGCTGGTGCTGGGCCTGGGCAAGGTGGGAAGTCTGGTGGCCACCCTGCTGAAGGAATCCGACTTCGAAGTCACCGGCGTGGACGCCGCCCCCCGGCCCGAGCTGCCCTTCAAGACCCTGGGCCTGGATCTGCGGGACGGTGCGGCCTTCGCCCGGCTGTTGGGGGAGTTCGACGCCGTGGTCTCCTGCCTCCCCTTCCACCTGAACATCCCGCTGGCCCACGCGGCCCACGCCGCGGGCCTGCACTACTTCGACCTCACCGAGGACGTCCCCACCACCCACGCGATCCTGGACCTGGCCAAGACCTCAAAGGGCCTGATGGCCCCCCAATGCGGCCTGGCGCCGGGCTTCATCGGCATCGTCGGCGCGCACCTGGCCCAGGAATTCGAAGCACTGCGGAGCATCGAGCTGAAGGTGGGCGCCCTGCCCAAGCACCCCCGCGGCTCGCTGGGCTACGCCTTCAACTGGAGCCCCGAGGGCGTCATCAACGAGTACATCAACGACTGCGAAGTGATCCGCATGGGCCACCGTCAGCTGGTGCCGGCCCTGGAAGGCATGGAGATCATCACCATCAACGGGGTGCAGCTGGAAGCCGCCACTACCAGCGGCGGCCTGGGCACCATGTGCGAGACCTTCGAGGGCCGGGTGCAGGAGCTTCACTACAAGACCATGCGCTACCTGGGCCACTTCGAGCGCATGAAGTTCCTGCTGGAGGAGCTGCACCTGCGCGACGACCGCGAGCTGGTGGGCCGGATCCTCAAGAACGCCCTGCCCGCCGTGGACGAGGATTACGTGTTCATCCACGCGGCGGTGGAGGGCTGGAAGCAGGGCGTCCTGGCGCGTTCCGAGTTCGTGCGGGCCTACCCTCAGATGGAGGTGGCGGGGCGGAGCTGGCGCGCCATCAGCTGGACCACCGCGGCGAGCCTTTGCGCGGTCATCGAAATGGTGCGCGCCGGAACCCTGCCCCAGCAAGGCTTCCTCAAACAAGAGGACATCCCCTTCCAGGCCTTCCTCCAGACCAAGAACGGCAGCTTGTACCTGAAGGGCGAACAGCGCTGAGACCGAATGAAGGGTCCTCAGCCCCAGCGCAGGTGGTAGCGGTGGCGGAACCCCGCCTCGGGCGGCGCGTGGGTGAAAGTCACGGTCCCGGCCCCCGCCAGTTCCAACGCCCGGGCCACGTAGGCCGGAAGCGCGATGGAATACCATTCGGGATAGAGCCCCTCGGCCCAGACCGAGAAATGGCCATCCTGGCGGTTCAGGTCGTCCACGCGGATCAGGCCCCCCTTGTAATTGAACCGGAACAGGGTCGGGCTCTGCCGGACCAGGGTTTCCGGGCTCAATAATTTCAACAGCCAGGGATGGGACTGGCGCAGGTGCATGTCCGCCGTGGCCTGCCCCCGCTGGGCGATGGTCTCCGGCCCGACCCGGCGCAGGTGGGCCAAGGTGAGTTCGTTGTGCATGGGCACCTCGATCCACCGGAACGTGGACAAGGGCTCGGCAAAGGTGGCGCGGCAGGCGGGCGACACCTCCGCCAGCAACGCTTCCCAGGCCGCCTGGCCGCCCTCGGCCAGCACCATGGCCTGGATGCTCCGGGGCATCGAGGCCCGTACGTGCGTCACCGTGGCCTGCTCCAGGCCAGGTTCAGCAGGCTCGGGGGCATCAGGCATCTCGCTCGGGACATTCATACAGGTGATCCAAGTTCGTGGGCATCCTAGCGCACGGGAGGCTGGATCGGTCTCCGTTTCCGTATGAGTAAGCCGGGTTTCGGCTGCCGGGGCCGCTGGAGCTGGAAAAACACATCTCGACCACCTTCAGTTCCTAGCGATGAGACCCCCTTGACCCCTTCGAGAATCCTTCAGCAGCCGCTGGAGTTGGCCCTCGAGGTGGTGCCGATGGTGGATCTCGGCGAAACGGAACCATTCGGCGGCGTTCATCCATCCCAGCAGGAAATGCTTCGAACGGCGCGCCGGGTCGGCGGCAGCCACCTTGGCCAGGGTGGCCTCCGCCCGCGCCAGGAGCCCTTCCATGGCCCTCCGGGCCTCCTCCGGGCTGGGAAAGGAGGGCAGCAGTTCCGGTGGGAAATCCACCCGGATGCGCCGGGACGCGCGGATCACATTGGTCCCCAGCACGAAGAATCCCAGCAGGCTTTTCCGCCCTTCGGCGGGGCCCTCGCCTGCCAGGCAGGCATCCAGATGCTTGAAACTGAATTCGTTGGCGATGAGCGCGATGTGGCTGTAGACCTGCGCTGGAGACCAGCCTCCAGCCTGGCCCGGGTGCTCCCAGGCTTCAGGCCCGAATTCAGGAATGAGCTCCCGAAGGGCATCGAGGGTCTGGTGGTGGCGTTGCAAATCGTTGTTCAGGTTCATGTTCCGTGCTCCAGGCTCAGCCTCTTCCGGTGGGATGCCGACGCCCCCCGGAGTGTTCCAGGCAGCGCCAGATTCCTGGCCCATTCAGTCGCGGCGCTCAGGGCGGCCAACGGATAAATTTGGAAGCCGGGTCCACCGGATTGGAACCGGGTCAACTTCAAATCGTTGGATGTGCCATCCCATTTTGATGGAGCGTTAACACTGCAATCGATGCATTTTAATGCAAACAAATAAATAAATTACTACTTACAATTCGGCCTCAAAGATGCTCCTGAATCCGTGAGGCCTTACGCGACTTCGCTTGGTGGTCGCTGTTGAGGGGTGATCCGAGGTAGCAGCGGGCCGTCTATGAGCCCTTCCCATAGCCTTCGCGGGCCTTTTGGATTGCCTTTTAGCTGAATTCAGGTCCGG
>JANXPB010000213.1 GCA_025357545.1 Holophagaceae bacterium
GCCGATCTGCGGACATGCCGCGCCACGAAAACCAGGCCCCCGTCCGTCGACACCGGAGGCCCGATCTCCACCGAAATCCCACCCACATCGAAGAGTTCTGGTCGCTTTGTCATCACCCATTGGGTGATACCATGACCCCAGAAAGTTCCAGCAACAGTGCGCGTTTCAGATGGTTTTTTGAACCCGGTTGATTAGGTCAGGTTAATACTGGCTCGGCGAATCGCCTTTTTTGTGAATCCTTGTGCGTGGGGGCGAACCTCGCCTTTCTCGTCCAGTCTTGGTAGGACGAGTCCGACACGATTCGGTAAGGCCTTCAATCGCTCCTGAAGGTCGGGGTGTACCGGCAGATCCCATGCTTCCTTACCCTTGGTGAGCGAAGGAGTGTAGGTGCTGAGATCGGGGTTGAACCAATTCCACCTCATATTCAGCGCCTCCGCCTCACGGAGACCCATGTAGATCATCGCCCGGACTGCAATGCTAATCGGCACCTTACCGGTGCGGTCAACTTCAGCCAGGAAGGCCGGTATCAGTTCCTTTGGTACATAGGAACGCCTGACCTCTGCCTCCTTGATTATTTTCAATTTAAAGGGGCACCGACCGACTGCGTGAGTCAGGATGTTCTTAAGGCAGCGAGTCAAGGTGTTGCAGCCTGCAAGAGTCCTGGTGCGGTTCGGAAGCCTTATCCTGGGTGCTTGCCCCGCGGCTGTCAGACCGGGAACCGGAGGGTTGCATTAGTTCCGCGCCCGAGGTCGCTACGTATCTCGAATGTTCCGCCATGCAGTATGGCTATCGACTGCACAATGGCTAGGCCCAACCCCGTGCCGGGGCGTTTCTGGTCAAGGGTGTCGCGGGTCCGATAGAACCGGTCCAATATGCGGGGCAATTCCGCCCGATCAATTCCACGGCCCGTGTCCACCACTTCCAATTGGGCACGCCCGCCCTCGACCGATACGTGGACCATTACCCTGCCGCCCTCGGGCGTCGCATCCAAGGCATTGGAAACCAGATTGACCAGGGCCTGGCGAATCATGTCGGGATCCCCAAGGAAGGTACCCGTGCCGTCACCGTTCATGTGAATGCCCTGCTCATCAGCCATGGCTTCGAAGTAACCAAGCAGGTCCCCAACCAACTTCCCGGCGTCGATGGAGCTTTTTTCGATGATCGCACTCGGATCTTCCGCCCGAGCCAGGAAGAGCATCCGCGAAATGAGACGGGAAAGCCTGCGGTGCTCCTCCAGGCTGGATTCCAGCACCTGCCGGTATTCCTCACCACTTCGTTCCTTGGAGAGCATCACCTCGGTCTCGCCCATGAGATTCGTGATGGGCGTCCGGAGTTCATGCGCCAGATCCGAGGAGAATCGTGCCAGGCGCTCGAAGGCCTGGTTGAGACGATCCAGCATGGCGTTCAGGGCCTGGACCAGGTCTTCCAGTTCGGGCGGAACGACCCCAGGTTCGAGGCGCTCCTGCAACCGATGCGCGCTGATGCGCTCGGTGGATTGGATGATCTCGCGCAGGGGGCGAAGCCCGCGGTGAGCGGCCCACCAGCCCAATGCGGCACATCCCGCCGCCGCGAGGATCATGGCGTACACCAGCCTTTGCCAGTAGCCGTCGATCAGATGTTCGTCCTGGGTGATATCCAAGGCGCCCTGAATGCGTTGTTCTCCGACCCGTGTCTCCGAGAGCAAATATCGTCGATGGTCCCGTTTGCCTCTTCCTTTGAGTTGCTGTGACATCCACTCGGCGGGCAGACGGTCCGCCATCCCAGCCGTTTCCAGAATCGTGTCGGAACCCTGCATGACGCGGAGCCAGAGTAGTACTGGTTGGTTCTGGTCGGATTCGCTCCCCAACTCCTCCTGCAAGGCCGCGCGATCATGCGGACTGCGGGTCAGGATGGAAACGATTTCCTGGACCTTAGCCTCCAGGATCTGTCGATTGCGGGACCTGATCTGGTGCCGAAAGGCCAGGTAAAGCACACCCGTTACGACCAGAAGGGTCGCAAGGTTTCCAACCGCGAAGATCAAGGCCAGGCGGAATCGAAGGCTTACACGGTTAACGAACATCGAAGACGTATCCCAGGCTGCGCACCGTGTGGATTAGTTTGATGTCGAAAGGGTCATCGACCTTGCGTCGGAGCCTGCGTACGGCGACGTCCACCACGTTGGTATCGCTGTCGAAGTTCATGTCCCACACTTGCTCGGCGAGGAAGGTGCGGGAGAGTACTTCTCCATTGCGGCGCATGAAGAGGGACAGCAGAAGAAATTCCTGGCGGGTCAGGCCCAGAAACGTTCCGCTTCGCCGAGCATCTCCGCGGGTCAAATCCAGTTCGAGATCCGCCATCTTAAGGTGCTCCTGGGGCCGGAGCGCCGGCCGGCGCAGGAGGGTGCGGACCCGCGCCAGCAGCTCCGAGAAGGCAAAGGGCTTCACCAGGTAATCGTCGGCTCCAAGCTCCAGGCCCTTCACGCGATCCGGAACCGCATCGCTGGCCGTGAGGAAGAGCACGGGCGTGGTGTTCCCTTCTCTTCTCAGCGTCTCGATAACGGACCATCCGGACCGACCCGGCAGCATCACGTCGAGGATGATCAGGTCGAACGCTTCCTGCTGTGCCTTGAAGAGGCCCTCGTCTCCATCCATTACAACCTGGACAGTAAACCCGCTCTCGGTGAACCCTTTCTGCAGGTAGGCCGCCGTTTTCGGCTCATCCTCCACCACGAGCAGCTTCACGGGTCTCGTCTCCATCGTTCAGGCCATCTTGCTTTGAAACTGATCCCAGGTAATCAGGATTCCCAAGAAACGCCCATTTTGCCAAGGTCGCCTGGAATCGAAAGAGCCCACACCCGGATGGAAGCAGGCTCTTTCTCGCCTCAGACAGCCTATTTCTTCTTGGGCTCGTGCTTCTCTTCCTTGAGGATCTTTCCGGAATCGTCCGTTTCAATCTTGAACACACCGTTTTCGGCCTTCACCTTCAGGTCGTAGTGGACCGCCGTACCCAGGGTGACCTTTTCAATCTTGCCAATCTTGGCCTTGGGATATTTAGCTTCCACTGCAGCTTTCACGGCCTGCGGGAGGTCGGAGGCCTCCATGGACTCCTCGATCTCCGCCACGCTTCCGTCGGCGAGGTAGAGCAGATCACGTTTCGTCTTCCCATCCTTGCTCTCGATTTCAAAGTAGGTCTGGCCGTCCTTCTTCTCCTCGTTGAGCCCCTTGATGGTGGCGGTAGGGTAATCCTTCTGGAAGGCCGCCAGCACGGGCGCGGGCAGATCCTTTTTGGTGATCTTCTTCTCCTGCTCCCCAGCACAAAGCGCCGAAGAGAGGGTCATCGCCGAGAGGAGAACGATGGAGCACATTCGCATGGGAACCTCCTTAGAAAGGAATGGGGGCGACCTCATATCGCCCGATGTATCGCGATCTTCCCTTGATGATGGGGACAGAATTCGAACGATCGGATTACAGTTTTGTCATCTTCAGGAATGGACCTCGGTTCCTCGCTACGCTGGATCGGTTCAAGGAGCCATCATGTCCATCCTTTCGCCACGGTTCATCGCTTTCTCTTTAGTCGCGGCAGTCACAACTGCGAACGCAGCCACCGCCGCACCCGTTGCGGCTCCCGCACCCATTGCGGCTCCCGCATCCGCTGCAGCCGCCCTCCAATCCCTGAAGGTCGGTGGCGAGGGGGGGTGGGACTACGTGACCTTGGACTCGGCTTCCGGGCGGCTCTTCGTCCCGCGCAGCACGCGCGTCATGGTCCTCAACCTGGAAGGCAAAGCTCTAGGGGAGATTCCAAATACGCCAGGCGTCCACGGCGTGGCTCTGGCCAAGGATCTGGATCGCGGTTTCACGAGCAACGGGCGATCCAACTCCATCACGGTGTTCAAGCTCTCCACCCTGGAAGTCATCAAGGAGGTCAAGATCACCGGCGAGAACCCCGACGCGATCCTCTACGATCCGGCCACCCAGCAGGTGTTCAGTTTCAACGGGCGCAGCAAGGACGCGACCGTGCTGGACGCCAAGAGTCTAGAGGTGAAGGGAACGATCGCCATCGGCGGCAAACCGGAGTTCTCCGTCTGCGACGGCAAGGGCCGAGTCTACGTGAACGTGGAGGACACTTCCGAACTTCTCACCATCGACGCCAAGGCGATGAAGGTCGCAGCACGCTGGTCGCTGAAGCCCTTGGAGGAGCCTACGGGTCTTGCGTTCGACGTGGCCCACCAGCATCTATTCGCGGTCGGTAGCAACAAGCTTTTGGCCGTCGTGGATGCGAAGACCGGGAAAATCATCACCACGCTGCCCATCGGCGAAGGCTGCGACGGCGCCGGGTTCGATGCAGGCACCAGCCAAGCTTTCGCATCCAATGGCGAGGGAACGCTGACCGTGATCCATGCCGACGCCAAGGGGAGCTATCACGTGACGGCGACCCTTCCTACGAAGAAAGGCGCTCGCACCATGGCCGTGGATGAGAAGACCCATCTCGTCTACCTTCCCACCGCCGACTTCGGCCCCGCTCCCGAGGCCAAACCCGGTCAGCGCTCCCGGCCGCCGATGATTCCCGACAGCTTCCAGATCCTGGTCGCCAAGCCTGGTCGTCCATGATGTCGAGCCTTGCCTAACCATGGCAAGGCTGCTTCGCGAGCGTTTCAAAACCATGATCAGGGTCACCTCAGAGTGATTCTTCCTGAGGCTGCGCCATGAACAGAAAGCCCCCCTATCTTCTGGGCATTGCCCTTCTGGGCGCGCTTGCCGGATGCAAGCTTTATCGCCCTTTGGTCCTGGACGCGAAGGCGAAGAGCGAGGCTCTGACAGCGCCGGACCTGGTTCGAGTCTCGGCAATGGCCTCGGAACTGCGCCATCCCTTGTTGAAGCCCCGCGCCATCGATCCCAGGGAGGGACTTTCCCCTGAGGAGGCAGCGATCCTGGCCGTGTTGCTGAACCCTGACCTGAAGGCAGTCCGGGACCAGCGGGCCCTAGCCAATGCCCAACTGATCGAGGCTGGGCTCCTGCCTGATCCGGTGCTTTCCCTCTCCCGGGACGTACCGGTGGGAGACGACACCCAGGGGCTTACCACGGCCCATTCCTCTCAGCTAAGCCTGGATGTGACCAGCCTGCTCACCCGAGGCCTGCGACGCCGTGCGGCAAAGACGCAGCAGGAATCGGTAGAACTGGACATCGCCTGGCAGGAATGGCAGGTGGCGGAGGCTGCCAAGCTCTCGTCGTACCGCCTCGAAGCGCTCGGCCCCCAGGTCGCCTGGGCCGAGGAATCGATTGCAGCCCTGGATGAGAACCTCCAGGCGATTGAGCAGGGGGCGAAGTCAGGAGTCACCAGCCTGAATGACCTCGCCGCCGCTCGGTCGGGGCTGGACTCGGGCCGTCGCGCTCTCCTGGCTCTTTCCCAGAGCCGCGAGCGTGAACGACAGTTGCTGAATAGCCTGCTCGGCCTTCCACCCTCCACCAATCTGACGCTGAAGCCTGCCAAGTCACCCCGGGCATGGACCCTGATTCCAAGCGAGGAGGAGTTCCTGCGGGACCTTGACCGGAGGTTGGATCTTGTGGCGCTTGAAAAGGGCTACGCGAGCGAGGACGCGCGGTTCCGGCTGGCCGTGTGGTCGCAGTTCCCCAGCATCGGCATCAGTTTTAACCGCTCGCGGGACACGTCCAATGTCCTCACGCACGGCAGCGCCATTGCCTTCAGCCTGCCCCTGCTCAATGGAGCGCGTGGCCAAATCGCTCTCGAAGAAGCCACCCGGAAGCAGCTCTACGACCAGTACTTGGCCAGGCTGGCACATGCGCGGGCGGATGTCGCCCTGGCCTGTATGGACATCAGACAAATGCGCAGCATGATTGCCACGGCAGAACAAACACTTCCTGACCTTGAGCGGCAAGCGCAGGCCAGCGAATCCGCCTTTAAGGCAGGGAATCTGGACCTGCTTGCCAGGAACCAGGCGAGGGTGGCCTTGCTGTCCCAGAAGGCCACTCTTTCTGACCTTAGGACCAGCCTAGATGAACTCGCCGTCGTCCTTGAACTGGCCACCGGCCGTCCCCTTCCAAGCACGGAGGCTCAACCATGAAGCGCCCCAAGCATTTCTGGCCGATCCTCGCGAGCTTCTGCGGCGCTATCGCCCTGGTGTCAGTGGGCTTTGCCCTCGGACGCATCCGCGGAAAAAGTATCGAACCCTCCGAGGAAGGTGGCGTGCCCAGTACCGTCGCAACGGTCAAGGTTGCGTTCATCCAGAAGGGCAAACTCGACGGGCACACCACCCTTTTCGGGGCCATCGTGGCCGCTCCTGGCGCTTTGCAGAGCCATTCGGTGCCCTATGAGTGCCAGGTTGCATCCATAGCAGTCCGGGAAGGCCAGTTCGTGGAGGCCGGAGCCGCGCTCGCGACTGTGACCGACAGCCCGGATGCCCGGTTGGGACTGGAGCAGGCCCACATCGACCTGCGCGCCGCCGAGGTCCAACTCACGCAGGTGAAGGAGCGTCTGGCGCTCAAACTGGCGGATAACGCCCAGGCAGCCCAGGCCCAGCAGTCCTTCGACTCGGCCCAGGCCAAGGTAAAGAGCTTAGAAGCCCGGCAGATGGGCCGCGTCCACGTGCTCCAAGCCGTTGCCCCTGGCGTTGTCACCCGGCTCGCCTGCCAGGTCGGAGCCATTGTCCCAGCCGGCACGACGGTGCTGGAGATGGTGAATCCTGCCCGTCTGGAAGCCAGGCTCGGTCTGGAACCCCAGGAGGCCCGCCCGGCCCCTCCGGGCAGTGCTGTCGACCTGTCGGTGGTGGATGGCGCAGGCCGAGCAGCGTTCCACGGGACCCTCCGCGCGCTGTCCCCGATCATCAACCCAACCACGCGCCTTCGGGACGCCTATGTCACGTTGCCTTCGGGGCACCCGTTCCTCTTCGGCCAGTATGTGCGCGGCAGCCTTGCCGCCACGGCGGGGGCGGGTTTCCTCGTGCCCTACGCCGCCGTGCTGCCCGAGGAGGGCAAACAGGTCCTCTACACCGTGCGGAACAACCACGCGGTCCGCCACGAGGTCCAGATTCTTTCCCAGGGCGGCGAGTTGCTCCAGGTCACGGCCCAGGGGCTGGATTCCAACGAGCCGGTAGTGGTCCAGGGCAACTACGAGCTGGCCGACGGCATGGCCCTGCGCGTTGAAGGGTCATCCCGATGAGCGTGACCGACTGGATGCAGAAGCATCGTCGTTCCCTCCTATTCCTTATCGTCGTTCTCGTGGCCGGAGGACTCGCCTCTGTCTTCCGCCTGCCGGTCAGTCTCTTTCCCACGGTGAATTTCCCGAGAGTGAGGGTCTCCCTGGATGCAGGCGACCGGCCTGCCGACCGCATGGCCGTGGAGGTGACGCGCACGGTGGAGGAGTCCGTGCGCAGCGTGCCCGGCGTGCGCAGCGTCCGCTCCACCACCAGTCGCGGGGCGGCGGATATCGACGTCAACTTCGAGTGGGGCGAGGACATGGTCTCCGCCATGCTCCAAGTCCAGGCCGCCCTCCAGCAGGCATCAGCGAGCTTCCCGCCAGGCACCCAGACCACCGTCACGCGGATGGATCCCACCGTTTTCCCGGTGCTGGCCTACAGCCTGACCTCCCCCACCAGGCCCGCCAGCGAACTGCGGGATCTGGCGCTGTACCAGCTCCGACCCCTGCTTTCCACCGTGAAGGGCGTGGGGCGCGTCGGGGTCCAGGGCGGCCAGACGGAGGAATACCGGGTGACCCTCGACCCAGCCCGACTTCAGGCGGTAGGCCTCACCTTCGATGATGCGGCGAAGTCCCTCGCCGCCGCGAACGTCATTCGGGCCGTAGGCCGCCTGGAGGATCACGCCAAGCTTTATCTGCTGCTTTCGGACACACAGTTCAAGGACCTTGATGAAATCGGCCGGACCGTGCTCCGCTCGGGCGCATCGGGTGTGGTCTTCCTAAAGGACGTGGCCACCATCAGCCGTGAGAACGCTCCCAACTGGACCCGCGCCGCCGCCGATGGCCGCGATGCTGTGCTGTTGCAGGTCTACCAGCAGCTCAATGGCAACACGGTCCAGATCGCACATGACATCAAGGCGGCACTCGCGGGCTACCATTCCCGGCTTCCCCAGGATGTCTCCATCGCCAACTGGTACGACCAGAGCGAGCTCATCACCTCTTCGGCCGGCAGCGTCCGGGACGCGCTGCTGGTGGGGGTCGTGATGGCGGCGCTGATCCTGCTGCTCTTCCTCCGGAACCTTAAGGTCACCCTGATCGCCATCCTCACCGTTCCCGCTGTCCTGGCCATCACCGTGCTGTTGTTGCACGTCCTGGGCATGAGCTTCAACATCATGACCCTCGGCGGCATGGCCGCCGCCGTGGGACTCATCATCGACGACGCCATCGTGATGGTGGAGCACATCATCCGCCGGATGCGCGGCGGCGAAGGCGCGCACCACGGCCGCGTGATGAAAGCAGCACGGGAGTTCACCCATCCCCTCGTGGGGTCCTCCATGGCCACCATCATCATCTTCGCGCCCCTGGCCTTCCTTACCGGTGTTACCGGTGCCTTCTTCAAGGCCCTGAGCCTCACCATGGCCTCCGGGCTGGTGATCTCCTTTTTCGTGGCTTGGCTGGCGGTGCCCTTGCTGGCGGACAAGCTGCTGGACGAGAAGGATGCCGCCCAGGAAGAAGGAGGCCCCCTGACCGAGCGCCTACACGCCATCTACGAAAAACTTCTCGGCCGCATCCTCCAGCGTCCCGTCCTGCTGCTGGTGGGGCTGCTTCCCTTCATCCTCACGGGCTTCCTTGCCTACCGCTTCCTGGGCTCGGGCTTCATGCCAGCTATGGACGAAGGCGGCTTCGTGCTGGACTACCGCAGTCCCTCGGGAACCTCGCTGAGCGAGACGGACCGCCTGGCGAAGCAGGTGGAGGCCCTCCTTCGCGCCACGCCGGATGTGGAGACATACTCCCGTCGCACTGGCCTGCAGCTCGGCGGCGCCGTGACCGAGGCCAACGAAGGCGACTTCTTCGTGCGCCTCAAGCCCTTCCCGCGCCGTGGCATCGACGAAGTCATCGTCGACGTTCGCGGGCGCATCGAGAAGACCGTGCCGGGGCTTGAGGTGGAGATGGCCAAGCTCATGGAGGACCTGATCGGCGACCTCACGTCGGTGCCGCAGCCCATCGAGATCAAGATCTTCTCCGACGACGAGGCCACGCTCATGGCCACATCGACCAAGGTGGCGGAAGCCATCAAGAAGATCCCCGGCGTCGTGGACGTCAAGAGCGGAATCGTGCTTGCAGGTGATGCGCTCGACATCCGGGTCGACCGCGTGAAGGCTGGGCTGGAGGGCATCGATCCGGAGGCCGTTACCTCACTGCTGGAAGGCTACCTGGAGGGCCTTGTGCAGACCCAGATTCAGAAGGGGCCGAAGATGGTCGGTGTGCGCCTGTGGACGCCACCAGACATGAGGCGGAAGACTCGCGACATCCGGAACCTGCTCCTGCGGGCCCCCGACGGGCATCTGTTCCCTTTAAGTCGCGTGGCCTCGGTCACGCCCGTCACGGGCCAGCCGCAGATCATGCGCGAAGACCTTAAGCGCATGCTGGCGGTCACCGGGCGCATCTCGGGACGCGACATGGGCTCCGTCGTCTCAGAAGTGAAGCGCCTCCTGGCCTCGCCGGGGCTCGTGCCCAAGGATGTCTACACGACCCTCGGCGGACTCTACCAACAGCAGCGGATTGCCTTTCAAGGCCTGATGGCGGTCTTTGCGGCGGCGGTCGCCTTGGTGTTCTTCCTGCTGCTCTTCCTCTTCGAACGCTTCCGGCCCGCCCTCTGCGTCATGGTTACGGCCCTGCTCTCGCTCTTTGCCGTCTTCATCGGCCTATGGGTCACGGGGACCGAGCTGAACATCTCCTCCATGATGGGCATGACCATGGTCTTGGGGATCGTGACCGAGGTGGCCATCTTCCTGGTGTGGGAATACCAGACTCTGCCCGGCCACCTGGATACCGCAGCGGCCCTGATCGAGGCAGGCAAGCACCGCATGCGCGCCATCTCAATGAGCACGTTGGCCGCCATCCTGGCCCTGATGCCTCTGGCCCTCGGTTTCGGCCAGGGCGCGGCCATGCAGCAGCCCCTCGCCATCGCCATCATCGGCGGGATGGCCTTTCAGCTCCCCATGGTCTTCATCGTGATGCCTACCCTGTTCGTGGTGCTGGGGGTGAAGCGGGACAGGAGTCTTGTGGCGTAAGCATTCACTTCGGTGATGTCAGGGAGGAGATGCGAAGTAGCTGGATGGGCAGAAAGTCCCGGATGTCCGTGGCCACCCCACGATGCCCACCAAGTCCTGCATTTCGAAAAACATGCGCCTGTAGCAGGCGCTGTAAGGAAGCCGAGCTATTGGGGCCAAGGTGCCGACCCTACTTTCAGGGTGGAACTTAGCCCATATGTAAAGTGAACCTGCCCAATTCGGCCGCGACGCCCGGAAGCAATCTACCAAGAAGGAGTTTCCCCTGTTCTTGCCTCATGCTGACTCGACAGATCAACTCAAGGACCGTTGGGGCGAAAGCCTTGATCGAAGACTTGTAGCGTGTTCAATTTTGCACCACCACCCAGCAATTCCGGGACAGTTTGCAGCATTTACGAGCGATGCTATTCTCTCGGTTCCGATCTCAGAATGCTTCTTAAGTGTAAGTAATATCATTATTTTGGATTGGTGCGCCCAGTTGGACTCGAACCAACGACCTGCGGCTTAGAAGGCCGCTGCTCTATCCACCTGAGCTATGGGCACCCGGGGACCCCCCATTTTAAGCGCTGCGGGCCGTGCTTAGGTGAACTGGATTCCCCATGCGCGCCCGGGGGTCCAGCCATGACCTCCCATGGTTTCAACCAAGGAAATCCTCGGGATCGATAGTTCTTTATCCCGGTGGGAACTCCGAGATCCGCATCGGGACCTGGTCCGAACAGAAGAGGGTGGCGATGGGCCCATCCTCCAGCCTTCAGCTTGCCTCCACGCATCACCCGCACCCCTGGCTACGCCCGGGCATCGGCTGCGCCGACTGCTCGGAACGCTCCCACCTTCCTCGCTTCCAATGCCGGCGCACCATGGGTGCTCAAAGGTTCGAATCCTGCCTATTACCGACCAAAAAGGGTGGCCTGTTGGCCACCCTTTTTGGTCGGGGCGAGAGGATTCGAACCTCCGACCCTCTGCTCCCAAAGCAGATGCGCTACCAGGCTGCGCTACGCCCCGATTTACCCAGTCTAGCGGGTTACTTGCCCGAGGTCGCGACGACCTTGGGGGCCATGATGTTCCAGCCGGCGCGCTGCAGGTCCATCACGTTGCCGGCGATGCCGACGAGCATGTAGGTCTCCAGTTCGTCGCCGCCCATTTTCTTGATGCCCGTGGTCACGGGAGGCACAGACGCGATTTGCGAGGACTTCAGATCCTTGCTCCAGTTCAGGTTCAGGTTGAAGGCGACCTTCTTCTGCTGGCTGTTGAGTTCGCCGGAGACGGCCTTCATGAGTCCGTTGGTGTCGTAGGCGATGCGCAACCCGCCGGGGCCTTCGAAGCCCTTGCTATGGTTGCTGATGGCCACGCTGGACAGTTTGCCGCCGGCGTAGCTGAAGTCGAAGCGGGTGCGGATGCCATTGGCCTCGTTGACGTAGGACAGGACCCGGGGCTGCTTGGTGGCCTTATCGAAGGTCAGGTCCATGCGGCCGCGCTTCCAGAAGCCCAGCGTTTCGTCGAGGCTCTGCTCCCGCTTTTTCACATCGTAGGGGCCCGTGGGGGCGTTGAAGGTGAGGGTCTGGGTGGTTTCGCTGCCCGAGGCCTCGTCCTTGCCCAGGGTCGCCTTGAAAGCGCTGGACTCGGCATACACCTTGCGGATGTCGATGATCACTTCACGGAACCAGCCCATGTAGGAATTCGGCGCATCGGCGGGGCCGGGATCCACCCGGGTGGTGTAGGAATTCAGCTCCTTGCTGTACAGGAAGCCGCGATTGCCGACGCGGGTCCAGATGCCGCTGCCAAGGTCGCCGCTGAACTCGGTCTTGAAATCGCCGTTGGCGAAATAGGTGGACTTCACGTTGATGTTGGCATTGCCGCTTTTGGTGGCACTGCCCTTCACCTGGTTCTGGGTGCCTTCGGCCACCTTGGCATTGATGGCCGCGGCGGAAAGGGCCACCCGCAGGGTGCCGTCGATCTGGACCGCGTTGAGGTTCTGGTAGGGCTGGCCGAACCACGCGGAGTTCACCGAATCGAGGACGGTCGAAAGGGCATCCTTGGCGAACTTGGCTTCCAGGGAATCGGCCTTGGGTGCTTCCTTGGCTGCGGATTTCACCGGTGCGGGCGCGGCGGGCTTCTGGGGGGCTGGTGTGAGGACGGTCTGGGCGGCCAGGACGGCGGTGAGGCTGAAGAGCGGCAAGTGCATCAAACGCATGACAAAGCTCCTTGGGTAGAAATTAATGGCGGCGATCAGGTTTTTGTTCCCGCCGCTGGCGGCCAAAGCAGGCCTTGCACAGTGCTTGGGAGGCATCCTGCGGAACAAAGCTCAGATACTCGCTGGTTCCGCACGCTACACAAGTGATGTGAGTGAGAACTTGGGTTCCCGAACTTCGCGCTTTGGCGTTGCGGCGGTATTCCTGGGCGTAGCATTCCGGGCAGAGGAAGAACTTCTGGTCAGGGGTGAGCGTGAAGCCCGCACCGCAGGTCGAGCACGTCTTTTCGCGCAAGGTGGGCACTTCGCCCCGGGGGGCCGGCTTGACTACGCGCACCGTCCCCGCCTCCTTCGGACTGGGGGAGGAGGGACCGCGTGGCTTGGAATCCTTGGGGGCCATCAAAAGTTCAAACATCCCTTCTGGGCAAAAGGAAAGTCTAGCATTCAAGGCCACGTGGATCGAGCGCGAAGATTGACGGACAAGGCGGCGCCGGTGCTGGCATCCTGGGCCCATGGACACCGCCGACGAGCTGCTGGGGCCCCTGCTGGACGGTCACGCCCGCGCCCTGGCCCGCGCCATCAGCTGGATGGAGAATGGGCATCCCGAAGCCCGGAAGCTCATGGCCCAGTTCTGGCCGCGACTTGGCCGGGCTGCGGTCATTGGCCTGACCGGTGCGCCGGGCGCCGGCAAATCGACCCTCACCGACCAGCTCGCCCGCCTGCTCCGCAGCGAGGGTCAGCGGGTCGGCATCCTCGCGGTGGACCCCACCTCGCCGTTCAGCGGCGGAGCCATCCTGGGGGACCGCATCCGCATGGGGCGCATCGCCCCGGATCCGGGCATCTTCATCCGCAGCATGGCCACTCGTGGGGCTTTGGGAGGGCTCGCACGGGCCACCCAGGATGCCATCGACCTGCTGGACGCCGCGGGGTTCGACACGATCATTGTGGAGACGGTGGGCGTGGGCCAGGATGAGGTGGATGTGGTGAGCTGCGTGCACACCTGCTGCGTGCTCCTGGTGCCGGGCTTGGGGGACGATATTCAGGCCATCAAGGCCGGCATCATGGAAGTCGCCGATATCTTTGTCATCAACAAGGCGGACCGGGATGGCGTGGAGCAGGTGGAACAGGAACTCGAAGCCATGAAGAGCCTCAGCCCGCCGAAGGCCTGGGATCCCCCGGCCTGCCGGGTGATGGCCTTCCAGGGCACGGGCGTGCGGGAATTGCTGGCAGCGATCCGGGAGCATGGCGCCTGGCTCCGAGGCAGCGGCGGCCTGGAGCGCAAGGCCCGGGACCGGGCGCGGCTGCGCTTCGATTCACTGCTGGCCGAAGCCTCCGTCCGCCGCGCGAAGGCCCGTGCCGGGGACCGCATCGAAGCGCTGATCGACGCCATCGCGAAGCGGGAACTGGATCCCTATGCGGCTGTTGAACAGGTCTTAACGGGTTGACTGGACACGAAGGCCGCTTCAGGCCCCAGGACCCAGGACTCATTTGTGATAGGGCGATCCCTTGAGGATGGCGAAGGCCCGGTAGAGCTGCTCCAGGAACATCACACGGGTCAGGTCGTGCGGAAAAGTCATGGGACCCAGGGAGAACTTTTCCTTGATGGCGGCCTTCAGCCCGGCCTCGAATCCATGGCTGCTGCCGATGGCGAAGCCCAGGCTGAGGCCCTGATCCATGGCTTTGCCCAGCCACGCCGCGAAGGCTTCCGAACTGCGGGCCGGTGCCTCGGGCGTTAACAAGACCGGGCATTGCAACGCTTCCAGC
Organism: Holophagaceae bacterium; assembly: GCA_025357545.1. Lineage (GTDB taxonomy): Bacteria > Acidobacteriota > Holophagae > Holophagales > Holophagaceae > JANXPB01. The sequence goes on from JANXPB010000213.1 coordinate 14,152, forward strand.
CGGGGCCGGAGACGGGTGGCTTCGTCCTTCAAGTGCTGGGCCGGGTCGCCCCGCCCTTCGGTGAGTTCCACCAGCTCCAGCCGCGCGTGGGGCTTCAGCATGGCCGTGTAGTGGGCCTCCCAGTCCCGGGCGCAGACCAGCTTGGGACGGCCGAACACATAGAGTCGCACCGGATATGACATCCATCACCTTCAGGAAAATTATCTGGTGAAAACCGTGAATAAGTTTGGAAGTGTCAGCAAAGTCGGGGCAAGATTCCGAGTGAAGGTCATCGGAGGCCAGATGGCAAGCATGGTACGGAACATCATCGGATTCGGAGCATTGGCGGCCTTGACTGCCTCCTTGGGCTGCGAGGGCAAAGATGGCCCCATCCCCAACGTCCCGCCGACCGCCGCCAAGACCCCCGGCGACATCTTGGTGCATCTCCAGTATTTGGCGGCCTGGAAGAACTACAAGCACCTGATCCTCATTGCCCCCATCAGCCCCGACGTGGTCTTTCCCTCGGCCTGGTGGTTCCACACCGAAGCCAAGAACCTGAACATCACCTTGACCAAGGAGGAGATGGAAGTCCTTGGGGTTACCAAGCTGGCGGACCGGTTCGACAACCTGCCCCGCTCACCCGAAGACAACTACGGCATCGAGGATGCCCGCAAGGCCTTCAACGCAGGCATCTACCGTCTCATAAAGGGCCTGCCCGTCCAGGTCTGGGGCCGCATGCAGGTGTCGGAAGTGCGCACCAACAAGGACAACAGCAAGGTCACGGATGTGACCCTGTCCTACAACAACCGCCCCATGATCCGTGTGAGCTGCATCAAGAAGGTCGACGCGGGCGGCGGGGGCGAATTCTACGGCGTGGCCAATATCCAATACCTGGTCCGGCCCGAAGCCGTGAAGTAGCACCAGTTCCATGGAAGCGGTCCGCTTCCACCCTTACCATCAACCTTTCCTGCCCCGGCTCCGGCTGGGTGGGCAGGCTTCGTGCGAGGTTCCTATGACTGAACACATCAACCTTTTCGAGAACGTGAACCGCCAGTTCGACGAAGCGGCGGACATCCTGGAAATGCCCCCGGAGGTGCGGGACGTTCTGAAAACCCCCTACCGGGAAGTGGCCGTGGCCCTGCCCATCCGCATGGACGACGGCAGCCTCAAGGTGTTCCATGGCTACCGCGTGCAGCACAACGGCGTCCGCGGGCCCCAGAAGGGCGGCATCCGCTACCACCCCGAAGTGGACCTCGACGATGTGCGGGCCCTGGCCTCGCTCATGACGTGGAAGACCGCCGTGGTGAACATCCCCTTTGGCGGCGCCAAGGGCGGCGTCACCTGCGACCCCTCCAAGATGAGCCAGCACGAGCTGGAGAGCCTGACCCGGCGCTACATCTCCAAGATTTCCATGGTGCTCGGCCCCACCCGCGACATCCCCGCGCCGGACGTGAACACCAATGCCCAGACCATGGCCTGGGTCATGGACGAGTTCGGCCGCAAGGCGGGCTACCAGCCCGCCTGCGTCACCGGCAAACCCATCGAGCTGGGCGGCAGTCAGGGCCGCGAAGCCGCCACCGGCAAGGGCGTGGCCATCACCACCCGCGAGGCCTGCAGTGCGCGGGGCATCCCCCTCAAAGGCGCCCGCGTAGTCCTGCAGGGCTTCGGCAACGTGGGGTCCTATACCGCCAAGTTCCTGGTTGAGATGGGCACCAAGATCGTCGCCGTGGCCGACCACACCGGCGGCGTCCGCAAGGCCGACGGCCTGGACGTGGCCGCCCTGCTGGACTACGCCAAGGCCCACAAGGGCGGCGTGGGCGGCTTTCCGGGCGGCGAGGCCTTCGACGCCTCGACGGTGTTCGCGCAGGACTGCGACATCCTCATTCCCGCGGCCCTGGGCGGCGTCATCACCAAAGCCAACGCGGCGGACGTCAAGGCCAAGCTCATCGTGGAAGGGGCCAATGCCCCCACCACCACTGGCGCCGACCACATCCTGAAGGCGATGGGCATCACCGTGATCCCCGACATCCTGGCCAACGCCGGCGGCGTGACGGTCTCCTACTTCGAGTGGGTGCAGAACCTCCAGCAGTTCTTCTGGGAGGAGGCCGAAGTCTTCCAGAAGGAAGAAAAGATCATGGTCCAAGCCTTCCATGACGTGCATGACAAGGTCGTAAAGCACAGCTGCACCTACCGCACCGGCGCCTTTGTTCTGGCCCTGGAGCGCGTCTACAAAGCCAACCTCATGCGCGGCTGGTAAGCCCGGTTCCATTCGTGTCCCTGAAGCGGTGGCCTGTCGGCCACCGCTTTTTTATTCGATGCTGGGGGCTTACCCGGAGTTCCCATGCTGCTTCCCGCCCTCATCCTGCTGGCCACCCAAGCTCAGCCGGCTGACCCCTGGCGACACTGCAGCCGCCACCTGGCCATGCCTGCGTGCTCACCCTCCATGCGAAGGGCGTGCAGATCTACCGGGCCCAGCCCAAGAAAGGCGCGGCCGGCCAATTCGAATGGGTGTTCCAGGCCCCCGAAGCCGAGTTGTCCGATGACGGGGGCCATGTCGCCGCCCACCATGGGGCGGGACCGCCTTGGGAGGCCCCAGATGGGAGCAAGGCCCTCGGTGCGGTGAAAGGAAAGGCGGATGCCCCAGGAGCGGATGCCATTCCGTGGCTGCTGCTGGCCGCGACCCCCACCGGCGCTGGACTCTTCTCCAAGGTCACCTAACATTCAGCGGGTGAACACCCACGGCGGCAAAGCGCCCGCAGACTGCACCGCCGCGGACGAAGGCATAGCCCTGCGCGTGAGCTACACCGCGGACTATCGGTTTTTTACGCATGGACATGAATAAAGCTCTGACCGTCCCACATTTCCCCTCGTCTTCCCCAGTGGATTTGAGAAACTAGGTCGTTTGGACCGGCGGGGCGTCCCAGAACAATCCGGCCCAGGGGGAGGTTGCATGTCCAGGAATGTGGTTCATGTGGTCGGCACGGGCACCATCGGAGAGCCCCTCATCGGGCTGATGACCCATTTTCAAAAGGAACTGGGCCTCGACGAAATCACCTTCCACAAGCACAGCGTGAGCGACCGCCCCAAAGTCAAGGCGCTGGTGAACCGCGGCGCCAAACTGGTGGCCGATGCCGACAAGATGGAAGCCTTCAAGGCTGCGGGCATGAATCCAGTGTTGACGCACGAGGAGGCGTTGGAGCAGGCCTCGGTGGTCATCGACTGCACCCCAAGGGCATTGAGATGAAGGAGAAGTTCTACAAGCGCTACGAGCACAACACCCTTGGTTTCATCGCGCAGGGCAGCGAATTCGGCTTTGGGAAGATGTACGCTCGGGGCATCAACGACGATGTCATCACCGCCGCCGACAAATACGTGCACGTGGTCAGCTGCAACACCCACAACCTGTCCTGCCTGCTGCAGACCCTGGTGCTCGCCGAGGGCGATGACAACCTGGTGGAAGGATCTTTCGTCTGCATGCGCCGCGCCAACGACATCAGCCAGGTGAAGGATTTCTGCCCGGCCCCCCAGGTGGGCTCCCACAAGGATGGCAAATTCGGCACCCACCATGCGCGCGATGCCTACCACCTCTTCCAGACCAAGGGCCTCGAGCTGAATCTGTTCTCATCGGCCGTGAAGCTCAACACCCAGTACATGCACAGCATCTGGTTCGACCTGCGCCTGAAGCGCCCCACCGATCTCGACGCCATCAAACTCAAGATCAAGGGCAACGACCGCATCGCCGTCACCGACAAGAAGGACGCCAACACCGTCTTCTCCTTCGGCCGCGACCAGGGCCACTTCGGCCGCATCCTCAACCAGACCGTCATCCCCATCAGCACCCTCACCATGCCCAACGAGAACCGCCTGGTGGGTTTCTGCTTCACGCCCCAGGACGGCAACAGCCTGCTCTCCTCGTTGGCTGCAGCGCTGCGCTTCATCCACCCCACCGACTGGGAAACCCGCATCCAGGTGCTCAAGCCCTTCTTCTTCGACGAAGTGTGAGGGTCCGAATGGTGCTCGAAGGGGCCGCGCCTGCGGCCCTTTCCCATGGATAATGAGCTCCCGTGATCCTCTACCGCGCCCATCTCCTTTGGTCCGCTTCGCCCACGCAATTGGGCGAAGCGGCGGACGGCGCCCTGCTGGTGGATGCCACGGGCCGCATCGGGGCCTCAGGACCCTTTGAGCAAATCGCCCCGCACCACCCCGGCGTTGAAATCCAGGATCTCCGCCCCCTGTGGATCCTGCCGGGCCTCATTGATCTCCATGTGCACCTTCCCCAGTACGAAGCCGTGGCCATGGACGGCTTGGAGTTGCTGCCCTGGCTCGAGGTGCACATCTTCCCGGCGGAGGCGCGCTTCGCGAATGTGGGTGTGGCGCGGCAAGCGGCGAAGTGCTTTTTCGCCGACCTGCTGGCCTTGGGCACCACTACCGCCGTGGTCTATTCCACGATTCACCAGGCCGCCACGGACGCGGCCTTCCAAGAGGCCGAAAGCAGTGGCATCCGTTGCGCCATGGGCAAGGTGATGATGGATCGCCACGCCCCACCGGCGCTATGCGAAGACACGGAAACTTCGCTCCAGCAAAGCGAGGAACTCCTCCAGCAATGGCACGGCAAGGCTGATGGACGTTTGCTGTACGCATTGGCGCCGCGCTTTGCGCCGATGTGTTCGCCCGAGCTCATGCGCGGAGCGGGTGCGCTGTCCGATAAATACGACGCCTACCTCCAAACCCACCTCAGTGAAAATGCGCAAGAACTCGCTTGGGTGAAGCAGCTGTTTCCGGACTGCGCTTCCTACACCGAGGTCTACCACCGGCACGGCATGTTGAACGCCCGCACCCTGCTGGGCCATGGCATCCATCTCGAGGCCACGGAGCGGGCTCTGATCCGCGAAGCCGGCGCCTCCATCGTCCATTGCCCCAGCTCCAACGCCTTCCTGCAGAGCGGGGTCATGCCCTTGAAGCAGTGGCGGGAGGAAGGCCTGGGCCTGGGCCTGGGCACCGACGTGGCGGGCGGCCCCACCCTGTCCATGTGGCAGGAGATGGCCATGGCCTGCACCGCTTCCAAGCTCCGCTCAGCGCTGTTGCACGAGCAGGCCGCCGTGGCGCCCGCCGAAGCCTTCCATCTGGCCACCCGCTCAAGCGCCCAGGCCCTGGGTTTGCAGTCCCGCATCGGCGGCCTGGAGCCAGGCCTCGACGCGGATTTCATCGTGGTGGACCCCCGCTGCTCGGACCCGGCCCGCCGCACCGAGGAGGCGGCGGAGCTCGTGCTGTCCCGGCTGTTGTACCGCGCGGATCCGCGGATGGTGCGGGCAACCTATGTGCGGGGGCGCCGGTGTTCCGCCCTGGACCTCTGATCCCGGGGGCTTTCTACGCACGGGATGCGGACCTGGTGGCCCGGGACCTCCTGGGCCAGCTGTTGGTGGATGGCGCGGTCGCGCTGCGTATCACCGAGGTCGAAGCTTACGGCGGGCCGGAGGATTCGGCCAGCCACGCCCGCATGGGCCAGACGCCCCGCAACCAGATCATGTGGGGACCCGGCGGCCACGCCTATTTGTACCTCTGCTATGGCATCCATTGGATGCTGAACGTGGTGGCGGGGCCTTTAGGCCAGAGCTCGGCGGTGCTCATCCGGGCCTGCGAGCCGATTGCCGGCCTTGACACCTTGCTGGCCCGCCGCCGCAAGTCGCGGGTGGCGCCGGACCTCCTGGCGGGCCCGGGGCGGGTGGCCCAGGCCCTGGCGCTCAACGGTGAGTTCAACGGCCTCGCCCTCTTCCGCCCCGGTCAGTTGGAGCTGCGTAGGGGCACACCGCCAGACTCCATCGTGGCGGGACCCAGGGTCGGCATCGGTTACGCCACCACCGAAGACCAGTCCGCGCTCCGGCGCTTCGCCACCGGCGCCTCGAGGTGGGTCAGCCGGCCCAAACTGTGCTGACGCAAGTCGCCTTGACTTCCCCAAACCCGGACCCACCATGCAGGGTGCGATTCCTCTGACAACAGGTGCGGCATGGATACGGCCTGGATCCTTCATGAACCCCTGGTCCTCCTCGAATCGGAGGACCATCCGTACCTGGAGAGCGCCCGTGGAAAGCTCGGGCCCCACGAACTGGCCGTGCACCTGGCCGGCGACTGGCACCGGAAGGAGCATTACCCCGAGTTCCGAGTCTTTCTCAATGGCTCGGAGATTTTCGAGTGGGGCGATGCCTCGCCCTCCCAGGAATGGTCCACCTTGTGCCACCAGATGGGGTATACCCCGGAGCAACATTGGGATTGGGACCCGGCCCTGATCCTGTTCCAACAGGTGATCCCGGCCCTGGGCCGGCACTGGCACGAGATCCCCCTGCCCTACGGTCCCGCGGGCGTTCCGGCCGGCGTCACCTGCCTGGCGACGTTGCGGGCCAGCTTGGCGGACTGGGTGGCCAAACTCGAGCGGCCCAACCCCAGCTCCGTGGAAGGTTTGCTGGCGGTCCTCTTCTTGAAGCTGCCCCTCCGCGCCGTCATCCTGCACGACGATCCGGAACGCCGGGTGGATTTCGTGGGCAACCCCCTGGACGCCCCCTACATGGGCGAGTTCCTGTACTTCGGCGAGCATCGACGGCAAGCTGCTGTCCTCAGTCGGGTCACGTTCTCAGGCACCGGCGGCATGCGGTGGTCCCCCTGGCTGCCCGGCGGGGAATGGAGCCAGCAGGGACGGGAATTCACCGCCACCCAAGGGCCCACACATTTCCTTCGGGCCGCTGGCCTGCCTGAAGTGATGCCCGAGGGCTTCACTGAAGCCTTCAAACGCACGGTGGAGAGCCTGGGCCATTTCATGCAGCCGCTGGTGGAGGCCTACCGCGAAACCTCTCCGGCCGGCATTCCCTGGCACCGGGATCCCAAGAACCGCTACGTCAACCACATGGTGGTGGGCGCCCGGGTGGAGCAGGGCCACACCATCCTGGTTCTGGACGACGGCAGCGAACTGGTGGTCGCGGAGCACCGCGGCGTTCCCATGCCCGAAGTGCCCCAGGTCTGGGGGGCCTGAGCGCGCGGGGCGCGAATCAACCCGGCAGCTTGTTCCGGTCGAGGATGCTGGGCCCTGTGCCCGCCGCCTTCTCGTAGGTGCCGTCGCCCCGGTTCACATACTTGGTGAGACCTTTCGACGCGATTTCCGAATCGCTGAAATTGTCCTTGTGAAAGAAGCCATCCATGCGCTTCAAATCCGCAGGCAGTGATAGCAGACGGGTCAGCTTCCCCCCGCAGGCCGCGCACAGCGCCGGCTCCGCTGCCGCCCCTCGCACCAGGACTTCGAGAAGCTCGCCGCAGGCTTCGCAGCGGTATTCAAAGATGGGCATCGACCTGCCTCCGCAATGCCAGTGTAGCAAAGCCTTCCGTCGGGCCTCATACTCGGGATTCCGCGCGATGCGGCCTCTTGCGGGAGGCGCAAGCGCGGGCGCCACTCAGGCGTATTCGGGGGTGACCGGTTTCGACAGGTTATGACTCGAGTGCATGGTGCAGGCGGGGGTTGGACGGATGGCCCCCTTATCAATCCGCCCAAACAAAACTGCCAACGATAACTTCGAACTGGCCCTCGCCGCTTAATTTTTCTTAAGCAACGAGCGAGTCCCCGCGATCTTCTGGTAACGGGCTCGTAAAACCTTCCAAAGGGTGACTTCGGTCTGCCGGAGGAAGGAACAGAATGGGCCCGGCGAAACGCCCCCGCAGCCGGGCCGAGATCAGGGGAAAGTCCTCGATGTGGGTCGTCCGCGATTTACCCCTAGAGGCCACGCCAGCGGAACAAGCCTGTGAAGACCCACCACCCGACGTTTCTTGGACGAGGGTTCGACTCCCTCCACCTCCACCAAAAAAGCTCCGCAATGCGGAGCTTTTTGTTGTGTGTCGAGGAACCATAGTTTGTCGCAAATGACAGACTATGGTTCCTTTGCACGATTGGACAAACTATGGTCCCAACCCAGGTTGTGTACAAAAGCGTCTGTAAGTCCGGCTTGAGGGCCTGACAGGAGAAGGTGGCCACGGAGTCCGGTAGGTTGATCGCGTTCAAAACCACCAACTTGGAGGACGCGATGGCCGAAGGGAAGTTTGGGCCAGAAGGGTTTTGGGGAAGGTTTGTTCGCAGACGGAGGTGAGGGCGTCCGGGCGCTCGTGGAGGAGGTCGTGCAGGCACTGATCGGGTTGGAGGCGGTGGAGCACTTCGGGGCGCCCTGGAATGCGAAGGGCCTTCCACGGCCCAACGGCTATCGGAATGGGTTGAAAGGCCGTGAGCTTCGGACCCGGATGGGGACGCTGAAGCTGAGGCTGCCCCAGGCGCGGAACGGGTCATTCTTCCCATCATGCCTGGAGCGTTGGCAGACCTCGGAGCAGGCGCTGGCGGCAACCCTGGGCGAGATGGTGATCAAAGGGGTCTCGACGCGGAAGGTGGCCCTATTCCATCGCTTGATGCTCTCCATTAGGTCTTGCTTACTGTCCTGGATGGCTTTGAGGCGAGCACGTTCTAGCTTGGCCAGCCTCACCACGGCACCCAACGCGAGGATGGTCGCGACCCCCAAATAAATGCCGGTTGTTCTCGATTCAGTGGCCTGACTCAGCCCCTCGGCACGATGCGTGGACATACTGGCCCTCCTTAAGCCGACTTCCGCGGCGATCCTCCATGCCCACCAGGTAGGTCCGGTGGTTGGCCCCCGCTCTGAAAGCGCGGCACTGATTGCTCCGCTGAAGTGAGGTCCGGGGCCCAGCCCTGCGGCGGTGTTCAAGGGTGGACGGATTGTGACCCGAATCCAGGCCGAATTAATGGATTCTGATCAATAGGTCCGAAATACCTTTCTTTTGGAGCATCCCATGAAATTAGGCATGGCCCTGCTGGAAGCGCTCAAAGCCCATGGCGCCGGCGAGGTGTTCGGGATTCCTGGTGACTTCGCCTTGCCCTTCTTCCGTTGTATCGAGGAACACGGCGGATTGCCGCTCCACACCTTCAGCCATGAACCGGCGGTGGGCTTCGCTGCGGACGCCGCGGTCCGCTACCGTGGCGGTATCGGCGTGGCGGCGGTGACCTATGGGGCCGGGGCCTTCAATCTGGTGAACCCGGTGGCCCAGGCCTATGCGGAGAAGACTCCGCTCGTCGTCATCTCCGGCGCGCCGGGACGCAGGGAGGCGAATTCCGGATTGCTCCTGCACCACCAGGCCAAGGAGCTTGACAGCCAGATGCGGGTCTACCAGGAGATCACCTGCGCCCAAGGCGTGCTGGACGATCCGGCCACGGCTCCTGGGGTCATCGCGCACGTCCTGCGGGCTTGCCGGGAGCAGGCCCGCCCGGTCTATCTGGAATTGCCCCGGGACATGGTGGAGGTGGAAGTGGATGCGGTGCCCACGCTCGCACCCAGCCCCTTCGATGCCGAAGCGGTGGCGGCCTGCGCCGAGGAGATCCTGGCGCTCTTCCAGACCGCCCGCCGCCCCATGCTGCTGCCGGGCGTTGAAGTCCGCCGCTACGGCATCGAAGCGCAGGTCGCCGAACTGGCGCGGCGCCTGGATCTGCCCTGCGCCACCACACTGCTGGGCCACGGCCTGATGACCGACCAGGATGTGTCGCGGATCGGGACCTACCTGGGGCTCGCCGGCGACATCGCGGTGCGGGAAGCAGTGGAAGGAGCCGACCTGCTGCTGCTGCTCGGCATCGTCGTCAGCGACACGAATTTCGGGGTGAGCAGCAGCTTGCTGGACCTCCGCCATGCCGTTCATGCGGCGGATCGGGAGGTGCGGGTGGGCCACCACCGCTACCCGAACATCCCCCTGGCCGCTTTGCTTGAAGCCCTGTTGGCCCGCACGGAACCCCGCCCACGCCTGCCCCGCCCCCGCCACCCCAGTCATCCATGCGGTCTGGAACTGGATGCATCGCCCGTCGCCCCTTCTGACATCGCGCGGGGCATCAATGACCTCTTCGGCGCCCGGGGCCCCCTGCCCGTGGCGGCCGACATGGGGGATTGCCTCTTCACGGCGCTTGACATCCACGACACCGATCTTGTGGCGCCCGGCTATTACGCCAGCATGGGCTTCGGCGTGCCCGCTGGCATGGGC
>JANXPB010000001.1 GCA_025357545.1 Holophagaceae bacterium
GCAATCCAGCCGCCCCTTGAATTCGGTGGCCCGAAGGCTCGGCAGGTCCGATCGCTCGGAAGCCGTCCGGCCGATGACGTGGCTCGATGCATTGCCCTTGCTGAAGAGCTGCCCGATATCAAAGTCGGATTGCATGAGCGGTGCGGCCTCTGGGCCGGCGTGGCATCCGAAACAGATCTGGGCCACGAACGTGGCCTTTGCTCCAATCAAGCTCCCCCTGGAATCGAAGGCATTCGTCCTTAGCTTTCCCGGATCCCGGCCGTGGGGATCGTGGCACCCGCTGCAGTCCGGTTTGAGCACGATGAATTTTGTCCCGCTGCGAACCACCCGCTTGAATTCCGACCAGCGACCCACTGGACGGTCCATCATGTGCCGGGAACCGGTTAGTGGCTCTGCGGGGAACTTGGGAGCGCTGCCGGGTGTGATCGCATTGTTCAGCCCTGAATGGCAGGGCAGGCAAATGGCATCGGTGCCCACGTTTTTGAAGGGAGGCTGGCGCAGGGTTGCCTGCCCCTGCACAGCTACGTGGGCCGTATGGCAGGACTTGCAATCCTGGTGGACCAGTGAAGTCTTCGGTTTCAGCTCTCTACCCTTCCCCCTAAGGACAGTCACAGCCTGGCGGGCGGCGGCTTGAGGCAAGAAGGCCAGAAGCGCCATCGTCGCGGCGATGGCGCTTCTGCGCGACAAGAAAGGTCGACTCACACGCATGGACGCGCACGACCCGCCACGGAGGCTCCGCGGGGGTGGTCCATGGTCATGCCTTCAGGCTCCGGGTCTCGCTCACCATTTCTGCCCCCAAAGGGCGATGCTATCAAACAAACGCAGAAGATCCACTGTGATCCTGCTGCTGCGGAAGCCATCCGGACGCCGGGCTGTCTGATACGAGACCCGCAAGCTCACGTGCCTGAAGTTCAACATAGCAAAGCTGGAGAGCGAAGTGGTCGGAAGGTGCTGCCCCTCATCGTAGCGAGTCAGCAGCAGGCCATAGGGAACCTTCCAGGCGCGTGAATTGAAGCCCATCGAATAGTAGGTCGCGGCGTGGTCGTCCGGAGTGCCAGCGGCCGCAACGGACGATTCCAGGGTGACCCCGGAGGATTCAATGGGTTTCAAATTAAGAGCATTCTTGAAGTACCCGGCAGCGGCGGAGATTGAGGACACATCGAACCGGAAGGAACCATTCAGCGAAATGGCCCGGTTTTCCCCACGCTGGCCCTGGACAGCCATGCCGTCATCCAGCTTCCAGTCCCCGATGGCGAAGATCCTGATGCGGTCGCCCACCCTCAGATCGCCAGTGATTCTGGCCCAGTCCAGTTTCCCCCCATCCCCCTTGTCATGAATGTGCCAGAAGTCGCCCGTGAACCCGAATCCCCCGTTCTGGCGTAGCCGCCGTTGCATCATCTGCTCGGCCAGTTCGGAAGGCACATAGTCCGGCGGGTAGTCACTGCTGACCTGGCGTTGGAAGCTCAGATCGCTCAGATAGAAAAGGGAGTGTTTGATGAGAGCTGGAATATCTCCGCCTCGGGAAAAACCCCCGTGGATGGCCGTGGTTTCATGCGCCCCAGTGGCCCCTCCCGTGGCGGATGCGCCCCCCGAAGAGAGACCCACATCCCCAGACACGCGCCACTCGCTCGAGAGAGCATAGGCGCCACCCACCTGGATGGTCTCGGTGTTCGGCGCGGCTCCACTTCCCCCGCTGGATGCGGAAACCTTGCTCAGGGCAACAGTCCCAAAAACAGAAAACCTTGCCTGGGAGAGCACCGCGGACTCGGATGCGAGGACCGACCTCGCCTGATCCCCTTGGTTGTCCGACTGGCGCATGGACATGGAAGTCAAGGAGACCCAGGGCCCCAAGTTCCCCACCAGGTCAGCTCCCACGCCGATGGATCGGGCCTCCGCTATGTCTTCGGACGTGAGTGAGGTTCGCAATTTCCATTGTTGGGATATAGCGGTATCCGTTCCCGCCGAAAGGGTAGTGCTCTTCCACACGGTCGCGCCCCCAGAACCCTCGAAGTCCTGGTGCGCCGCGCTCAACGTCACGGTGGTCATGCCGAAGCGCTGATTCGCCGCGAAAGCCACTTGAGTCCAGGCTTCCGACTCGCCTGGTTGAGTGCTGGTGCCGCGCCGGAAGGAGAGCTGCATGTCTTGCACCGTGTGGCCACGATAGTTCAGGGCGGCCCCCACAATATTGCCCTTCACCTTTTCGGCCCCCAGCAGGCCTGGAGTCTGGCTGTGGCTGTATTCCAGATTCAGGTGGAAGGGGCGGTAGGGGAAAAGATAGACCCGGACTCCATAGCGGTTGAGTCCCAGGTCAGAACCAGAGCTTTCGCCGGTACTGAGCCGGTTGTATTCCATCGACCCGCTCAGCGCCACGGCCCCCAGCCGGTAGGACATCACCGGCAACCCCGCGGAAAAATCGTAGACCGCCTGGGTGGCGGACGTAGCGGGCTCCTGGTTCAGGCGCCATGAGTTGTAGCGCAACTGGAACCGCTGGTTCAGCACGCCGATGTCCTGGGCGGCGCCGATGGAGGCGGTGCCAGCCAGCACGAACATCAGGAGCCGGGAGCTCACTTGCGGCCTGCCTTTCCGGTGGCGATGCACCTACGGGGGAGGGGGTTACCCCCTCCCCCGTAGGGACTGGATGTGCCGAATTACTTCTTGTGGCACTTCAGGCAAAGGGCAGAGCCCGTGTTGTTGACACGCAGGAAGGGAGCGCCCGCGCCCGCGGGAGCGTTGGTGCCGGAGCCCCAGTTGTGCACGTCATGGCAGGATCCGCACTGCACCTTGTTGCCGGTGGCATTGGACGGAAAGAGCTGAACGCCGGTCAGTCCCGCCGCTGGTTGCAGTTCCGAATCCAGGTTGTCCTGGTAGGTGATGCTGATGGGATGGTCGTTGGTAAGATCACTGCCCACCACATGCGTGCCAGCAATAAATCCTGTAGCGTTCACTTGGCCGCCAGCGGTGTAGGTCATGACACCCGGGTAAGGAACCACGGCGAGGGATCCCACGGCCACGGTGCCGTCATGGCAGGAAAGGCAGGCCATGCTCGCGCCACTGGGGCTCGGATCCACGGTGCCCTGAAGGTCGGGCATTTTATTGTTGGTCTGGTTGTACATGGTGAACGTGGAGGTGGTCGTGGTGTGGTTCCACAGCGGGATGATCTGCTTGTCGATGTCACCACCTGACACCGAGCCGATGGCATGGTGGGGCGTATGGCAGAAGACGCAGACCTGGGTCTGGTTGGTCACTTTGTTCGGGCCAGTGGCGCTCAAGTCATGCATCGTGCCCGTGACGCCGCCGCCCGGAAAGGGCGTGTAGGCCTGGAGGGCCGTCGCGGCCAGGACCGTGAGGAGGGAAGTGAGAAGGCGTTTCATGGTGGTGCTCCTGAGAGATAGGCCTCCGAGATGGAGGGGTGGGTTTTCAGCGCAAACAACTAGGGAGTAGCCTGGGAGCCCAACTTGCCTGGGGCCGGGGCAGCTTCCTTGAGGTACTGGAATTTCTGGATGCGGGTGTTCATCTCGTCGGCCACGTAGATGGCGCCATCCTTGGCGATGGCGATCCCGGCGGGCACCTGGAAGCTGCCCTTGCCCGCGCCGCCATGCCCCACGAAGGTGAGCACCTGGCCATCTATCCGGAAGGCCTGGAAGTTGCTGAAGACCGCATCCACCACGTAGAGATTCCCGTCGGGGTCCACCGCGATGCCCTTGGGCCGCGCGAAGTTGCCCGAGGCATCTCCGGACTTGCCGAATTCGCGGATGAATTTGCCCGCGTAGTCGAAAATCTGCACCCGGAAGTTGCCGGTGTCTGTCACTGCGAAGCCCACACCGGGCACAAAGCAGCAGTAGGTCGGGAAGTTGAATTGACCTTTGCCGGGACCACGGTCCCCGATTTTCTTGACGAGCTTGAGGGCGCGGTTGTAGAGCAGCACCGTATGTTCGCCACCGTTCACCACCAGCACCAGGTCGCGACCTTCATCCACCGCGATCCCCACCGGGCGCTTGATGCCGTCTTTCGGGCCCAGCCCGTTCAGCTGGTGGCCTTGTTTGTCGAAGATCACCACCGCATTGCTGTTGGAATCCGTGGCGTAGACAAGCTTGGAGTCCACCGCGAGCCCAGAAGGCGTGCCTAGCGAAGTGCCCCCCACGCTGGAGAACAGCCACATTTTGTGGGCATTGGGGTCCATGCCGACCACGCCCTGGCCAAGGTCGCCCACGAACACTAGGCCTTGGTCGTCCACGGCCACAGCCACGGGGCGGTGCAACCGAAGCACATCCTCATTCTTGCCGGCCAGCCGGTCCAGGAAGCCGCGCCGCTTCTTGGCCCCGAGATCGAATTCATTGCGCAGCTCTGAAACCCACTTGATGCGGGCCGGAGCGGGTGGTGGCGGCCACACCAGCATTTCATTCGTCTTCACCGCTTCATTCCCCTTCTGCGCCCACAACTGTGCAGCAGGTGCTGATATCAGCACGGTGACGGCCAACAGGATGGAGCGGAGGGAAGGGGTCATGGCGCGGGGTTCCAGGGAATTTGTAACCAAGGGGACTGACTTGGTGATCTTCAAGATGCACCTCCATCCTTAAAGCTGGCTTAAAGACAGGCCTCTAATCGCGTGACCGTTATCACCGCTTGTGCAAGGGGGTTGCCACTGGATTCAGCTCGGTGATTCCCCGAAGCCATGCCCAGGCCCGCCTGCGCTGGTGGGCGCTGGGTCCGCTTCCGTTCTGGCTGGGTTCAGCGCGCCAGAGATCAGGCTTGTGCTCCGGCAAGGGGCCCGTCGCCCGCTCCGCCGCCCGCACCACCCACGGGCAGCGCCACCGTGAAGGTGGCGCCGCCGCCGGGTCGGTTCGCCGCATGGATGCTGCCGCTGTGGGCGTGCACCACCCACGCAGCGATGGCGAGACCGAGGCCGAGGCCCGGCACATGGGCCCGCGAACGGCTGGGATCCGAGCGGAAGAACCGCTCGAAGACGCGCTCCAGATCGGCTTCTGGAATCCCCGGCCCCGAGTCGCTCACCGTGATGCGGGCGGTGGAATCCTGGACCAGATGGTGCAAGTCCACCCACACGCGACCGCCCATGGGGGTGTACTTGATGGCGTTGTCCAGCAGGTTGCCCACCACCTGGTGCAGCCAGCGCTCGTCGCCCAGGATCTCGTCCGGCGGCAACGGCGCGCATTCGAGCTGGATGTCATGCTCCCGGGCCTGAATTTGGTGGGCGTCCACCTGGGCTTCCACCAGGCCGTCCAGCCGCACCGGCTTCATCTGCATCACCATGCGCCCCGCGTCAGCCCGGGCCAGCAGCAGCAGATCCTCCACCAGCGTGCGGATGCGGTCCACCTCTTCGCCGATGCTGCGCATGGCGGACTCTTGCTCCTGAGGCGTGCGGGGCTGTTCCAGCGTGACGTCGATGGTGTTGCGGATGGTGGCCAGGGGGCTGCGCAGTTCGTGGGAGGCATCGGCGGTGAAGCGCTTCATGGCCTCGAAGGAGGCTTCCAGCCGCGCGATCATGCGGTTGAGGGTGTCCACCAGGCGGCCAATCTCGTCGTCCACTCCGGGGTGCGGAAGGCGCTGGTCCAGCTTGCTGGCCTCGATGCGCCGCGCCAGGCCGATGATGCGGTTGAGGGGCGCCAGGGCCCGCGCCGAAAGCAGGAAGCCTCCTAGGAATGAAATCAGGATGCCCACCGGAGCCAGATGAAGGAAGGCCACGCGCAGTCGCTTGAGCGTGGCTCCCACGTCGCCCAGGTTCTCCACTATGCGGATGCTGCCTTTGCGGCCGATGGGCGAGGTGTAGCGCAGTGAATAGACCCGCCATTTGTCACCACCAAAGGTCAGCGTCTCAAAGGAGCGGCCGGTCTCACTCTGCCAAGGGAGGCCCCGGATTTCCTGGGACAGCGCGCCCCCGGGGATATCCGGGGACCGGTAGACCACCTGATCCACGTGGCCGATGCGCTCCACCACTAGCACCCGGCTGATATGCGCCAATTCCTCCACTTGGCCGGGCGTCAGGTTGCGGCTCTCCCCCTGCCCCGCCAGGATGCCCAGCACCACCTGGCCGCGGGCCTTCATGTTGGCATCGTGGTTGGTGAGCAGATGCTGCTGGGCCATGCCCGACAGCACCACGCCGAACACGATGAGCCCCATGACCAGCGCCACGCAATACCAGATGGTGAGCTGGTAGCGCAGGGAGCGGTTGAAGCGCATCAGCCAGGTTCCTGGATGACGTAGCCCACGCCACGGACGGTCTGGATGAGCTTGTGGTCTGAGCCTTGATCCAGCTTCTTGCGGAGGAAATTGATGTAGACCTCCACCAGGTTGGACCCTCCGCCGTAGTCGGCCTCCGAAGGCCATACCTGGTCCATGATCATGGCGCGGGTGAGGACGATGCCCTTACGGCGCATCAGGTATTCCAGCAACCCGAATTCCCGGGCTGTGAGATCGATGGTCCGGCCGCCGCGGCGCACTTCATGTCGGTGCAGATCCAGCTCCAGGTCCCCGACGGCGAGCGTGTTGAGCAGCTCCACCTGCGGCCGGCGCGTGACCGCCCGGAGGCGCGCCAGCAGCTCTTTGAAGTCGAAGGGCTTGGAGAGATAGTCGTCGGCTCCCAAGTCCAGGCCCCGCACGCGGTCGTCGATGCCACTGCGGGCGGTGAGCATCAGCACCGGCATGGCGCTGCCAGATTTGCGGAGGGCCTTCAGCACTTCGAAGCCATCCAGCCCCGGCAGCATCACATCCAGGATGGCGGCATCGAAGCTGCCGCTCTTGGCCAGCTCCAGGCCCAAGGGGCCGTCGGCGGCCCATTCCACCACGTAGCCATTTTCCTTCAGGCCCTGTTGGAGCACCTGGGCCAGCTTGGCTTCGTCTTCGACGATGAGGATCTTCATCGGCCCAGCCCTTCCCCGAGACTCCGGAAGCCTGATCATAGCGGTGGCCACAGTGGTGAAAGTCACGCTTCACCCCGGGTGGGCCGGCCGCCCGGAGCGCCCTCCCAGCCCCCAGGGGTGCTAATCTCGTGGGCCGCGTGCCCCAGGCAACGGCGAACTTGAGGAGAGCATGGGTCCGCATCCTGGCCAGTACCCGGTTCCCCCCTTGGCCCTGCAGCGGAAATGGCCTTGGCTCCTGCGCGCTCTGGGACGCGCCTACCTGCGCGGGGCGGGCTGGCGCATTGAAGGGGAATTCCCCGCAGCCACCAAGAACGTGACCATCGTCGCGCCCCACACTTCCAACTGGGATTTCACCCTGGGCATCGCCGTGGTATTCGCCGTGGGCCTGCGGGTGGCCTTCCTGGGCAAGCACACCCTGTTCAAACCGCCCTTCAACGGCCTGGTCCGCTGGCTGGGGGGCATCCCCGTGGACCGCCGCGTCAGCCATGGGGTGGTGGGGGAATGCGTGCGGGCCTTCAGGTCCGCCCCGGCCCTGATGCTGGCCCTGGCGCCGGAAGGCACCCGGAAGGGCCCAAGCCAATGGAAGACGGGCTTCTACCGGATCGCCGAGGGCGCCGGGGTTCCGATCTTCGGCGTCGCCTTCGACTATGGGCGGCATGTGGTCCAGTTGCTGCCCATCTTCGAAACCACCCAGGACCCGGTCCGGGACCTGGAATTCCTTCACTCCCTGTTCGGGCCCATGCGGGGCCTGAACCAGCGCCCCAGCGCCCCGATGGAAACTTGAGTTCAAAGGCAGGGAGCCTGATTCGCGGAGGGCGGCGCTCGGGGTTCCGAATCCCGCCCGCAGCGGCGCCAACCTCGCATACTGGAAAACAAGTGCCAAGGCTGAGCGGTGGTCCATGGACGTCAAACCCGACTCAAAAGATTTCCGGTGGTGTGCGTAGGTGGTTCCGCTGGCGGCCTCGACGCTTACATCCGGTTGCTTAAGCACCTGCCCACCGACATGGGCGCCGCCATCCTCATCGTGAACCACCTGAGGACCGTCAGCACGCTGCTCCGCGAGATCCTCCCGGGCTACACCCAGATGCCGGTTGAACTGATCACGGAATAATTGGACATCCGGCCCAACCATGTGT
Source organism: Holophagaceae bacterium (assembly GCA_025357545.1). Classification (GTDB taxonomy): domain Bacteria; phylum Acidobacteriota; class Holophagae; order Holophagales; family Holophagaceae; genus JANXPB01. Next base: position 8,012 of record JANXPB010000001.1, read on the forward strand.
TCATCATCCCGCCCCAGCGCGATCTGCACGTCCTGGATGGGGAATTCCACCTGCAGCCCATCTCCAAGCCCAGGGGCTGGCCGGACATGATCACGGTGTTCCTGCATTCCATGACCCAGCACTGGGATGGGAAAATCATTGCCGTCCTTGTGTCCGGCTACGACAGCGATGGGGCCGCAGCGCTGCGCGGCATCAAGGAAGTGGGAGGCATCACCATCGCCCAGAAGCTCGACACCGCCGGGCAGCCCAATATGCCCGAGAGCGCCATCGCCAGCGGCTGCGTCGATTTTGTGCTCCCGTCCGAGGACATCGCTAAGAAGATTGTGCAAATTGCGCAGGCGGCCGGGGCCTGATGCGGGATCGCGTTTAAAAGAATGGGCTCTTCACGGAATTGCGGAAAGTGACCCATCGCCACTGATTCAAATAAGAGTTGGCGCAGTGGCGTCTTCAAAACACCCCGCGGAAGGTAGTGGAGAAAAGCAAAACCTCCTTTTCTTTATCGGTGTTCACCCGTGCTTGAAACGGCTTTGATTTTTCATCTTTTTGTCCCCGTGCGTCCCCGATTGAAAAAGCTTTTGGCCGGGGACACTCGGGGATTGGCGGGGACAAAAACAAAAAATGGTGATGTCAAAGCCCCGCAGCACCCCGGCCAAAAGGCACCGTCCGCGAACCGTCGCCACGATTCCGGCAACTGCATCCGCCTGACCTGACGAGATCGAAAGGCAGGCTCTGTTCTCCGCTACCCTTCGCGCCTCTGCTGCCCTCCGCGTGGTTGGTTTCCCCTCAATTCCAGGCAGAACCAAAGCATTGCAACCCTAGCTGAATGCGGCTGCACCCAGTTGAAAGTGACAGGGCCCGAGCACTCCTGCTGGCGTCGTTCCTCGCTACCGCGCTTCAGTCGAGGACTGCCTGAGCGTTCAGAGTGCGCCAAAGGCCCACCCCCAGGATGCCCAGACCCACCGCCATGGCCGTGTGGGAAGAACTGTAGAGCACTGCGCGCAGGGCGTGGCTGCCGAACAGGAAACTCCGGTTGAGTTCCGCCAGGTCCAGCGTTCCGTGCCGCACGCCCAGCACGTAGTGGTAGCCCTTCCACAGCATCAGCGCCACGCTCACCACCGCGCCGGGGATGTACAGGCCCGTGGTCCAATTTAAGGCCCGCTCCGAGAGCGGCGCCGCACCCAGGACCAGGCCGAGGTGGAGCGCCCAGGCGGCGGCCAGCGGCAGTAGCACGCCGATGAGGAGCGCGTGGCCATGGACCAGCGCCAACGATAGCACCGCCTCCAAGTGCAGCCCCGCCGGCACCGCCGCGCTGATGGGCAGCTTCTGGGTGGATTCCTGGAAGGAGATCCCCACCAGCATGCCAAAGAGCAGCATGACCAGCGCAAAGCGCAGGTGGGTGCGGTAGAAGCGGCGGTAGGGTTCGGGAAGGATCACGGGTGCTCCTGAGTGGACCTCAAGGGAAAGTACCGCGAAAGCCCTGGCTGGCAATCCGGGTGTGACTCCTGTCGGCAAGGCCGGGTCCGGTAGACTGGAGGAACCGGTGAACCGTCCTCGGCCTGCCCCTGCTCCGAGGACCCACCTGGAACGCCCCACCGACCCAACCCCACGAATCCGGACTGCTGTGCCTTGCTGGCAGACTCCTGGTTCCCAGCCCCGGATGGCCCATGCAATTCCAGAATGTCTCGATCCTCAGCCTAGGCCACGTGGACGCCCCCCACCGGGTCACCTCCGCCGACATGTGCGCCCGCCTTGCACCCACCATGCAGCGGCTGGGCATGCGGCCTGACCAGCTGGAGAGCGCCTCGGGCATCGTGGCCCGCCGCTATTGGGACCCGGGCATTCAGCCCAGCGAAGTGGCCGCCCTGGCAGCGGAAAGGGCCCTGGCGCAAGGGGGCGTAAACCGCGCCCGCATGGGCATCGTGGTGAATACGTCCGTCTGCCGCGACTACATCGAACCCTCCACCGCCTGCCTGGTGCACCACCGCCTTGGGCTCAGCGCCGAGTGCATGAACTTCGACCTTGGCAACGCCTGCCTGGCCTTCATGAGCGGCATGCAGGTGGTGGGCAACATGATCGAACGGGGCCAGATCGACTACGGCCTGATCGTGGATGGCGAGAGCGCGCGTTTTGTGCAGGAGGCCACCATCGCGCGGCTGCAGCGCCCCGAGACCACCGAGGAGGAATTCCGCAGCCAGTTCGCCACACTCACGCTAGGCTCCGGCGCCGCGGCCATGGTGCTGGCCCGGTCGGACCTGGCGCCGGCGGGCCACCGCTTCCTGGGCGTGGTGAACCGCGCCGCCACCCAGCACAGCGGCCTCTGCAAGGGCCAGGTGGACGAGATGCACACCGACGCCAAGGCCCTGCTGGTCGCGGGCCTCGGGCTCGCCACGGAGACCTATGCCGAGGCCAAGGCCGCCTTCGGCTGGGATGGGCGGAATGTCGATGAATACGTGCTGCACCAGGTCAGCGGCACCCACACCGCGATGCTCTGCCAGACCCTCGGCCTGGACCCGAAAAAGGTCATGGCCATCTTCCCGGAATTCGGGAACATCGGGCCCGCTTCGGTGCCCATCGTCCTGTCCAAGGCCGCCGACTCCGGTCGTCTGGTCAAGGGCAGCCGCGTGGCGCTCATGGGGATCGGGTCAGGTCTGAACTGCAGCATGGCCGAAGTCGTCTGGTGAGCTCTTGGTGAAGCCCTTCGACCCGGCGCTGTTGCCCTTCGCGCCGCACCATTTCGACCGGGGCGCCGGCCTGCGGATGCACTTCCTAGACGAAGGGAGCGGCCCGCCGGTGCTCATGGTGCACGGCAACCCCTCCTGGTCTTTCTACTACCGGAACCTTGTGCTGGCCCTGCGCGGGACCCACCGCTGCATCGTGCCGGACCACATCGGCATGGGCCTGTCGGACAAGCCCGGCGACGCGGCCTACGACTACACCCTGGCCCAGCGCATCGACGATCTCGAAGCCCTGGTGGCTTCGCTGGAGTTGCAGGAGCCGCTGACCCTCGTGGTCCACGATTGGGGCGGCATGATCGGCATGGGCTGGGCGGTCCGGCATCCCGAGCAGATCGCGCGGCTGGTGATCCTCAATACCGCGGCCTTTCCGCTGCCCACTGGCCAACGTCTGCCCTGGCTGCTGAAGCTGGCCCGCATGCCCGTGGGCACCCTGCTGGTGCGGGGTTTCAATGCCTTTGCCTGGGGCACCGCGCGGCTTGGCTGCACCCGGCGGCCCATGGCGCGGGCAGTCGCGGCGGCCTATCGCGCGCCCTATGATTCCTGGGCCAACCGCATCGCCACCCTGCGCTTTGTGCAGGACATCCCCCTGCGCCTGGGGGACCGGGCCTTCGCACTGGTGCACCACGTGGCCGGAAACCTGGACCGCTTCAAGGCCACGCCCGCGCTCATCGTCTGGGGCGGACAGGATTTCGTGTTCGACGATGAGTTCCTGGGCCAGTGGCGGGAACACCTGCCCGGGGCCAAGGTGCGCTACCTGGCCGACGCGGGACACTACGTGTTGGAGGACGCCGCCGACGAAGTGATTCCCCTCATTGCCGATTTCCTGCGACCCAGCCACTCTTGAACCGGCGCCCCGATGACCGATCCCCGTCCTGAACCCCAGCCTTCGCCTTCGAACAATATCGCCTCCTGGCTGCCCCGGATGGCGCGCCTGCAGCCCGAGAGGCTGGCGGTGGTGTTCCCCAGCGGTGTGGACCGGAACGGCAAGCGCGCCTACACGCACCTGACCTACCAGCAGCTGGACCAGCGCAGCGATGAGATCGCCGCAGGCCTCCACCGCTTTGGCCTGAAGCGCGGCATGCGCACGGTCCTGATGGTCAAGCCGAGCCTGGAGTTCTTCGCCCTGACTTTCGCGCTGTTCAAAGCGGGCATCGTGCCGGTGATGATCGATCCCGGCCTGGGCGTGAGCCAGCTCAAGACCTGCCTGCGGGAAGCGGAGCCGGAAGCCTTCATCGGCATCCCCACCGCCCACGCGGCCCGGGTGCTGCTGGGTTGGGCGCGCGGGACCCTCCGCCACCATGTCACCGTGGGCTCCCGCTGGTTCTGGGGCGGCAAGACCCTGGCCCAGATCGCGCCGGCCGGCCGCAGTGAAGGGCCCCTGTTGGAGGACACGGCCGCCGATGAAACCGCCGCCATCCTGTTCACCAGCGGTAGCACGGGCATCGCCAAGGGAGTGGTCTATACCCACGGGCATTTCATGGCGCAGGTGGACCTGATCCGCGATACCTACGGCATCCAGCCCGGCGAGATCGATCTGCCCACCTTCCCGCTCTTCGCGCTCTTCGACCCCGCCCTGGGCATGACCACCGTGGTGCCAGACATGGATTTCACGCGTCCCGCCCAGGTAGATCCTGAAAAGATCCGGGCCGCCATCGAAGACTGGGGCGTCACCAATGTGTTCGCCTCCCCCGCCCTGCTCGCCACCGTGGGGCGCCACGGCGTGAAACACGGCGTGACCTGGCCCACGGTGCGGCGCATCCTCACCGCCGGCGCGCCGGTGCAGGCCAGCACCCTGGAGCGCATGCACCGGATGCTCTCGCCCGAGGCGGAGATCCACACGCCCTATGGCGCCACGGAAGTGCTGCCCGTCACGAGCATCAGCAGCCGCGACATCCTGCGGGAGACCCGAGAGTTGACGGACCGCGGCGCAGGCGTATGCGTGGGCCGCGTGGTGGCGCCCAACGACGTGCGCATCATCGAGATCACCGATGAGCCCCTGGAGCGATGGTCCCAGGTCCAGGAAATGCCCATCGGGAAGGTCGGCGAGATTACCGTTTCGGGGCCCACGGTCACCGCCAGCTATTACGGCAGGCCCCACGCCACGCACCTCGCAAAGATTCAGCGCGATGGCGTCATCGTGCACCGCATGGGGGACGTGGGCTATTTCGATTCGGAGGGCCGATTATGGTTTTGCGGCCGCAAATCGCATCGGGTGGAACTGAGCGACATGACCTTGTTCTCAGCTCCGGTGGAGGAGATCTTCAACACCCACGTGGGGGTGTTTCGCACGGCCCTGGTGGGCGCGCTCATCGGCGGCATGAAGGTGCCGGTGCTGCTCATTGAGCGGGACCCTGAAAGCGGCGGAGATTCGGAGCTGCCGGACCAGGACCTTTTCGAGGCCCTCAAGGCCATGGGCGCCAACTTCGCCCACACCAAGGGGATCCGGCACTTCATGGTGCATCCGGGCTTCCCCGTGGACATCCGCCACAACGCCAAGATCGGCCGGGAGAAATTGACGGCCTGGGTGCAGGGCAAGCTCTCATGATCCGGGTTCCATGATCCTGGTCACCGGTGGCGGCGGCTTCCTGGGGGGCGCCGTGGTGCGCCAACTGCTCGCGCGGGGCGAGTCCGTGCGTTCTCTGCAACGGAGCGAGGCGCCAGCGTTGCGAGTCCTGGGCGCCGAAGTCCTGCGGGCCGATCTGGCGGACGGGGACGCGGTCCGGGCTGCGGCCAAGGGTTGCGCTGCGGTCATCCACATCGGCGCCAAGGCCGGTGTCTGGGGGCCTTACGCGGAGTACCACCGGGCCAACATCCTTGGCACGCGGAACATCCTTGAGGCCTGTCTCAACAACGGTATTCAGCGCCTGGTCTACACCAGCACGCCTTCAGTCATCCACGCCGGGGGCGATGTGGAGGGCGTGGATGAAAGTGCGCCCCTGGCAACGCAGTTTGACACAGCCTATCCCGCCACCAAGGCCGAGGCCGAGCGCCTCGTGCTATCGGCGAATGGTGCCGAGCTCGCCACGGTGGCGCTGCGGCCGCACCTGATCTGGGGGCCCGGTGATCCGCAACTCGTCGCGCGCATCCTGGCCCGGGCCAAGGCTGGGCGCCTGCGCCTGGTGGGGGGTGGGGCGAAGCTCATCGATTCGGTCTACATCGACAATGCCGCCCAGGCGCATCTGCTCGCCCTGGATCGCCTGGCGCCAGGCGCCGCCTGCGCGGGGAAGGCCTACTTTATTACCCAGGGCGAGCCCATGCCCCAGCGGGACCTCATCAACGGTATCCTCATGGCCGGAGGCCTGCCGCCTTGCGAACAATCCATCTCGCCGAGGGCCGCCTACGCGGTCGGCGCCACCCTGGAAATCATCTGGCGCATCCTTAGGCGCACGGACGAACCCATGATGACGCGCTTCCTGGCCCGGCAGCTCGCCACGGCCCACTGGTACGACATCTCCGCCGCCCGCCGGGATCTGGCGTACACGCCACGGATCACCGTTGCCGAAGGCTTGGCGCGATTGGAGGCGCATCTGCGGGCGGTCGGTTGAGGGAACTTGGACGCCGCTCTCATGAGCCTGAATTGAAAACCCCAGCTAGGAACACACGCGATGGAGGAGCTCCAGCAGCGGCTCCGGCTCAAAGGATTTGCTCAGGTAGTGGTGGTGGGGATGGGTGGGTGAATCCTGGGGTTGGTCCGGAGAAATCAAGGCGCTATGGAAGATGATGGGAAGGTGGGCCGTGCCGGGCATCTGGCCCAGTTGATCCGCGAGCTGGACCCCGTCCAGACCCGGCATCATCACGTCCATCAGAATGGCATCCGGCTTGAAGGCCGCCAGTTTGGCCATCAAATCCGCTCCATTGTTCGCCGCGAGCACCAGGTATCCATTGGCCACCAGACGCTGGGTGAGGAGCTTGATGATAAAAGGCTCGTCATCAACAATCAGAATGCGCTTGGCCAAGCATCCCTCCGCAAGCCGCCCCTCTGGCGAAATGCAAGCGGGCGGTTAGAGATTAGCAGCACAGCAATTCCGTTCTGGATCGAAGCGCGGCGACCCTGCTGAGCCGAGGATTCTCCCCTTCGTCCACCCACGGAGTGGGCTCAACTCAGCTGGCTGGCGGTTCCCCCTGCTTCTGGGCGGTGCGCCACGACCCCAGTCATCCTCGCCCCCCAACCGGTGGAGGGGCTTGGGCGCCCTCAAACCCCAAGTGCAACATTCCTCAGCAAGAAGGGTTGCATGGGAAAACACTACGCACATCTGAGCTGCGAAGAACGAGCCATGATCCGGGCGAAGCTGGAGTTGGGATTCAAGCCTCGGGCAAGGGCCCGCGCCCTTGCCTCCAAGCCCCGCGTAAGCCGGAAGCTCGTGGTGGGCTCCCCGTTGTGGCGCCTCGTCCTCGAAAGGGCTGGCCAGTGGCTTGTCCCCCGAGCAGGTGGGGGGCACACTCGCCCGTATGCCAGAGCCTGCGCGCAGCAGCCACGAGACGATCTACACCGCCATCTATGCCATGCCCAGGGGCGAGCTGCGCACCGAGGTCATCGGATTGCTGCGGAAGTCCCACAAAGCCCGCAGGCCGCGCGCGCGGGGGGAGGACCGGCGCGGCCTCACCCCAACATGACCAGCATTGATGAGCGCCCTGTCGAAGTCGCTGAGCGCCTGGTCCCCGGCCACTGGGAAGGGGATCTCATCAAAGGCGCTCGCAACCGATCCCAGGTGGGCACCCTGGTCGAACGCAAGACCCTGTTCACCGACCTCGCCAAAATGGATCACGCCACGGCCGCCTGTGCCGCCGAGAGCTTTTCCCGGGTGCTTGCGCGCATCAATTCCCAGATGCTGCGCAGCCTGACCTACGACCAGGGACGGGAGATGGCGGCCCATGACCTTTTCACCAGACACCGGCATGACGGTTTCCTTCGCCCACCCCCACAGCCCGTGGGAACGCGGCATCAACGAGAACACCAAT
>JANXPB010000061.1 GCA_025357545.1 Holophagaceae bacterium
GCTGCTGGCTCTGAATCAAGCCTACGTGAAGCGTGGAGCGCCGTTAGCCGACGGCGATGAGCTAGCCCTGATGCCGCCTGTGAGCGGAGGCTAGGGACCATTGCGTCACAGCCAACGAAAGCTGGCTGTGACGCAATGGTCCCTTTCACCCTGAAGGGTATAAAGAGCCCTAACTGAACCGCCAAAAGTGCGCTGGCGATTCACCAAGGGCTCTGAATGTCGCCCACAGGCCGACGCGATGGCTGCCGCCCTCCACCAAGCCGGGGCAGGTAGTGGCCTTCCTTAGAGCTTGTCCGTGAATTAGACGATGCCGCGACGGAGGTCAGCCGCGATGCAGCGCAAGGAAGGGCCCGCAGACGCATATGGTTGATACGCGCAAGGGCCGTGACACCGTGATGCGCGCGGCTGGCCCCGTCCCTTCGGTCTGGGGCGGCGGGCTTCTCGAGGCGGCGCTAGCCTCCCGTGGCGTATGGTCGATAGGCCGTGGTCGGCTGCCTTGCCTCGCTCGCCCGGCGCTCCCAGCGCGGCATCGCCTAATTTACGGACAAGCTCTTACTGGCTTCGATTGGATAACTTCTATTTCATTGAACGCGAATTAGCATTAGTCGCCACCAGCATCGAATCGATTTCGTTATCGTGCGTTCCGCTTTAAGGAAGCTCCGGCAGTCGTTTCACTTCTACAATCTCACCGCCGCTGGCCTGCAGGAGGGCCTGGAAGGCAGGATCACGCCTGAGTTGTGCTTCGGGGCGTTCGGCAGGGGCCGCATCGAATTGGATTTCGATGCCCTCCAGCCCAGGCAGCAGGGCCGCCAGCGCCTCCAGCAGATGAGGATTAGATTTTTCGCGCTCCAGCTCCTGGGCCGAGTTCCGCACATTGAGTGGAAAGTGCCAGTGCAGAACCGGGGAAGTCCAGCGCAGTTCAGTAGCGAGGTGCGGCAGGCTCGCCAAGGCTCGGGGAAGACCGCTGGGCAAGGCTTTAAGAGTTTCCGAGATGGCGCTTCGCAAGGACTCGACGTCCTGGGGAGTGGGGTGGGGCTGTGTGGGCGGGAGGACCGGTTTGCGCATTCCCTCGGGGGCTGCGGCCATCGCGCTGGTCCCGGCGGTGAGTTGCACGGGAGCAGGGCTGAGGGGGGAAGCAGCCGGCAGCACAGGGGGTGGGGTTGGCGCAGCAGCGGGTGGGGGTCGAGTAGCCTGGGCCCCGCCGCTCACCAGCCCATCGAGCGGAGCCAGGTGGGGCAGCTGGGCGGCAGTGAGCAGGGCCAGCTCCACCACCACCTGGGGCAGACTGGATTCCCGCAGATCCCGCTCCCGTTGGAGCAGAAGCTGTAAGATGCGCGCGGAGCGCAGAAAGACCGACGGGCTGGGGTCCCGGCGCGTTTCGATTTCCAGGCGATCCCTGAAGGCCTGGATCAGCTCCCGCCAAAAGCTGAACCAGTCGGCGCCCAGGTCGGACAAGGCCTTGCAATGATCCAGGATGGCCAGGGTGTCGCCCGCGTGGAGTGCGTCCAAAACGCCTTGCACGCGGACGGCGGGCACGATGCCGAGCTGTTCGCGGACCACCTCTTCCCGCACATGGCCGTCTCCGGCCGCGATCACCCGGTCCAGGGTGGTGAGGGCGTCACGCATGGACCCCTGCCCCGCTTCAGCCACCAGCCGCAGGCTGTGGGGTTCGAAGGGGACTTCTTCGCCCTGGCACACCTGCTGAAGGCGCCCCTCGATGAGCCCCACGGGGATGAGGCGGAATGGATAGATTTGCACCCGGCTCTTGATCGTGTCGGGCACGTCCTGAAGCTCCGTGGTGGCCAACACGAAGACCGCATGGGCGGGTGGCTCCTCCAGCACCTTCAGCAGCGCGTCGAAGGCCTGGCGCGAAAGCATGTGCACTTCGTCGATGATGTACACACGGTAGCGGCAGAAGGCGGGACGGGTCTGCACCTGCTCCCGGAGGGCCCGGGCGTCCTCCACCGAAGCGCGGCTCGCAGCATCGATCTCCACGATGTCCAAATTTGTATCGGGCCGCTCGGACGCCACGCACGGATCGCACACGCCACAGGGCGTGGCGGTTGGCCCCTGGACACAATTCAGGGCCCGGGCGAGGATGCGCGCGGTGCTGGTCTTGCCCGTGCCGCGCACTCCCGCGAAGAGGAAGGCCTGGTGATGGATCCGGCCCGAGGCTTGAGCCCGTTTCAGGGCATTGCTGAGGGCGTGGACCGACGCTTCCTGGCCCACGAGGTCCGAGAGTAGGCGAGGGCGGTATTTGAGGGCGAGGGTGGTCATGGTCCATCCATTCTACGTGGCGTCATGGTTGAGCACGGTTGTGATCCACATCCATCGGGACTCCATCCGTCTTCGGGCAGCGGAGGCCTGCCGCTATCATGGTCCCAAGGAGCTGTCCGGATGCAGGTTGTGGTGGCTGGGGCCATAGGTTTTGTGGGCCAGCAGGTCGTGCGCGAAGCGCTGGCCATGGGCCACCAGGTATTTGCCCTGATCCGGCCTGAACGGGATGCCATCTATCCGGTCGCATCCGACCGCCCGGATCAACTGACGACGGTGCCTTGGGGGGCTGATCCAGCGATCCTGAGGCAGGGCTTCAATATCGATCCGGGTGCCTGGGTGGTGAACACGGCCGGGCTCCACAAGGAGCAACCCGGTATGGATCCCCACAAAGTCCATACAGGCGTCGCGCAGACTGTCGTTGAGCTGGCGGATGGCATTCAAGCCACCCGGCTCGTGCATCTCAGCCCCTTGCTGCGGGAGGCCGGAGATGCCTTCATCCAGAGCAAGATCGCCATGGAAGGCGCCATCCAGCGCAGCGGAGTGGCCTGGTCCATCCTGCGGTCCGCTCCGGCCTACGGCCCGGGTGATGATCTCCTGGATGGCATCGGAGTCTGGATGGCCCGCAGCCCGGTCATTCCGAAATTCCTGGAGCAGGTGCCCCTGGACCCCATTTGGGTTGGGGATTTGGCGACGGCCTTGCTGCGGGCCCAGGAGGGCATCCAGGAGGTGGGTGGCCATGGCGTTCTCTGGGGGGAGCTGTTGCAACGCTGCGCCCAAGCTGCCGGAAAGCGCTTGCTGGGACCGACTCTTTCCATGGAAACAATGCGCCGACTGGCCCGGAGCTTCGGAAATAAGCCGTTGTTCCGAGGACTCCTTCCATTCACGGAAGCGGGCTTCTTTCGCCATTGTGGGGGCTACGCCGTTCCCGAAAATATAATTACCGACCTGCTCGGACATGCTCCCCGCTCCCTGGATGATTACCTGCTGAACGAGTGGCCCTACCGCGACCAGTCCCTAGGCCGGGTGTCAGGCCAGTAGGCTCTGAATGAGTGGCAAGTGCCTGTGCCCACTTTGTCCGCCCGCATCACGTATCGATTAGATTCAACTCGCATGGTCGAACAGGGAAGGCTGCAGGCCGGGGGTGAAGCGGGGTGGACAGGCCCACACCGGTTCGGGCGCAAGGTGGGCAAAGCGTCGTGAGCGACTGGGTAGCACTTGGGCGAAGGCCGCGCGCACCGAGTCCACAAAGCGGGCATCCAGGATGTGGAGCCAATGGTGCTGGGCCAGCAGAGCTTGGAAAGGGTCCTCCTTCAGCAGCCGCAACCCTCCGGCCCAGGCTGAAGCAGCCCCGCTTTCCCGGGCCCGGCGTGCAAAACCCAGAGGATCACGGACCGGCAGCAGCGGCGCGGCGCTGATCCCAACCTGGATGCCAGCCTCGGCCAGCCTTTCCACCGCGGCCCAGCGGGCGTGGATGGGCGGTGCGTCGGGTTCGAGGACCTGGCGCACGGAATCATCATCCGTGGGGATGGAGAAGCCCACGGACAGCCGGGGACCGAAGGCATTCAAAAGATCGAGATCCTGCAGGACCATCGGTGACCGGGTATGGATGATGACCCTTGTGGTTCGGCAGGTGAGCAGCACCTGGAGGCATTTCCGGGTTAAGCGGAAATCCTTTTCGATGGGCTGATAGGGGTCGGTGGCGCTGGAGATGAACACCGATTCGTTATGCAGCCGGTGGCGTTGGTTCCAGAGCAATTCCGGCGCATTGAGTTTCGGGGTCACCCACCTGCCCCATTCACTTGGATTGCGCAGTCGAGGCTTCGTTAGTCCAGATTCGCCTGGGCCGGGTTCACGTGGCGGAATCGGCGCTGGGTAGCCCCGCACATAGCAGTAACGGCATCCATGGCCGCAGCCGCGGTAGGCGTTGAGACTGTATCCCCATCCGAGACGGTCATCTTTCTGGTGGCGGAGGATGCTTTTCGCTTCCTCCGGCTCCACCTTGAGGCCTCGAAAAAGACTGATGGGCTTGGCATCGACGGGCAGGCGTGTTTGGGTCATGCCCATAACTATTCGCCTAATTTTCGCTCAGTCAAGGGGCTACTGAATATTTAGCAAATTCCCTGAAAGGTCAGGGATTCCATGGCCGCTCGGCCGAGGTCCCAGCGCTGGATTTCCCCAGCCGGGCCGCGACCGCCGAACAGGTAGGCCCGGGTATGCTCTCAAACCTTTGGGATTGAATCACCTGGGTGCACCGAAAGGTGGTCCATCAATTTGGAAAGCAGTTCATCCTGGGCCGCGAGGTGCTGCTGGATCTGGATGGCCTCATGCAGGACTGCCTCGGCATCGTTGTAGGTGTCCAGGGCCCGTTTGTCGGAAGCTTCAGCTGACACCTTCTGGCCGACGATGATGATCGACAGGAGGACCAGCTGGAGAAAGGTCTGGGCGATCCAGGAAATGGTGGTGGCAGTCCCACCCTTGATGGCATCGGGCAGGCTGATCAAGGCGAGCGCCGCGAAGAGGTAGGCGCACCACATGGTGCCGACCCCCCCGGTGATCTTCACCGCCAGGAAGGCGTTGAAGCGCTGCATCGTGCTTTCGCAGGAGAGCATGTCAGCCACGGCGACGGGTGGCTTTTCTTTGCGCTTGGCGATGCGGGGGTGGGGAACATGGGTGAAATCGACATCCATTCCCTTCCGTGCGGGTTTGCGATTGCCGTCCTCAACCGCCACACATGTTCCGCAGGCACTGCAGTAGGCCGCAGTCTGGAGCAATTCAGCGCCGCACTTTCGACATGGGGACATGCTTCCTCCCTCAGGCTAAATGTTGGATGAGCGAACCCGGAGTTTAGCGCCTGCGCTGTGAACTTCAAACCACGGCTGACGGCACCGATCAATCAGGGACGGATAGCACCGGACTGATCGACCACCAAGGCCCATTCGGAACCGGGATCATTAAACCCGGATCCAGCAGTTGATCTTCGTTGAAAAAGGTTGCACCGGCGGGTTCGCTTGATTTTCCTTGGGTTTGCGACAACCAGGGGAGAATCGAATGGCGGACCTGACGGTGCAGTCCAAGTTTAGCGCGTTGGGGGGCCGGGAGATCCAGCTCGGAGTCACCCGGAAGCCCATCACGGCCTGGGGTGGGTTGGCGCTGTTCGCGGCGTTCTGCGAGACGGTGGGGTTCCGGGTGACGCTCGATAGCGCGCTCTCCTGCCTCGGCCGCGTCTCGCCCAACGCGCTTCCAGCTTCCGACCACTTCCTGGCTTTCATGGTCGGCGTGCTCACGGGCGCGACGCGATTCCTCCACCTGGAGCGGCTTCGGGCTGACGCGCCGCTGCGTTCACTGTTCGGCATTCGCCGCTTCTGCGCGCCCTCGACCTATACGCGCTTCTTCCAGGGCTTCTCGCGGCAGGCGCGCGAGGAGGCCTTCACCGCGCTGACGCGCTGGAGTCTGGCCCTGCTGCCGGCCCTGGATAAGGGCTACACGCTCGACCTCGACAGCACGGTGCTGGAGCGATTCGGAGAACAGGAGGGCGTTCTGCCCGGTTACAACCCGCGTCGCCACGGACGACCGCCACACCATCCATTGCTCGCGGGCCTGGCAGAAGCGAAGTGGATCCTCCACGGCTGGTTGCGCGCAGGCAACGCCGCCAGCGCCAACAATGTCCGCGCCTTCATGGACGAGTGCATGGCCCTTCTCGACGGCCTCGCGAAGCTCAGCTTGGTGCGGGCGGACAGCGGGTTCTTTGATGGGAAGTTTCTCGACTTCCTGGAAGGGAAAGCGCTGCCCTACCTCGTGAAGGCCCGCATGACGAAGTTGGTGAAGCTCGCCGTGCTGGGGGTTTCCGGATGGACCCGTGTGGGCAAGGGCATCGAAGTCACTGAGGCCAGGATCAAGCTTCTCGGCTGGAGCCGGGAGAGGCGCCTGGTCGTGATCCGCCAGGAAGTCGCGACGAAGGAAACCAAGGCGCTGGGCAAGCGATTGTTCGAGTGCAAGGGCTACAAATTCCAGGCCATCGTGACCTCGCTTGAAGTCGCGGAGATGGATGCTGTGACGGCCTACCGAACCTACAACGGCCGCGCGGACTTCGAGAACCGGATCAAGGAACTCAAGCGGGGTTGCGGGCTCGAAGGCTTCTGCATGGACTCCTTCAACGCCACCGATTGCGTCCTGCACACGCTCTGCCTCGTGCACAACCTCGTCCAGCACTTCCAGGAGCGGATCGGCCTGCGGCCCGCAGATGCGCCAAAGAAGGACGGAAAGCGTTATGTCCTCGAAACCCTGCGGCACACCCTGTTCACCTGCGCCGCGATCCTGGGTCAGTCGGGACGGGCCAAGGTGCTGCGCCTCTCCGCAACCGACGCCTGGCTCGCAACCTTCCACGCCGCGCTCTCACGCCTTCTAGCGCCAACACCCAACTGCAAAGCGCACCCTGCTGAAGGCCCGCTAATAGCCCTCATGGCCTGACCGACTGAGCCCCTCCAGTGCTATTTCGAGACCACACCACCGCCGAATCCATGACCTCCCCTGGGCGAGGCTATGGGGTTCAACTGCAAAATCTGGGTTAAAAATTGATGACCAGGGAGGTCGTGAACATCGAATCGGTTTTCTTCAAGGACACAGGAATCTGGCCCACTGCGACACTGGGGTTGATCACGGACATCACCAGGACCCCCACGGAATTGGGCTTGTTCTTGTAAGTCAGGTCGTAGCCAAGCTTGAGGGCGAGGCGGTCCGACATTTTGACGGTGAGGCCGGTCTTCCAGAGGGTCAGGGAATCATCCTTGTCCTTGGTGTTGCCAATATATGCGGCCTCGGAAGTCAGGACCGAGGCGGCCCAGAGTTGTTGCTCGACCTTGGCCGAGACTTGCCAGCTTCCATGGCTCTCGTCGAAGCCGATCGGCTCGAAGACAGGTTGTTCTTTGGTGAACCCGCCGCCGATGTCGGTGCGGAGCTTTGTCACGGGCGTGTCCAGCCAGGTCACGCCGATGCCTACGATGATCCTGTCCCGGGAGTCCAGCCCCGCGGGCTTGTTCGTTTCCCAGGCGGCGTTGCCGAAGCCGAAGATATGGTCTGTGAACTTGTAGTCATAGCGGCCATTGGCGAAGTACGCTTCGGAAGTTAGGGTCTTGGTTTCGGTTTCCGTCAGGACATAGCCGCCCGGTTGGGTGCTAAGGCCCGTGGCGCTCCGATTGATATTGGTGGTCTCGATGCGAATGCCACCGAAATTCACCGCCAGAGAGGAGTTCACCCATTTGTACTGAAATTCATTGGAGAAGCCCAAGGAATTGTCTTTGGAATTGCCCGTGGTGGACACCAGGGAAAGACTGGCCTTGTCGGTCCAGGGCCGCGCTGGAGCTGTGGTCGGCGCCTGGGTTTCCAAGGGTGATGCGGCCACCGGCGGGGCGGTTTCGGCGGGGTCGGCGGCAGGGGTCCCGGCGGTCAAGACCGCCACGGACAACAGGCTTGCGGGGACAGACAGAAGGCGGAGCAACGGCATGGAGGGCTCCTGTGTGGGTGGAAGGTCCTGGGGGCTTGTTTCCGGGGGAATAAACCAGAAAACCATAACGGAATCATGGGCTTTCCAGCCTCGGGCCGCTCACAGAACCCGCAGCCACAACCCTTTCAAATAGAACCCTTCAGGATGCCCCAGCGAGTAGGGATGGTCCGCGGGCTGGCCAAGGTGGGCCAGCACCTGGGCTTCACGGCCGGCCTCCAGCAGGGCGGTCCACACGGCCTCCTGGAACCGGATGCGGTCCAGGTGCTGGCTGCAGGAGAAACACCACAGCATCCCGCCGGGGGCCGTGGCGCGGGCTCCCAACCGGAACACGTCCTTGTAGGCCTTGAAGGCCTTGTCCACATCCTTGCGCTGCTTGGCGAAGGCCGGGGGATCGATGATCACGCGGTCGAAGGAGCCAGGGCTCAGCTCGCGCAGCACTTCGAAGGCGTCGCCTTCCACTCGCGTGTGCTGCGTCGGATCCAGGCCGTTGGCTTCCCAGTCTTTCTCGCACTGGTCCAGGGCTGCGGCGCTGATATCCAGCGTGGCCACCTGCGTGGCCCCGCCCAGTCCCGCCTGGATGGAAAAGCCCCCGGTATAGCCGAAGGCATTGAGCACGCTGCAGCCCTTGGAAACCTCGCCGAGAGTCTGGCGGTGCTCCCGCTGATCCAGGAAGAGTCCCGTCTTCTGCCCCTTCATCAAATCCACGGTGAAGATGGCTTTCCCCTCGCGGATGGTGATGGGGCCCGGCAGTGAGCCCTTGAGCAGGCGGTTTACCACGTCCAGGCCTTCTTCCTTGCGGCCCGACTGGCTGCGCTCCGCGAAGACCGTGCAGCCCTCCCGCTTGCCGAGGTCGAGCAGCACCGGCCACCAGGCCTCGCGCAACGCCTCGAGCCCCGCAGTGCCCACCTGGATCACCAGGGCGTGGGCATAGCGGTCCACCACCAGTCCCGGCAGCAGGTCCCCCTCGCCGAAGACCATGCGGCAGGCGCCTTCAGCACTCCAAAGGCCCAGATCCTTGCGCAGCTGGATGGCCGTTTCAAAGCGGCCTCGGAAGAAACCTTCGTCCAGGGGTGCATCTTCGTGCCTGAAGATGCGTACTGCCAGAGCATTGCTGGCGCTCGCGGTGCCCGTGGCGAGCACGTTGCCGGAATGGTCGGCCACCCGCACCAGCCGCGACTCGGGCTTGGTGGCCAGAGCCCCGGAGTAGATCCACGGGTGGAGCTTCCCCAGAAGTTCCTCCTTCCCGGGTTTCAGGCGGATGACGGGGTAGGGTTTGTGGGGGCTCATGGTTCCACCATAGCGCAGCACTGGGAGGGGCCACCGCCAGGGGCCCTGGATCAGGCCTTCTGCTGGCCTTGCACCAGGATCCTGCGGAGGCCCTCTGCAAACTGTTGCACGGAGCTTTCCGGGGTCCCAGGTAGCAGTGAAATGCGGATAACCTGTCGAGCTTCAAGCTCGCTATAGCCGAGGGCCAGGATGGCGTGGCTGGGCTTTGTAGTGCCGCTATGGCAAGCGCTGCCCGTGCTCACGGCGAACCCCGCGAGATCCAGGGCCATGTGGACGGCTTCGCCGTTGTGGCCGCGCAAGAGCAGCGAAGTGGTATTGGGCAGGCGCGGACGGCCTTTCCCCACTGCTTCGTAATGCGGTGACCAGGCGAGGACTTCGGCCTCCAGTTCATCCCGGAGCCTCGCCAGAGCGGCGTTCTGTTCCATGCGCTCCGGCAAATGCGCCACGGCTTCCGCCAGCCCCAGGATGGCCGCCGTGGCTTCGGTGCCCCCGCGCCGCTGGCGTTCTTGGGGGCCCTGCAGAATGGGTTTCCACGGCAGTTCAGGCCGCAGCCACAGCAGCGCCGCACCGCGGGGGCCGCCCATCTTATGGCCGCTGAACACCGCGGCGTCGCAATCCGAAAGGTCCACGGGCACCTTGCCCCAGGCCTGGCAGCAGTCCTTGATGCGGATGGCGCCGGGCCACTGGGGCATTTCAGAAAGCAGGCCGCTTTCGTTATTGGCGGCCATCTGCACGAGGGTGGCGGCGCCTCCCAGGTCACAAGGCAGCCAGCGCACCTGGGCCCACGCCTTCAACGGATTCAGGCAGGCGCTGTGCTCGCCCGGATTCACGGCGGCGGGCATGAATTTCAGAGCCTCATCCAAGCCCCCGAACAGCAGATGCAGGGCCTCGGTGGCGGTCGCGCAGAACACCAGTTGGGAGGGTGGCACCTCCAGGCTGGCGGCGATGGCGCGGCGGGCCTCTTCGATGGCCGAGCGGGCGGCCTGGCCCTCCCGGTGGGTGCTGGTGGGATTGGCCCACAGCACCCGGTTGGCGCGGTCCATAACAGCCACCACCGAAGGCAGCGGCGGGGCCGTGGCGTTGGCGTCGAAGTAGTGGCGCTGCATGCCCAGATGATGGCAGAAGGCCGCGAGCGCTGGATTCAATCGAGGGGAGAGCGCAAGCTGGAGCCATGCCCCAGACCCTTGAAGGCCAGCTCGTCGTTGCCATCTCATCAAGAGCCCTGTTCGATTTCGAAGAGGAGAACAAGCTCTTCGAGGAGACCGATGACAAGGCCTACATGGAGCTGCAGCTGGACCGCATGGAAGAACCCGCGCGGCCGGGGGTGGCTTTCCCGCTGGTGAAGAAACTGTTGGCCTTCAATACCGGGGCGGCCAAGCGGGTGGAAGTGGTGATTCTCTCCCGCAATGATCCGGTGAGTGGCCTGCGGGTGTTCAACAGTGCCAAGAAGGCGGGCCTCAAGGTGGAGCGCGGGGTCTTCACCAAAGGGAGAAGCCCCTTTGAATACCTGCGGCCGCTGGGGGCCAGCCTGTTCCTGTCGGCGCTGGAGAAGGACGTGCGGGCCGCGCTGCTGGCTGGGTTCCCGGCGGCCCGGGTCTACCCCGACAGCGCCAGCCTGGCGGACCTGCATCCCGACGAGATCCGCATCGCCTTCGATGGCGACGCTGTGCTCTTCAGCGACGAAGCCGAGCAGGTCTACCAGAAAAAGGATCTGCAGGCTTTCCACAAGCACGAATCTCGGCGGGCCCGGCTGCCGCTGCCGGAGGGCCCCTTCAAACCCTTCCTGGATGCCCTCATCCACTTGCAGAACCACGCGGGGGATTCCCCCATGCGCATCCGCACCGCCCTGGTCACCGCCCGCAGCGCGCCGGCCCATGAGCGCGCCATCCGCACCCTCATGGCCTGGGACATCGCCGTGGACGAGGCCATGTTCCTGGGAGGCCTCCAGAAGGCGGAATTCCTGCGGGCCTTCCAGCCGGATTTCTTCTTCGACGACCAGACCGGCCACTGCGACGCCGCCGCCGAAGTCAGCCCCACCGGTCACGTGGTGAGCGGCGTCTCCAACCAGCTGCCAAAGCAGAAAAGCTAGGCGCCAACGGGCGCTGCGTCCACTACACCGTAGATGTTGTCCCGCTGCCAGGGCTCGAAGCCAGCGTCACGGATGAGGCGCAGCATCTCCTCCTTGTTCACGCTGTAGCAGGTGCCTGCGGCGCTGACGACGTTCTCTTCGAGCATGAGGGAGCCCATATCGTCGCAGCCATAGTGCAAGGCCACCTGGCCGGTCTTCTTACCCATGGTGACCCAGGAGCTCTGGATGTGCGGCACGTTGTCGAGGTAGATGCGGGCCACGGCGATAGTCCGCAGGTACTCGGCATCGGTGGGCTTGTCGAGCTTGCCTTCCCACACGGTGTGGCCACTTTGAAAGGGCCAGGCCACGAAGGCGGTGTACCCGCCGCCATTGTTCCGGGCGAGGGCCCGGTCCTGCTGCTCCCGGACCACGCGAAAATGTTCGATGCGCTCTGCCAGAGTCTCAGTGATGCCATACATCATGGTGGCGGTGGTCTTGAGGCCCGCTTCATGGGCCGCCTCCATAACTTCCAGCCACTTCTCGGGGCCGCCTTTGAGGGGTGCGATCTTCTTCCGGATGCGCGCCACCAGCACTTCAGCGCCGCCGCCCGGAATCGAACCCAGGCCCGCGTCCTTCAGGTCCTGGATGGTCTTGAGCAGCGTCTGGCCGTTCAGCTTGGCCATCATCTGGATCTCGATGGGCGAGAAGCCGTGCACCCAGATGCCCAGGTCATGGCTGAGGTAGCGCACCAGGTCCAGGTAGTAGTCCCAGGGTAGATCGGGATTCACACCGCCCTGCAGCAGGAAGCCCGTGCCGCCCAGGGCCTTGGTCTCTTCGGCCTTCTGGCGCAGTTGCTCCTTGGTGAGTACATAGCCGCGTGGATCGCCGGGCTTGTGGTAGAACGCGCAGAAGGTGCAATAGACATTGCACACGTCGGTGTAGTTGACGTTGCGGTCGATGATGAAGCTGACCTTCGTCGGATCATTGAGGCGGTTGCGCACTGCGGAGGCCGCCACGCCGAGATCCGCCAGGGAGGCGTGCTCGAGCAGGTGCAAGGCTTCGGCTTCATCCAGCCGCTGGCCCCTGTCCACCTTGTCCAGCAGGGCTGAGGTGGACTCCAGGATGGCGGCGGCGGTCATGGCGGATTCAGACCTTGTAGCCCATGATGCGCAGGCAGCGGCGGCAGATGCTGGCTTCGGCCTCGATGCCATGGTTGAAATGGTCCAGGGTGTACTTGGAACGGCATTTCTCGCAGACCTGGGTCGGCGCGGTGGTGTCCTTGGGGGCGTAGAGATGGGTCGGATCGGGCATCGCGCACTCCGTGAAGGTTCAGTCTAGCCGGGCACTGCCCTCCAGGCCAGGAATGGGGCGCCGGGAACCCCCGCGACACTCCGTCACCGCCCAGGAAAAGAGCCCGGAGCGCAGCTCCGGGCTTGGCTCGGCCGGAGTGCCTATTCCACGGTCTCGATAGCCTCTCCGACTTCCGAGATGGCTTCCCGCTTGGGGACGTGGGCCACGGATACCTTCTTGTCATGGCGCTTGTGGGCCTGGGCTTCCAGCTTGTCCATGGTCATGGACAAGCTCTTGTACATGTCCGGCGTTTCAGTGGAGGCCACGAAGGTATCGCGGCGGGTCTTGAGGGTGGTCTCAGCCATGTGGCGATGGCTGTCCACCGAGAAGATCACGTGGACGTCGATGACGTCGTCCAGATAGGCCGCCATCTTATCGAGACGCTCTTTGGCAGCGGCTTTGAGGGCCTCGGATACATCAACATGGCGGCCGGTGAAGTGCACCTTCATCGCTTGCTCCTTGTGCGGGCGGGGCCCGGAAAAACAGCAGGGCGCGGGTTCCCTGGGGACGGGAGGGTTCCCGTTGGACCCAGCTTGGGCGCGTGGGGCTGCTGCATGGACATCTACCTCCGGC
Source organism: Holophagaceae bacterium (assembly GCA_025357545.1). Lineage (GTDB taxonomy): Bacteria > Acidobacteriota > Holophagae > Holophagales > Holophagaceae > JANXPB01. The sequence goes on from JANXPB010000061.1 coordinate 13,056, forward strand.
GCCGGCGGGAGGCGGGGGGGATCTTGAGTTCTTCTCGGTACTTGTTCACGGTGCGGCGGGCCACCTGGATGCCATCTTGCGCCATCAGGCCCGCAAGGGTTTCATCCGAAAGCGGCTTGGCGGGATCCTCGGCCTGCACCAGCGCCTTGATACGGTGCTTCACCACCGTGGCGCTCACATCGGCGCCATTGTCAGAGCCCAGCGAGGCGCTGAAGAAATAATTCATGTCGAAGAGGCCCTGGGGCGTGTGGATGGTCTTGGCCTTCACCACCCGGGAGATGGTGCTTTCGTGGAAGCCCGTTGCCTCCGCCACGTCCCGCAGCACCATGGGACGCAGGCCCTCGATGCCCTTGTCCATGAACTCCTGCTGCAGTTCCACCAGAGCCAGGGAGACCCGCAGCACCGTGCGGTTGCGATCCTCCACGCCCCGGATGAAATCCCGGGCTGAGCGGTAACGCTCCCGGATGAAATCCTTGTCGCCCTTCTGGTCCGTGGAAGCCAGGAAATTTCGGTAGTCGCCGCTGACGCGCAGGCGCGGCAGGCCTTCATCATTCAGGTAGACCTTCCAGCCGCCCTCTTCGCCTTTGAGCACGACTACATCGGGCTTCACCACCCGCTCGCCTTCAGGATCGAAAGCCCGGCCCGGCGCCGGGTGCAGATGACGCAGCACCGCCAAAGCCTGGTCCAACTCTTTGTCATCGCAGAGCAGGATCTTTTTCAGGCGCGTGTGGTCCCGCTGGGCCAGCAGGTCCGTGTGGTTGCGGATAATGCGCACCGCCAGGTCATCGGGTTCAGCCCCGGCGTGGCGCAATTGCAGCATCAGGGATTCCTGCACAGTGAAACAGCCGACGCCGCTGGGATCGAATTCCTGGAGGATCTCGAGCAGCCCCCGCAGCTCCTCCACGGAGACACCCAGCTCTGCCGCCAGGGCCTCGGGGCTGGCCTCGCCGGGTTCGTCCGGGTCCATGCGCAGGAAGCCCTTGGCATCCATGAAGTCCTCGATGAGGCGCTCCAGCGAGATGATCCGGGGGTCCTCCTCGTCCAGGGTCTGGTGCAGCTGGGAAATCAGGTGCTCGGACAAGGTCTCGTTGGAGCTGAGGCGGTCCTCCCAGGAGTTGCGCTCGTCATCCGGCAGACTGCTGGTGCGGGGCAGGTCCGTGTCCCAGGAATTCTCGGCGGCCATGTCCACTTCCTGCACCTGGGAGACGCCCTCTTCCGTATAGGCAGCCAGGTCGGAATCGGGGTTCATCTCGTCGGAAGCCTCCAGCAGGGGTCCCAGATCCACGGTATCCACGCCTTCGGGCGCTTCGGGCGCTTCGGCCGCTTCCTGGGCCACGGCATCCTGGCTGACGTCGGAATCGTGGCCCTCCTCGATGGCCTCCAGGGTGGGGATCTCGTCGCCTTCTTCCGCCAGCTCCAGCAAGGGGTTCTCTTCCAACTCCCGTTCCACTGTCTGGCTGAGCTCCTGCAGATTCATCTGCCAGAGCTTGAGTTTCAATTGCATGGACGGCGTCAGGGCCAGGGTTTGGCTCTGGGCGAGGCGCTGGGAGAGGTGGGGGCCAAGGGCCATAAGTTTTGTTTCCTAATCCAATTTAAACCGGTCGCCCAGGTAGACCCGTCGAATGTCGGGGTCCTCCGCGATCTCCTGGGGCAGCCCCTGTTTCATGATCATTCCATCGGCCAAGATATAAGCCCGGTCCGCGATGTGCAAGGTCTCCCGGACGTTGTGATCAGTAATCAGTACACCGATGCCACGTGCCTTCAAATCATGAATTAGAGCTTGAATCTCCATGACCGATTTGGGGTCTACACCCGCGAAGGGCTCGTCCAGCAGCATTATTTTTGGATCCGTCACCAGCGCCCTGGCCAGCTCACACCGACGGCGTTCTCCGCCGGAAAGGCTCATGCCCTTGGTGTTGCGGACTTTTTCCAGGTGGAATTCAGCCAATAACCGCTGGCTGCGCGCAACTTGCTCATCCCGTGGGATGGGCTGGAGCTCACCCAAGGCCAGGATGTTCTCCCAGACCGTCAGGTCCCGGAACACGCTGGATTCCTGGGGGAGATAGCCGATGCCCAAGCGGGCCCGGCGGTGCATGGGTTCACGGGTGATGTCCCGCCCCTGCCAATAAATCTGCCCTTCATCGGGGGCCTCGACGCCCACCACCATGTAAAACGTCGTGGTCTTCCCCGCACCGTTGGGCCCCAGCAGTCCCACCACCTCGCCGGGGGCTACCGCAAGGCTCACATCCCGGACCACCGTCCGGTCCTTGAACGCCTTTTTCAGATGTTTTGCCTCAAGGCAGATGGCAGCCATCTCTCAACGTCTCAGAAAGCTTCGGTTTCGGCCAGACCCCTAACTCGGCCCTGCCATCGGGCCACCTGGGAGGCCATGTCCAAATCAAGGGCCGCACCGTGGCCCTCGCCCATCCGCCCACGTAATAGGACGCCCCCCTCAGCCCTGACATTTTTCACAATACGCCCCGGCCCCAGGGAAACAACGATGCGATCCGCCTGCAGCCGCCAGCCAAGCCCCTGGCACTCCACGCGGCCTGATAATAGGACCTTGGCCAAGTCGGATTCGCCTCGGTCTGCCTTCAGGGTCAATTCGCCTTCATTGGCGGATAGAGTGCCCCGGATGCCCTCCGAAAAAATCAGTTTTTCCCCCTGCCGGAGAATGCGGAGGCCCGTGAGCCGCTCCCGCAGGCGGGTCCAGGTGGCTGGCCGGCCCGAAAGCAGCCACATCGGCAATTCCCCCTTGGGCCGCTCTTCCCAGTCCAACCGGGTACCTCGCAGGTTGCCCCCTCCAAGGAGATCGGCCACCACCGGGCCTTCAAAGGACCAATGCACAGGATTCCCCGAACCGGCCCCGGCGGAGAACGTCCCCTCCTCGCTGCGCCCCAGCACAGGGGCCGCGAGGCGCCAGCTTCCCGAAGCGCGTTTCAATTCTGCCCTGGGCGTGCTGAGGCTGCGGTTGCCCCAGGTGAGCAGAGCGCTGCCCTCGGCGCGGGCATCGCCCCTGGCCAAGTCCGGAGGCAGATCCGTTCCATCGCCCTCCCGCAACAGGATGCGCGGAGCCCGAAGCATGAGCCGCTGCCCCCCCTGGGGTTGGTCCCAGGCTACGCTGCCCTCCAAGCGCAGCCCTGCTGGGGTCCAGCGGGCGCCTTCGGCCTTCAGGTTCTCCGTTCCACCCTCCACCGCACGGTGGGCCTGGAATTGTTTCAACTCCACTAGATTCACAGCCTGTCCCGGCAAGGGACGGGGGGCGAAACCACCCGCCGCCTCGCCGTTCCACCCATCGTTGCGCGCGAAGGCCAGGTGGCCCGGCCACTTCACCTGATCGGGTTTGAGCTCAGCGAGGTCTGAAAGGACCGTGCCGCCTTCCACATCGGCTTTCACGTTCCAAAGCTGCCCTTGCAGGAAGCCTGGCGTGGCCCAGAGGCTGCCGGCCTCCAGACGCCGCAGCGAGCCCTGCCCGGCGGCCTCCCAGAGAACCGGACCTTTCTCTACCGTCAGCCTTCCATCCGCGGTCCGCCGCCAGCCTTTCGGTAGGGTCCACCGGCCCTTGCCCGTGCCTTCGAGATTCTGCCAACGCAGTGGCGCCAAGCCTTCCCAGGCTCCCTTTTGCCACCGGAGGGCCGGCCCGGTGCCGTCGACCCGGCCCTGGCCCAGGGCCCGGTCCTGCTCACCATGTACCCCCACGTCCAGTGGCGCGGAGAGCGTCCAATGCCCCTCCTGGCGCTCCGCTGCCGGGGAATCCAAGGTCCAGTGGGTCTCCGGCTCATCGAGGGTGCCGTGGACGCCCTTCAGGTGCAGGTCCGACTCCTGGCCTTCGATGGTTTCGTAGGCGAGCACGAATCGGCCATTGTCCAACTGCTCGGTGATGGTGCCCCGCAGTCCCTTGGGGGTACCCGGGAAGACCGAGGCTTGGGGCGCGACGATGCGCGGGCCGCGCCCGATGTAGTAGATGCTGGCACCGATGGTGCCAGCGATCAGCAGCCAGCCCGCCGCAGTCCACAGCGGGTGACGAGCGGAGGCCAGGGAGGCGCGGTTCATCCGGCCAGCTCCTCGCCCACCGGGCCTTGCACCAGGAAGCTGCGCCCCCAGCGGGTATGGTCCTGGACTGTGCAGGCCATGCGCACCCGGGCTCCAGCGCGCAGGTCGCGGCCCGGGTCGGCTCCAGAGAACCAAGTCAGGGGTTCCGCGAGGCCTTCGATTCTGAGCTTTACATGGCCCTCTCCAAAGGGTTGGGGAGAAGCCTGGAGGGGCCCTTCCAGGACCACCAACACCGGAGGAAAGCCTTGCCCAAAGGGTTCCAGGCGGTCCAGTTCACTGGGTGCAGGCACGGGCCCGCAGCCGAGTCCGTCCACCGCCAAGCTGGGGGGCCGCAGCTCACGGGCTTGCAGGCTGGCACCCCGCTGTAGGCTCTGGCGCACAAACGGGAGTTTGCCCAAATCGAAGCTCATGCCCGCTGCGGCACGATGGCCGCCCCCACTCAGCAGGAAGGGTTGGGCCAACCGCAAGAGCTCACCCAGGTCGAAGCCTTCGGGGGCCCGCAGCGAGCATTGGGCCACGCCGTCGAGCACCGTGCAGACGCCGGTGGGGCGACCGCTGTCCCGCATGCGCTGCCCCGCTACGATGCCGATGACGCCTTTGTGGGCGGTGGGTTCCACCACCAGGTCGAAGGCTTCGCCCAGCTCCGCGGGCAGATTCAGGGACAGGTATCGTTGGATTTGCCGGCGCTCGGCATTCAGGGTTTCCACGCGGCCCGCCAGACGGGCAGCTTCCACCGGATCGCGAGTGAGCAGGAGGCGCACCGCGTCCTCGGCACCGCCCATGCGGCCCACCGCGTTCAGCCGCGGGGCCACACCGAAGGCGATGTCCTGGGCCCGGACAGCCCCGGCCGAAGGGTCGATGCGCGCGGCCTTGAGGAGCGCTGCCAGGCCGGGCCCATTGGCATTGCCCATGGCTTCGAGCCCCCGTCGCACCAGCAGGGCGTTTTCGCCCTGCAAAGGCATCATGTCGGCGATGGTGCCGATGGCCACCAGCTTCAACAGGCCGTCGAGGAAGGCCACATCCTCGCCCTTGGGTTGGGGCACCGCGTCCAGCAGGGCCTGGGCCAGTTTGAAGGCTACGCCGACCCCCGCCAGGTTCCGGTTGGCGTAATCGCCCAGGTGCGGATGCACCACCGCCGTCGCAGGCGGCAACTCAGCACCCAACGAGTGGTGGTCAGTGATGACCCAGGCGAGCCCCAGTTCAGCGCTCGCGCGGACCTCGTCCACACTGCGTACACCGCAATCCACGGACACCAACAGGGCGGGATTGTGCTTGGCCTTGAGCTCCTGGATGCAATCCAGATGCAGCCCGTAGCCATCGGAAAAACGGTTGGGTATGAAACAGTCCACCTTGGCGCCCAGCTTCTCCAGGACGCGTACCAGCAGGGCCGTGGCGGTGACACCGTCCACATCGTAATCGCCATAGACGCAGATGGACTGGCCCTCCTCGATGGCCCGCCGGATGCGCGCCACGGCTTCGTTTACGCCAGGCAGCAGAAAGGGATCCGACGTGCGGGCCCAGCCCGCGTCCAAGCGCCAGGCCAAGTCATCAGGGCGGTCGAGGCCCCGCAGCCAAGCCAGCCGCGCCGTGCGCGGATCCAGGTCCCACTCCCGAGCCAGCCCCAGCCAGGGTTCAGGCCCTGGCGGAAGGGCACGGCGAAGACGCCAGGGCTTGGCGCTAACGCCGGTGGCTCCCATGGCCTAGCCTACGCTGCCCATGCGCGCGAACTTCTGGTACCGGGATTCCACCAGCTCATCGGCCGCCAGGTCGGCCAGTTCAGCGAAGGCGTCGGTGATGGCCTCCTTGAGGGCCGCCGCGGCGCCGTCCCAATCGCCGTGGGCGCCGCCCAAAGGCTCAGGCACAATGGCATCGATGATGCCCAGTTCCTTCAGTGCCGGAGCCGTGAGCTTGAGGGCTGAAGCGGCGGCCGGGGCCATGGAAGCATCCTTCCAGAGAATCGACGCACAGCCTTCGGGTGAAATCACTGAATAGATCGCGTTCTCCATCATGAGGACGCGGTCCGCCACGCCCAGCGCCAAGGCGCCTCCGGAGCCACCCTCACCGATGACCACCGCCACCACCGGCACGCGCAGTTTCGCCATCTCGATGAGATTGCGGGCGATGGCTTCGGCTTGGCCGCGCTCCTCGGCTTCCACACCGGGATAGGCCCCCTGGGTGTCGATGAGGCAGAGAATGGGCCGTTTGAACTTCTCCGCCAGCTTCATGTGGCGCAGGGCCTTGCGGTAGCCCTCGGGCTTGGGCATGCCGAAATTGCGGAGGATCTTCTGCTTGGTGTCGCGGCCCTTCTGTTGGCCGATGACCATCACCGGGTTGCCATCGAGCCAGCCCAGGCCCCCCACGATGGCGGCGTCGTCGCCGAAGTTGCGGTCCCCGTGGATCTCTTCGAAGTGGTCGCAGATGCGTTCGATGTAGTCCAGGGTCTGGGGCCGTTTGGGATGCCGCGCCAACTGGCAGCGCTGCCAATCGGTGAGGTTCGTGAAAGCTTCAGCCTTCAGCTTCTTCAGCTTCTTTTCGAGCTTTTCCCGGGCGGCACTCTGGCTGGGGTCCATCTCCAGGGCCCGGATCTCGGCCTCCAGCTCCAGGATGGGCTTCTCCAGCTGGGCTAGGTCCTTTGCCTGCTCCTGGGACGAGTTGCTCATGGGGCCTCGACATCCTCAACAATGGGTTCGCTTGCAGTGTAGCCCAAGCCGGTGCCGGGCACTCAGGAGCAGACCGGAGTCTCGCACCCGGAGCCTTGCGGTCCTTCGCGGCACAACCATAGTAGGTTTAGCAGGGTCTGCTGGATTCTGATCCAGCCGATGCCCAGGAGGTCCCCATGCGTCGACTGTTACTGCTTGTAACCATTCCGGCCATGGCGGCTGCCCAGACGCCCCTCCCGGAGCTGCCTGAAATCGATGTGAAGTCGCTGCCCCGGATTCCCGGTCCCATGACGGATCATCTGGGGGATCCCTCCCGCGGTATCGGCACATCGGCTTTCGATACCCAGATCCGGGCCCAGGCCCGCCACGCCGGCACGGTGGAGCCGGCGGTGGCCCTGCCGCCCGGGTCGCTGAAGCTGCAGGATGCCGTAAGCTACCCCGCCGGCTGGAAGGCCTACCGGGTGGATGTCCCAGCCCATGGCGCCATTCACGCCCGGCTTCGCGGCAACCACGAGGCTTGGTTCCGGGTCCGGACGGTCAACCGCTGGGGCAGCTTGGAGAAAGGCATGCTCCAGAACAAGATTCCCACCGGCAACCCCGAGGCCAGCTACAAGAACCCCACGGGCGATGCCAAGTCCATCTATTTCATCGTGGACACCACCGAGGCGGACCTTCACGAAGAGCCCTTCACGCTGGAAATCAGGGTTTCCTGAGCCGAGGCCTGACGGGGTCATGATGGAAGGATGCTGAATCCGCCCTTCCCCATTCTTGGCCTCAGCGGCGGCATTGCCGCGGGGAAGAGCTTCATCGCCCAGGAACTGGTGCGGCGCGGATGGGCCCTCATCGATGCTGATGCCTTGGCCCGAGAGGTTGTGGAACCTGGCAGTCAGGGCCTCCAACAGGTGGTGCAGGCGTTTGGAGCCGGAATCCTCCTTCCCGACGGCAGCCTGGACCGGGCGCGGCTCGGGGCCCACATCTTCGGTGACGATGCCGCCAGGGATCGCCTCAACGGGCTGTTGCATCCCCTCATCGAAGCCCGCTGGGAGGCCCGGATAGCCGCGCTTCCGGCGCACAGCAGAGGTGTGGTCCTGGACGCGGCGCTCTGGGTCGAGCGGGGGCGGGCCCACCATTTCGATGAGTTCTGGGTCGTCACGGCTCCCGAGGCCCTGCGGCGCTCCCGGCTCCAGACACGGGACGGCCTCTCTGCCCTTGAATCCCGGCTCCGCCTGCGCTCCCAGAGCCACGCAGCGGAGAAGGACCTCCACGCTGATGTGCTGCTGCTCAATGACGGACGGGACCTCGCCGGGAGCCTCGATCGGGCGGAGGCCCGCCTTCTGTCAAACTGGCGGATTGCCCGGCAACGCCGATGGAAGGACCGCATGAGCCCGAAATACACGCCAGGACAACTCCACCAGCTGCTCGAAGCCCTGCTTTCCCGGGGTGGCGAGCACAGCGAAGTGTTTGTGGAACTGAAGCGCGCCAACGCCCTGGGCATGGACGATGGCCGCATTGAGGACGTGGTGGCCAGCGAGACCTTCGGCGCCAGCCTGCGGGTGATGGCGGGCGAGACCACCCGGTTCGCGGACCTCATCGCGCCCTCGTTTGAGGAATTGCTGGAAGCCGCCCTGCTCCTCGCGGCGCCAGGAACGGGCACAGCGGCTACCCTGCCGGAGCTGCTGGAACTCGTGCACCCCACCCCCAGCCCTGTGGAGCGGGATCCCGGTTCGGTGCCCTTGGGTGAGAAAGTCGCGTTGGTGCGCCGCGCTGAATCCGCCGCCCGGGCCCACGGCGAAAGCCTCCGTCCTGGCGCCATCAAGCAGGTCTCCGTGGGCTACGGCGACTCCACTCAGGATGTGTGGATCGCCGCCGCGGCGCTCGCCCAAGGTGAATGGACTTGCACTCTCACCGCGGATCGGCGCACCCAAGGCGTGCTGCGCCTCAACGCCACCGCCAGAGACGGCGACCAGTTGCAGAGTGGCTATCAGGCCCTGGGCGAAACCCGAGGTTTCGAGCTGTTCACCGAGGCAGCCGTGGCGCGCGTGGCGCACGAGGCCGTGCGCCTGGCCATCCAGGCTCTGGACGCGCAGCCTGCGCCAGCGGGGACCTTCCCGGTGGTGCTCAGCTCGTCGGCGGGGGGCACCATGATTCACGAAGCCTGCGGCCACGGTCTGGAAGCGGACCTCGCCTTGTCCGGCATGTCCGCCTTTGCGGGCAAGCTGGGGCAGAAAGTGGCGGGGGACGGCGTCACGATCATCGACGACGGCACCCTGCCCTTCAAGCGCGGCAGCCAGAGCATCGATGACGAAGGCAACCCCGTCAGCCGCGTGGTGCTCATCGAGAATGGCATCCTGAAAAACTACCTCCACTCCCGCAAGACTGCGAAGCGCATGGACACTGCCACCACGGGGAACGGCCGCCGCGAGAGCTACCGCCACATTCCCATCCCCCGGATGCGGAACACCTTCCTGGCACCCGGAAACGAGTCGCCCGAGGCCATCCTGAAGGACCTCGACCGGGGCCTGCTGGTGAAGCACATGGGCGGCGGCCAGGTGGATACGGTCACGGGCAACTTCGTATTCCAGGTCACCGAAGGCTACTGGGTGGAAAAGGGAGTGGCGATGTACCCCGTCAAAAATGCCACCCTCTCCGGGTGCGGCCCCGAAGTGCTGGCCTCGCTGACCCGCATCGGTTCCGACCTGCACCACTTCGACATCGGCACCTGTGGCAAGGACGGACAGGGCGTACCCGTGAGCGACGCGCTGCCGACCATCCTCTGCCCCGCCCTGGTGGTCGGCGGCACCGCGGAACCACTGCCCAGCGTGATTTGAATCCACAGGCCGATGCGCATATCCAATATTCCAGCGGCGATTTCATAAAGGTCTTTGATGCTCCGCACGTTCATTCCAGAAGCCCTCGAAACCCGGTTGCAGGAAGGCATCCAGCATGCGCAAAAGCTGGGCGCCGCAGGCGCTGAAGCCTTCGTTTCCGTATCGCGCTCCCGCAAGGCGAAGGTGCAGAACGGCGAACTGGAGGACCTGAGCGTCTCCAAGCGCGGCGGCATCGGCGTGCGGGTGCTGCGCGAAGGCCCCAAGGGCCTCAAGGTCGGATCGGCCACCAGCACCGATTTATCCCGTCCCGACTTCAAGAATCTATTTGCCCAAGCCTGGGAGCTGTCCGAGCTCGGGGATGAGGATGCATGGATCCGCCAAGCGGAGCCGGAGGGCCAGGACGATCTGCCCAGCCGTTTCGATCCCCGCGGTGCGGCCCTGAGCGCTGCGGCCCGCATTGCCCGGGCCCATTCGCTGGAGACCGCCGCCCGCAATGCTTCGCCGAAGGTGGCTGCAGTGCGCGGAGCCACCTGGACGGACGGCGAAGGCGCCTCGCTGCTGCTGACTCAAAGGGGGGTGCGGGCCTTCGACGTGGCCTCCAGTTGCTCCGCGAGCATCGAACTGGCCGTAGCCGAAGGCGCGGACCGGCAGGCATCCTGGCATTGGGACATGGGTCGCCATCCCGATAGTTTTGATCTGGAGGCAATCGGGGCCGAGGCTGCACGCAAAGGCGAACAAAAGCTCAATCCCAAGGCCCTCCAATCCGGCAGATACCCGGTGGTGCTGCATCCCGAGGTGGCCGTTGAGCTTTTCGGCCTCATCGCCGGCATGCTTTCGGCGGAATCGGTGCTCAAGCAGCGCAGCCTGTTCGCGGGCAAGAAGGGCGAGCTCATCGCCTCGCCGCTGCTCACTTTGATCGATGATGGGCGCTTGCCGAATGCCCTTGGCAGCGAGCCTTGGGATGGCGAAGGCCTCTCCACACGAAGGAACGTCCTGGTGGAGGATGGCGTGTTGAAAACCTACCTCCACACTTTGAAGACCGCCGCCGAAATGGGCGAAGCCGCCACGGGAAGCGCCAGCCGGGGCCTCGGGGGCAACCCGGGCGTCACCCTGTTCAACCTGTTTCCAAAGGCTGGCGCCACCTCCGCCGCCGAACTGCTCCGCATGGCAGGCAACGGCGTGCTCATCACGGAGCTCATGGGCTTGCACACGGTCGATCCCGTCAGTGGCGACCTGAGCGTAGGCGCTTCCGGCATCCGCGTCCGCGATGGCCTCCTCTGCGAGGCGGTGGACAAGATCACCTTCGCCGGCAATCTACGCGATTTCCTCACGCGCATCGTGGCGCTGGGCGGCGATCTCCGCTGGTATGGCAGCAGCGCGGGGCTTTCGATCCTGCTCGAGGAGATGGCTCTCGGCGGAAGCTGAGAGAACTGGTCTAGGGCAAATGTCCAAACCGGTACCATCGGCCAAGGCCGGCAGAAAGTAGACTGGGGTTTCCATTCCCAGGAGGCTCGATGCTCAAACCAATCCTCCTCCGTGCCATGCTTTCCCTGCCATTGGCGGCAGCTCCGGTCTTGGCCCAAGGTACAACCCACCTCAATGTCCCGGCCAAGCAGATCGTCTCCATAACCTTCTACAAGGCCGCGGGAGATGGCTATGGCCAGAGATCCGGAATGCAGTTGCTGCGCGCGGACGGATCCGTGGTCGGTTACTCCGTGCCTGTAGGCCAAGCTCTCATCATCAGAGAAGTGTCGGTCGTGACCGATTACGGGACGAGCGCCTATCCATACCTGGTATCCATGATGCTCAGCCAGTCGGATGCATCAAACCAATGGTCCTACGGTAACCTGACGGACACATTCACAGTCCCGGCCGGGACCTACGAATTCAGTTTCCGCTTTCGGTCTGATGTGGGCCTGGTGGCGGCCGGCACACTTAAACCCAAAGTCACAGTGATACCCACTAACGGTCCTTTCGCCGCCGCCACTTGGGACAGCATCACTGTCCAGGGCTGGGGCTACCTCACCACTTTCTGAGCGTCCATCGCGAAGCCATGCGATGCCGCTGGCATCGCCTCCAGGGAGAATCCATGTTCAAGTCCATCGCCTTGAGGTTGCTGCTGGCCCTGCCTATGGCAGCCATCCCCTCCGCCGCGCAAGGAACCACGCATCTGAATGTCCCCGCCAAGCAGATGGTGTGGATGTCCTATTCCAGCTTCAACCCAGGATGGGACGTCATCGTCGGGGGAAACCAGACCTTCTACTCGGCGGCGCCCTACCAGGTTCCTGCCGGTTTTTCATTCGTGGTCACGGATGCGGAGCTGAATCTATTGAGCTACCCCGCGGCTTCGCTGTCCTATTACGGGTCCTCCCTGCAAGTGGCCATCTCCGCCCCCGCTCCCTCTTTCAACGGCCAAGGCGCGGCCATCACGCTGCCCTTTGGATACATCCCGAGCTACGGAGCCTGGTCGCAGGTGAATCTCACCTCCGGCACGCGCATCCCCGCGGGGTACACGCTCGCGCCCCTGTTCCGCTATGGGTACGGAATCAACGTGACGACCGCCCCCAGTTACTCGCTCATCCTCCACGGCTACTACGTGGCTGAGTGAGTTTCCTTCCAACCGCATCGCTTTGATTTTGGAGAATTCCAGATGACGCACCGCCTTCACCTGCCAGCCTTCATTGGCGTGGCTGCCCTTCTTACTCCCGCCGCGGCTCAGGCCCAGACCCACATGGGCGTCCCAGCCAAACATCTCCTCTCCATGAATTTCTTCCACAATGGCATGGACGTCCAGAACGCCAGCGAGGGCACCTGGAGCTCCATGTCCGCCACCAATTCAGATTGGAGCTGGAACGCCCACACGGCGCCCGCCGGGAACGCGATCGTATTGACGGAACTCCATATTTCCGCGCCGTTGGTATCGGTGAATTCGCCGGTCTTGATCCGCATCGAGCGCTGGAATGCCAATTGGACCCAGTTGCTGGAATCCATCGACCATACCCTCTTCATTCCACCCAACACCACCTACTCCTACAAGAGCACCACTGATGGAGCATTCAACGCTGGACATCTGAACGATGTGCTTCGGTTGGACGAGACGCCGTTTCCCGTGGTCCTAGTCGCGTCGCAGACGTCGGGGGTGTGGCTGGTGAACCTGACGGGCGGGATCGCGTTCCCCCTGAGTGATCGGTGGGTTCTGCCGAACCTCAACTCGCTGGCACACGGTGTGCATGGAACCCGTCACGTGTTTGCCGGTGGCGATGGCTTGTACGAGACCGACACCCGCGAGTTCGCCCCGTTGTTCAACTGGCGCCAGATCCCGATCGTCGATACCGACGGCAAGGATCTGGGCGCGAGCGGGGTCATCGACATCGCGGTCATCGCCGAGCGTCGCAAGCTGGTGCTGGCGTGCGGCAACGGGATCTTGTGGGCGGACATCCCGCCGCCGGGCGGTTCGTACGTGTTCCGGCGGGCGCCGATCATGCCGGCCGGCGCGTACAGCGGGATGACCGAAGGCCCTGAGGGAACGGTCGTGGTCGCTGCGTGGGGGTCGGACAACTTCAACCACTTCGGGTTGTTCTACGGCTCGTGGAGCGGTGCCGATCTGCTGTTCAGCCGCTCGTCGATCTTCGGCAACGTGAACCCGGCGATGATGTTGCGCACCTCGATCGACAGCTGTCGCCAGGACCGCTCGGTGATGTACGCCCTGGCCGGCACCCTGTACCGCGACGCCAAGGGCAACGTCATCAACGACACGATCTACCGTGTCTTTCGGTCGAACGACGGCGGCCAGAACTGGCGGGTCACCGGCAACAAGGTCCTCAACCGGTCCGACCCGCTGTTCGGAGATCCGACCAAGAACC
>JANXPB010000064.1 GCA_025357545.1 Holophagaceae bacterium
TGCCTGGGCCTCCGGGTGCTGATGATGGCCTTCCAATCCGCGGCCCGGGAACTCCCTTGGACCCGGCTGCTCATCCCCTCGGTGATCTGGTTGGAAGGTGTGGGCCTCGCCTGGAACGGTGCCGCAGCACCCGGGTGGCAGCAGCTCCGCCTGCTCACGGCGGCACTCCTGGAACTTGCGTTCTTGGGCTTCGCGCTGCGGATCTGGTGGCGGCGCGCGCACGATTCAGCCCAGCTGCCCGAAGACGGGCTCGCGATACCGGTGGCCGCCTTCCTCCCGCCCAGGGCCGCGCGGCTGGTGGCCATGGAACTGGTTATGGCCGGGGGTGCCCTCCGCTTCATCCTTGGAGGGCATCGGCGCCCCGACCCGGTCGGCCACAGCTACACGCAACGCTGCGTCCTGGGCGCTCTGCTGCCGGCCCTGCCGGTGCTGCTCCTCGCCGACCTGGTGGCGCTGGAATTCCTCCTCGTGGACTGGCCCAAGCTGCGCTGGTTCATCCATCTCAGCGATGCCTACGCCATCCTCTGGTTCACGGGGCTCTGGGCCTCATTCCGAGCACGGCCCCACCGGATTGAAGGCGACCGAGTGGTCCTGAACCATGGTTTCCTGGGCCGTATGGAATTGCGGAAGGACCAGATCGTGGACCTTGCACCACCGCCAGTTTTCAAGGACGACTGGGCCCGCCTCGCCCACAACCGCAAGGTCGCCCAGCTCCAGGCCCCGGGCCCGCCGTTGCTGGATCTGCAACTGAGCGGACCCATCGCGCCCATGGGCCTGCTGGGGCCCGGCAAGCCGAAATCCATCGTCCGCATCGCCGTCGATGATCCTGAAGCCTTCAAGGCCGCCCTCGGACTGCCTTGAACCGCCACTCCAGTCCGCCGACTCAAAGTTTCGCGGGCAGGTAGGGTATTTTCCCCTCTCCGGCCCAAGCCAGGGGCCCACCCAGTTCCGCGTGCGCGTCCCGTGACCGGGGGGTGAGGATGCCCTCCAGCAGCCAGGGGCCCGCTTTGCGAGGAGCCACGCCCCCGCAGGACCCGCACCGCTCGGCCTCGAAAGCAATGGGGGCTCCGCAGGAGGTGCAGACCATTTCCGAGGGCTTTTCGAACGCGCCCGTGGGCCTCAGCCTCCAGAATTCCAGAAAGGGCGCCGGCTCGATGGCACCCTCGAAGGCTTCGCCCTGGTCATTCATCAAGTATGCAATCCGCTGACCCGCCACGCGCAGCGTCAGCCAGGGGTCGTAGTCGTGGATGGCTTCGAGGCGCAGGTCACTGACCTCCACTGCTTCGATTTGCAACATCCGTCCCCGGTCCCGGCGGTTCATTTCCAATCGGGCCAGGGCGCCCCGGAAATCTTCGTCGACCCAGGTGACCAGGGCCTCCCAGCGCTTCCTCCGGTAGGCCCAGGCCAATTGGGCCGGACGGGGTTCGGCCCACCGTTTCAAACGTTCCAGCGTCCAACCAAGGGCCATCGCATCCAGCCGTGCAGCCACGGCTGGCAGGGCCTCGAACCAGGGGCCGCGGGCTTCGCAGAAGGTGCATCCGCCGTGGGTCAAACCCAGCAGGGGCCTCCCGCAGGCCGGGCAGCCGCCGCTGGTGGTGAGCTGGATTCCCGAGGCAGACAGGGCCGCGGCGGAGAATTCGCCGGGCATAGGCTGCTGCTGAAGACTGCGCAGGGATTCCAGATCAGACATGGCCGTCCAACATCTTCATCAACGCTTCACGGGATGGGCTGCCAACCATCCCCTCGCCGCATCCGACAGCAGGTCCCGGTGCATGCGCATGGGGTCGCCGAAGAAATCTCGGCCCACGTCTCCATCCACCAGATGGGTGGCTAGGAGGTCCAAGGCCTTGGCCTCATCCCACTGTCCCTCCAGGAAGACCACTCGAGTGCCCTCGCGTTTTTCGCCAGTGCGCCGCAGGAAATATTGCAGGGCGATCTCTTGCTCCCGGGCCATGTGCGCGCCCATGACCACGACATGGAAACTGCTCCATTCGCCCGGTTCAAGCTCTTTCCGCCAAGCCTGCATGGCTGCATCCAGGGCCGATAGTTCCACCGCCGCGGCCTCCCGCGCTTCCGCCAGCACCAGTGGGACCATGAGCCGCAGATAGGCCCGCAGCGCCGGTTCCGAGACCAGCCCCTTTTCAAGGGTGGATTGCAGGAGCAGCCAGGAGGCCGCGGCGATGCGCTGGGCGCGGGCCTGGGCGGGCGACGGATCGGCCGTCATGCCCAGCTCACCCATGGCCTGATGCAGGGTTGCCTGGTACCCCGCCAGCGCTGCGCGGTCCTCCGGGGACAAGGGTTTCCCGATCCGCGGGCCGAGCTTCACATCCAAGGCCAGCGGGATATGGGACACCGCTTTGAGATGGTGGTATCTCGTTGGGAGGAACGGCAATTCCTTGCGCTCTCCCCGCCGAAGGAAGACCAGCGCATCCCCCTTCATCATCACCACGGCGCCGGGGTTCTCCAGGCGGCGGGCCTTCTCCTGCGCATACCAGGTCCTAAAGGTTTCGTTGAGGGCCTTCAGCACATCCGGCGCGGCTTGGGCCGCCAGAACCCCGGGAATGGACAGCAGTGCGAGCATGCGTTTCATGCCAGCTCCCTGTTGCAGAAGCGGCAGACTTTCGCAGCCGCCTTGATGGTCTCCGCGCAGAAGGGGCAGGCTTTGGTAGGCCCTTCGCCGGGGCTTTCGTTGGCCAGGCTGCCCTGGGAACTCTGGGCGGCTTCGATGAGCTCTTGAATACGCTTCGCGTCGGATTTGTAGTGTCCATGGCTCGCGATGGGATCGCTACCGCCGGTGCTTTCGATGAGGATGTCGCTCCACATCATTCCCGTCTCGATGCGCACCGAGGCCACGCGCTGGAAGTGGATGCTCATCTCGTTCACCGTGAACCACCGGCGCACCCGCCGCACCACGGCGGTGTTTGTGATTTCAATGACCGTGGGAAACAGGAAGTTCCCCTTGGTGAACCGGCTTGCCCTGAATGTTTCAACCGCCATGATGGTCCTCCTTCAAAGATGCTAGCTCCGCAGCCATGCGATCCAGCCGAACTTGCAGGTGGGTGTGGGTGGCCCGGACCTTCCGCAGGTGGGCCTCCGCCAGGGATACCAGGGCTTCCCTCGGCGCGCCAGGGTGCATGGCTCCGAAGACCCGGATCTGGGCCAGCAACAATTGGGTTTCGGCGTCCCTTGGGTGGTTCCTGGCCAATCGCTCTGCATCACCAGCCAGACGCTGGAAGGCCGAGGCTTCCCAAACTGGGCGGCCCCTGAGGGATTCCAGGCGGCAGGCCAGCAACCCTCGATGGGGCCAAGGCTGGTCCGGCTTCTCCTTGAGTCCAGCCTCGAAGTAATGGCGCGCCTGGGCCAGATCTGCCCCTGCGTCCAGCTTCTGGTGCGCCTTCCAACGGGCCCGCAATAGTGCAGCCTGCCCCAAATCCGGCAGAGCGTAGACAAGACCCGGCTTCTCCTTCAGGGCAGCCTGGCAAAGAGCATCCACGCGACTGAGTTCAGCGCCAGGATCCTGGCCCTGCTGTTCCAGATATTCCGCATGCAACACAACGATGTCCGCGAGGTTCGTGCGGGCGAAAAAATAATCTGGCGTGAGCTTCACCGACGCGGCAAAGAGTTCCGACGCTGCCCTCAGGGTGACCGCCGGATCCTGGCCCCGGAGCCGTTGCGACTGGGCGCGCACACCGAGCACCCAGACGTGGTCCGAGAGGGCTTGGCCGGTAGGCTTCAAGCGCACACTCTCCACGAATTGGCGTTCCGCCTGCTTCACGGCCTCGTCGGGATTCTCTCCATTCTGCAGCTCGAACAGGGCCTGGGTGGTAAAGCAGTTACCCATGCGCTGATGCAGCGTGGCCGCCTGTTCCGGGTGCTGGAGGGCCCTTTCCAGGGCTTCCACCGCCCGGCGCAGGGAAGGCCGGGGATCCAGACCCGCCACACCCTGCAGATGGGCCTGTCGCCACCAGAGGTAGGCCAGCGTGCTGAGCACCTCGTTGGACCTGGGATTCAGGTCAAGGGCCTGGTCCGCCGCGCGGATACCCGCCGCCGAGTTGGGCATGGAATCCTGGTGCCAACCCTCCAGTTGGCCCGCCCAATAGAGATGGATGGAGGCCAAGCTCCCGTAGGCTTTCCAACTGCGGGGACGGATGGCCAGAGTCTCGTCGCAGCCCGCCTTGGCCCAATCGAAGTCGCCGGGCTCGCAACTGGCAGTGACCATGCGCAGGTGGATCACTTCAGCGCGGCGAAGGGCCTCCATCTCGTAAGCGGCCGGAGCGCTGCGGCCCACTTCCTTAGCCAAGACGATGTGGGTTTCCGCCTCCTGCACCAGGCGCGCGGCCTCAGTGAAATTTCGCGCGGCCATGGGCCCGGCGGCCTGGGTGAATTTTACTTCAGCATCCAGCAAATGCGACTGGTAAAGCCAAGGTTGGGCTTCGCGGGCCCGCCGGGAGAGTTTCAGGGCCTCCATGTAGCGCCCGTCGGTGAGGGCCATCTCCGCCGCGGCTAGACTGGGCCGGCCGGGGCCCTCGACCGTGGCGCGGCGTAGCAATTCGAGCGCCGGGAGCCGCAGACTGTCCTCCAGTTCCCGCCGCCGGTCCTCCCGGTCCTGGCCCGTGACCGAGCCCATGGAGGCCCGGTAGAGGCCCGCTTTGGCCGATCCCAGGGCTTCCGCCACCTCAAGCGTGCGGTACCCGGACTCCCAGGCCCGGCCCAGTTCCGCATGGGCTTCATCCAGGTCCCCCAACGCGAGGTGCGCCCGGCCCAGAGCCAACCGCCCGGGGCCTTCCGCCTCCCGGCCCAGGCTGGCGACCTCCTGTTCGAGCCGGGTGAGGTCCCGCCGCACTTCGTCCTCCACCGGTTGAACGTTGTGGGCAGGCAGTGCGTAGACTCGGGCCAACAGGGATTCCAACCGTTCGGACTCCCGGGAAAAGCGCTGCGCGGCGCGGGCCTGCGCCTTGCTCCGCACCAGCGCCGCAGCGCTGAATCCGCCCACAATCAGCAGCGTGGCCAGGGAGGCGCCCACCACGCTCGCCAGCACCCGATGGCGCCGCACCCATTTCTTCGCCCGGCCCGCGCGGGAGAGCGGCTGTGCGCTAATAGGCTCGCCATCCAGGTAGCGGCCCAGGTCCTCGGCCATGGCCTTGGCGGAGTCGTAGCGTTGGGCCGGGTTCTTCTCCAGAGCCTTGAGGATGATCGTCTCCACATCCTTCGGCAGGCTCGGCACCAGGCTGCGCGGCGCCGGCGGCTCGGTTTCCGTGGCCTTGCGGAGAATGTCCAAGGCCTGGTCCCCCTCGAAGGGCGCCCGCCCGCAGATGAATTCATAAGCGGTGACCCCCAGCGCGTACACGTCGGAACGGCGGTCCAGCGGCTGCCCGCGGGCCTGTTCGGGGCTCATGTACTGGGGCGTGCCGACGGTCTGGCCCGCTTGTGTGAGCGCGGTGGCCTCGGGCATCCAGGCCAGGCCGAAATCCAGCACCACCGCATGCCAGGCGCCATCGGACGTCTTCTCGATCATGACGTTGCCGGGCTTGAGGTCCCGGTGGATGATGCCCAAGCGGTGGGCCGCATGGACGCCTTCGCACACCTGCACCAGGAGTTGCAGTTTTTCGTCCAGGCCCAATTTTCCTGTGGCCTCCTTCAACGTGGTGCCCTCGACGTACTGCATGGCTATGAAGGGCAGTCCTTCGGCTTCGCCCACTGCGTAGACCTTGGCCACATGCGGATGCTCCACCCGGGCCTGGGCCCGGGCCTCGTTGAAGAAGCGGTCCAGATTCTGACCGCCGGTGCGTTGGAGGATCTTCAGCGCCACGGGCCGCGCGAGCACCGAATCCAGGGCCTTGTAGACCCGTCCCATGCCACCTTCACCGAGAATGTTCAATAGGCGGTAAGGGCCCCAGGGCTCGCCTTCGGAAACGCCCGAGAGCCTGGCCCAGAGCCGGTGCTCGCCGGATTGACTGGGGGACAAAACCTCGGGCGAAGCCGTCGGCGGCGGGGATTGGCGAGGCAATTCGTCGTGGGTCATGTCCTGCCAAAGACGCAGTTCCTGCCGGGCGTCTGCCTCCAGGGATTTCATCTGGGCAGGGTCCAGCCTCTGCTCTTGCACCAGCCGGGCCAGGGCCTCGCCGGGCTTCCACTCCAACTCGTGGCGGAGGGCGCCGTCCCCCTCGCCCAAGCTCACCCAACCCCGCCGGAAGGCGAGGTAGAGCATGCGGTCTTCGAGCAGGTGCTTGATCATGGGAACCTGTGCCTAGACTAGCGGAACCGGGAGGCAGTTCCTGGGCAGGCAGCGGCGGCCCTGCGGTGTCCCGCGGGTGGACGGGGGCCTCTAGTCTCATGCATCGACACACTCCTTCACCACATCCAGCCAGGCCTTCAGAACGAAAGCGGTGGCGCCCCACAGCGGCGCCTGCGGCAGTTCCAGCCGCGGCACCTCCAACGCGAGACCTTGGCGGTCCAGGATCTCGGTGGTCCAAGGCGCCTCCAGCAGGGGGACCAGGGGTAACCAGAGGGCGTCATGGATCTCGTGGCCCCGCTCCCAGCGCGGCTCCGGCGCATCCCAGCGGAACAGCACCGGCGTAAACCGGGTCTGGGCCTTCGCCACGCCATCCGGAAAGCAGCCGACCTCCCACAGATGGTCCCGGATGCCCAGTTCCTCGAACAGTTCCCGCCGGGCGGTCCACCGCAGATCGCGATCGCCGGCCTCGGCCATGCCACCCGGAAACGCCAATTCACCCGGATGCTGGGGGGCGCTGAAACCGCGCTGCACCAACAGGATTTTCTGCGCGCCGGCCTCGTCCCCCCACAGCACCAGGGCCACGGCCGCCCGGCGGCGGCTTTCGGGGATGCGCGAGCTGATCTTGTGGGGGTCCGGCCAGGATTGGGGCAGCACCAAGCTCCGCTCGATGCGCGGCCAAGGGATGCCGAGGGCGGTGTCGGGTGCCGTCCAAACACCGCGCTGGGCCGAGGGTTCAGATGACCTTGCCAAACACGCTCCCCCGGACCCGCTCCACCGTGTGTACGCCCTTCACCCGCCGCAGATTGGACATGAGCTCCACCATGTGCACGCGATCCTTCACGCGCAGCGCGATGTGGAAGATGCCGCCGCCGATCTCCGTCGCGCTGCCTTGGAACCGCTGGATATTGATGTTGGAGCGCTGGATGGCCTCGCTGATGGCCGCCACCATGCCGGGCCGGTCCTCGGTGATGAGGACGATCTCCGTATCGAAATGGGATTGCCCCTGTTTGCCCCAACCCACGTTCACCCGGCGTTCGGGATGGAGCGTGGAGGATTGCAACTGGGGACAGTCGGCGCGGTGGATGGCCACGCCCCGGCCCCGGGTCACATAGCCGATGATCTCGTCGCCCCAGATGGGCTTGCAGCAATGGGCCAGGTGGTACAGGACACCCAGGGTGTCGTCCACCAGGACCTCCTCCAGGCCCAACTTGTCGGGCTTGGGCACCCGCACCCGCTGGGGTTCGGGGAGCAGCGGCTCCAACAGCCGGTGGACCGTCAACCGGCCGAAGCCCACCGCCGCGAAGAAAGCGTCCCAGCCCGGTTGCTTCAGCTCCTCCAGCCGCTTGTCCAGGGCGGTCTTGACCTCGGGCGAGTCCAGATGGATGCCCGCGGCGCGGGCCTCGCGATCGAGCCGGTCCTTGCCCATCTGGATGGCGTGGTTCCGCTCCTCCTCCCGGATGAAGGCCTGGATGCGGCTCTTGGCGCCGGCGCTCTTGACGATGGCCAGCCAGTCCCGGGAAGGCTTGTGGTCGGGCCGGGTGAGCACTTCCACCCGGTCGCCGTTCTGGAGGAGGTGCTTCAACGGCACCATGCGCCCATTGATCTTGGCGCCGACGCAACGGTGGCCGACCTCCGTGTGGATGGCATAGGCGAAATCGATGGGCGTGGCGCCTTCGGGCAGGCTTTTGACGTCGCCCTTGGGGGTGAAGACCTGGATGCGCCGGAAGCTCAACTCGCCCTTGAGGCTGGCCACCAGCTCGCGGCTGTCGCTGGAATCCTGGTGCAGTTCCACCATGCGGCGCAGGAAGGCCACCTGGTTGATCTCCAGGCGGTTGGCGATGCGGCCTTCCTTGTAGGTCCAATGGGAGGCGATGCCCGCCTCGGCATGCTCGTGCATCTCGGAGGTGCGGATCTGCACTTCGAAGGCATCCCCCGAAGGCATCAGCACCGAGGTGTGGATGCTCTGGTAGCCGTTGTCCTTCGGCAGGCTGATGTAGTCCTTGAAGCGCCCGGGAATTGGCTTATAGAGGGCGTGGACGAGGCCCATGGCCGTGTAGCAGCTGGCCCGGTCAGGGCAGATGATGCGATAGGCCAGCCAGTCGTGGATGTCTTCCAGGCCCTTTTCCTGGGCACCCATTTTCTTCCAGATGCCGAACAGGTGCTTGGAGCGGCCGTACACCTTCGCGGCGATGCCCTGGTCCTTGAGCGCCGCGTCCAGCGTGGCCTGGATCTCCGTGATGAGGGCGGCGCTCTTGGCACGCTTGACCTCTACAGCGGCCTGCAATTCCGCGAACCGCTCGGGTTCGAGATTGGCGAAGGCCAGGTCCTCCAGTTGGCTGCGGACATTCCACATGCCGAGGCGGTTCGCCAGGGGGGCGTAGAGCTCCATGGTCTCCCGGGCGATGCGGCGGCGCTTCTCCTCCCGCATGGCCGACAGAGTCTGCATGTTGTGCAACCGGTCCGCCAGCTTCACTAAAAGCACCCGCACGTCCTTGCCCATGGCCACAAGCAGCTTCCGGACGTTTTCGGCGTTCAGCAGGTGGCGGTCCGTGAAGTCCAGCTTGCTCATCTTGGTGAGGCCGTCCACGATCTCCGCCACCTCCTCACCGAATTCCCCCCGCACGGCCTCCTGGGTCATCAGGGTGTCCTCCACCGTGTCGTGCAGCATGCCGCAGGCCACGGAAACCGCGTCCAGGCGCCATTCCGCCAGGCTCAAGGAGACAGCGAGGGGATGGAAGAAGTAAGGCTCCCCGCTCTTACGAAGCTGGGCTTGATGGCTCTCGCGCCCCACGATGAACGCCTTGTCCAGCAGGACCAGGTCGCCGTCCGGATGGTGCATGAGAAAGGCCGCCTTCACCTGGGAATAGGCTCCGTCCAGGGTCAGGCAGGAATCCGGTCCGCAGGCCACGCTCACGTCCCTGAAGTCCTCCGCAGGGGTGCCCGCCCCCTCCCGGAGGCCAAGGTCCTGGGGAACCGCGCCGTCGGCCATAGCCCAGTTTCCGTTAGTCCGCCTGGAAACGCCAGGGACTAAAACGTGAGGGATGGGAGGTTGCAAAGGACCTGCTAAGTTCCATCCCCCGTCAGGGGCCCTTCACGGCCCACCGCAATTTGGCGGAGCTGGACCGGGGGTTGTCGCGGCGCTCTTCGAAGGAGGCCCGGATGGGTGCCTGGGCCACTTGGGCGTAGGTCCCGTCGCGATGGCCCCGCTGGAAGGCTTTCTTCACCCGGCGGTCCTCGCCGGAATGGAAGGCCAGGATGGCCACACGGGCCCCGGGCTTGAGGCAGTCGGGCAGGCAGGCGAGAAACTGGTCCAGCACCTTGAACTCGTCGTTCACGGCGATGCGCAGGGCCTGAAACGTGCGTTGCAGCGTCGCGCGGGTGTCCTCTTCAAGGCTGTCCGGGGGATATTCCGCCTGCGCCACGCGACGCACCAGGTTGGCCAGGTGGGTGGTGGTGAGGATGGGCCGCTCCTGACCTTCCTGCAGGATGGCGCGGGCCAGTCCTGTGGCGAGGGGCTCGTCAGAATTTTCATCGAGTAGTTCAGCCAGTTCCACTGGACCGAGGCTCTGCAGTAGCGCCGAGGCGGGCCGCCCCCGCTGGGGATTGAGGCGCAGGTCCAGCGGCCCTTCGGCTTTATAGGTGAAGCCCCGGGCAGGGTTGTCGATCTGCATGGAGGAGACGCCCAGATCCGCCAGCACGAAATCGAAGCCCGCGCCGATCTCGGGCCGCAGGTGCGGCAGCCCTGCGAAATTCATGCGGCGCACCAGCAACAGGTCTTCGCCGAAGCCCGCGGCCCGCAGCCGGGCCGCGGTGCGGGGCAACTCGATGGGATCCACGTCCAGGGCGAAAAGACGGCCCCCGGGCCGCAGGCGCGGCAGGATTTCCGAGGCGTGGCCGCCGAAGCCCAGGGTGGCATCCAGGCCCGTCTCCCCGGGCTGGGGAGCCAGGATCTCCAGAATCTCGCCCACACAGATGGGGCGATGGGTGCCCGCCGGCGTGTGCCCCCGGGCCCGGACCTTCTGCACCTCGAGGCCCTGCACATCGGCATTCAATTCCTTGTACTTGTCCTGGAAGCGGCGGGGGTGGGTGCCCTTGTAGCGCACCCGCCGCGCTCGTTGGGGATTCTCATCGGCCATGGCTGATTGTGGCTCAGGGTGGGGACTCGCGACAGCATGGCCTGCGGTTTTGCTGGCCGACGGCCAGGAGGCTGCACTTATTTTCACTACGCCACGGCTTAGACTGGAACCGGGTAGCGCGCCAAAGCCTGGCCCGATATGGTGGATTGATGATGCTCTCCGATGCCCAAAGACAGGCCTTCGCCCGCGATGGCTTCCTGGTGGTCAAACAATTAATCACCCCCGTGGAGGCAAAGGAGCTGGCCGCTGACTACGACGGGCTCGCTTCCGGCCAGATCCGCCATGCCACCTGGAATGGCCGGGACGGAGCGAGCGGGAATCTGGGGATGCGCCAAATTCCCTTCCCCTCGCTGGTGCTGGAACACTGGCAGGACCACGCCTACCGGCGGCGGGCTCTGGCGATCGCCCGGGAGCTCCTGGGCGCAGAAATCGAATTTCTGTTCGATCAGATTTTCATGAAACCGCCGCACTGCGGGGTGGAGGTGCCCTGGCACCAGGACGCGGCCTATTGGGGGGAGGTTGGGAGCGGCGTCACTTGCTGGCTGGCCCTCTCCGAAGTCACGGTGGCCCATGGTTGCATGGAATTCCTACCCGGAAGCCACCTGGGCGGCATCCTGCCCCACGCGAAGGCGGCGCTCGACCACCACTACGAAGCGAACCCGGAGATGGCCCGCAATCACTTGATCGCTGAGGGCATCGATTCCAGTACGGCCGTGCGTGTGCCACTCCAAGCCGGAGATGCCACCTTCCACCATTTCAAGACCCTGCATAGCTCCGGGGGCAATACGACCCAATCCGTACGGCGCGGCCTGGCCACCCACCTCAGCCTGCCGTCCCAGCGCATCACTCGCCACATGGCTCGATTGGCCGAGTACGCCCAGTCCTTAAGCGGCAAGCTCCACGCCGAGTGACCAGGATCCCCCTGGGGACTCGGCGCTTCACTGCGCTCGGCGCACCGCATCCCACCTGATCGGCTGGCCCCGCGGTTCCGGCTGCGCCGGACCGGCTGCAGACGCCCCCGCGCCCTCCGCCAACCGCTACCGGGCCGCTCTGGCCGTTCGAATCCCGCTCCCACGATTTGGAGCGGGCTGCACCCGGCTTTGTTGGCGGTGGGAGCGAGATTCGAACTCGCGGACGGTTGCCCGTCGTCGGTTTTCAAGACCGGTGCCTTAAACCGCTCGGCCATCCCACCCTTGGTTCCATCTTGAAGGCCCTGACCCCCATCCTGCAACAGTCCTTGCCGCCCCTAGCTTCAATGGGTAAGGTTAAAGGTCCAGGAGAGTTGCCAGAGTGGCCGAATGGGTTCGCCTGCTAAGCGAAAGTATCGGG
>JANXPB010000104.1 GCA_025357545.1 Holophagaceae bacterium
CCACCAGGGGCTTCACGGTGTTCCGCAGGCGGACGGTGGCGAACTGGCTGGTGTACAGGGCCGCGAAGACCGCGAGGGGCACCGCAAAGAGCATGGCGTAGAGCGTGCCCTTGAGCGTGCCGAAGAGCAGGGGGATCAGGCTGTACTTCGGCTCGAAGTCATCGGTGCCGCCGGTGCTCTGCCAGACGTAGTCGGGCTTCGAGTAGCCTTCATAGTGGATCTTGCCGAAGAGGTTCCGGGCGTTCACGTCCGCATGGGGGGCGTTCAGGCTCCACACGCGGCAGGCGCTCTTCGGGTCGCACGCGAAGATCACATCGCCCCGGGGTGAGAGCCCCGCGGTCTGAGCCCCTTGAGAATAGGAAAAGAGCCGCCCTTCGGTGGTGAGGTGGTCCACCACCACCTGGTCCTGCGACCAGGCCAGGAACCGTTTGTCCCGCAGCCCGTGCGCGAACCCCCGTACCGCGCCCTTCATTGGAGCGAAGGCGTGCAATGTTTGCAGCGTGAACCCCTCGCCCACCCGGGCCATCTGGTAGGCGGCGAGCTTGCCGTGGGCGCCCCCTACCAAGAGGGCGTTCTCGCCAAGCCCGAGGCCCAGGGCGGTGATGGGCTCGCCGAACTCCGCGGTGGCCGCGGCTTCGCCGCCCTCGAGTTGGATGTTCAGCACTTTGCCCTGTTCCGTGCCCACAAACAATTGCCGGCCGTCGCGATTGAAGACCGCGCAGGTGGCCTTCCCGTGGTCCGGCAGGAGGATGCTTTTCAACTCCAGGGGCGCGGTGGCATCGAGGGCAGCTTCCGCCCAGACCAGGCCGGAGGGGGCCAGGGCGACGAACCGGAGTGTGTTTCCGCCCCCCAGGCCTTCGGCTTCCACCACCCGAAAATGCAGCAACTCCGCGAGGTCTTCCTTGAGGGCCAGGGCGCCCTGCCAGTGGGGGTCCAGCGTCCAGGCGGCGGGATTGTCCTCACCGGCATTCTTCTGCCAGCTGAGGGTGGCCAGACCCAACGTGTGGTCGCTGCCAAGCACCAGCACCTCGCCCTTGGGCTGGATGTCGGTGCTCTGCAGCCAGGGCAGGGCTGGACCTCCAGGGACCTTCGCAAGGGGCGTCCCGTCCGCGAGCCGGCGGGTGCTCAGCCCCTCCCGGAGGGAAAGGAACACGGCTGCCTTGCCGGATTCATCGACGGAAAGCGTCCGGACGTCCGACCCGGATCCGGAAAAGCTTGTGAGGATCGCGGATTTCGCGGAGCCGAAGAGAGGCAGGGCTTCCTTCCCGATGAAGACCATCATGCCCAGCACCGTGGCGATGATAGCGAGGCCCCCCACCGAGATGAACAGGGCCATGAAGCGGTCCATGCGACGCGCGCGCTTCTGGACTTTCGGGTCGAGGCCCTCTCGCGGTCGGTCGGAACGATTCATTCGCGTGGAATCCAGTGGAGGAAGGAAGGGGGCTTGTTTACGGGAAGGCCGGAGCGGACTCCGGCCTTCCCAGGACATTCAAGTTCCAGCTAGTTCAGCTTCTTCCCCTCGACGCCTTCCATGGCGGCGGTGAGCGGCAGGTAGCCATCCTTCACCACGATCTCCTGGCCTTCCTTGCTGAGCACGAATTTCAGGAATTCCCGGGTGAGGGGGTCGATGGGCTTCTTGGGATTCTTGTTGATGTAGACATAGAGGAAGCGGGCCATGGGGTACTTGCCGTTGAGGGCGTTCTCATAGGTGGCGGCGAAGGCCTGGCCGTTGTATTTCGTCTCGTCTGCCAAGGGCACCGCGCGCACGTCCGAAGTGGCGTAGCCGATGCCGGAGTAGCCGACCGCGAACTTGTCGCCGGCGACGCTCTGCACCACCGCGCTGGAGCCGGGCTGTTCCTTCACGGAATCCTTGTAGTCGCCCTTGCCGAGCGCGTGTTCCTTGAAATAGCCGTAAGTGCCGGAGGCGCTGTTGCGGCCGTAGAGCGAGATGCTGCGGTTGGCCCAGTCGCCCTTCATGCCCACCACACCCCAGGTCTTGGCATCCTTGGCGAAGCCCCGGGCGCGGTTCTTGGAGAACATGGCGTCCACTTCCTGCATGGTCAGTTCTTTGATCGGATTGTTTTTGTTGACGAAGACCGCCAGGGTGTCGATGGCCACGGCCACCTTGGTGGGCTTGTAGCCGTACTTCTTCTCGAACTTGTCGATTTCCTCGCCCTTCATCTCGCGGCTCATGGGGCCGAGCTGGGAGGTGCCTTCGATGAGGGCCGGCGGCGCGGTGCTGGAACCCTTGCCCTCCACCTGGATCTTCACGTTCGGATACTGCTTGTTGAACGACTCCACCCAGAAGGTCATGAGATTGTTCAGGGTGTCGGAGCCCACGGAGTTCAGATTCCCGGTGATGCCGGAAGTCTTCTTGTAGCTCGTGAGCTTCGGGTCCACCTTCACGGCCTGGGCGGAGGCCGCGTCGACGACGATGAGGGCCAAAGCCAGGGCCAGGGATTTGCGCATGGAATGCTCCTAGTTGAACCCCCTCAGGTTCAAGTCCGGGCGCAACCACCGTTGGGCCGCCGTGTGAACACTGTGTAACAGGTGCGGCAGGGACGCGGCATGAGGGAGTCGGCAGCGGCTTTCGCGCGCCTTGAGTTAAAGCTCGGCCCCGGGGCCGCATCCCAATTGAACCTAGTGTCTCAGCCCTCACCCCTTGGGTGCATGCGGTCATACAGGGCCCTCAGACGGGTCTGGTGCACATGCGTGTAGATCTGGGTGGTGGAGATGTCGGCGTGGCCGAGCATGGCCTGGACGGCGCGGAGATCCGCGCCGTGGTCCAGCAGATGGGTGGCGAAGGCATGGCGCAGCACGTGGGGGCTCACGGTTTCGCGTCGGATGCCAGCGTGCACCGCGTAAGCCTTGAGCAGGCGCCAGATGTGCTGCCGGGTAAGAGGCTCGCCGCCCCGGCCGATGAAGAGCGCCTCGCCGGGCGGCCTGAATCCGGGCCGCAAAGCCAGCCATGCACGCATCCAGTGTTCGGCGCCTTCGCCGAAGGGGATCAGGCGTTCCTTGCGTCCCTTGCCCATGACCTTCAGGAAGCCTTCGTCGAGGTGGACCCGCAGCGCCGACAGGGTGGTGAGCTCGGTCACCCGCAGGCCCGAGGCGTAGAGCAATTCCATCCAGGCCCGGTCCCGAACACCCAACGGCGTGGCCACGTCCGGGGCCGCCAGCAGGGCCTCGACCTGGGTTTCGCTAAGGGTCCTGGGCAGGATGCGGGGCGGCCGGGGGGGGCGGACCACGGATTCGGGGCCCGCGGCGCCGGTGCCTTCCAGGCGCAGAAAGACCAGGAACTGCCGCAGAGCCGAGGAGAGCCGCGCCACGCTGCGGGGGGCTTTGCCGGCGGCGTGCTGGGCCACAAGAAAGGCCGAAATGCGGTCCCGGTCCAGGTCGGCAGGAGGGCATTCCCGCTCCACAGCCCAAGCGGCCAGTTGTTGGAGATCTGAGAGATAGCCCGAAACCGTATGGGAGGAAAGGCCCCGCTCCACCGCCAAGTGAACTTCGAATTCCTTCAGCGAGGCCCCCCAGCCAAAGGGCCAACCGCCATCGGGTACTTCGAGCACTGGGGCGCGGGGCATGGAAAAAGACTACCCGCCCAGGATGCAGCCTTGGAACCATCGCCGGGCCGTGTTAGCCTCCTCAAGTTCAAGTCCAGGAGAACCCAATGGCTGAAATCCGTAAAAAGGTCATCGCGATCATCGCCGAGCAGCTCGCCAAGCCGGAGGATTCCATCTCCGAAGGCAGCAACTTCGTGGATGACCTGGGCGCCGACAGCCTCGACACCGTCGAGATCATCATGGCCATCGAAGAGGCCTTCGGGCTGGAGATCCCCGAGAGCGAGCAGGAGAAGATCCGCACCGTGGGCGACGCCATCGCCTACATCGAGAAGCACTACAAGGGCTGATCCCTGTTCCCATTGCATCCAAGCGCCGCACCGCCCTCCAGCGTGCGGCGTTTTTAATTGGCTGCAGGCGGTAGGCTATAGGTTGTAGGTCAAACAATCCCCGGCCCGCAGCCCACAGTCCGCAGCCCATCAGTTAAGGTGTCGCCATGAACATGCAGACCAGCCGCCGCCGCGTCGTCATCACGGGCATGGGTACCCTCAATCCCTGCGGCAACACTGTGCCGGAAACGTGGGCCAACCTGCTGGCGGGCCGCTCGGGCATCGGCACCATCGACCGCTTCGACATCACCGACTACGCCTGCAAGATCGCGGGGCAGGTAAAGGGCTTCAACCCCGACGATTTCATCGACCGCAAAGAGCAGAAGAAGATGGACATCTTCATCCAGTACGCCATGGCCGCCACCCACGAGGCCATGGTGGACGCGGGCTTCGCGGACCGGGAGATGGCCAAGGCCGACCGCGAGATGTTTGGCGTGCTCATCGGCTCGGGCATCGGCGGCCTCAGCACCATCTGGGACGAGGCCAACGGCTATCGGGGCCCGCGCCGCATCAGCCCCTTCTTCATCCCGAGCCTGATCATCAACCTGGCGTCGGGCTTCGTGTCCATCCGCCACGGCCTGCAGGGCCCCAACAGCGCCGTGGCCACCGCCTGCGCCACGGGCACCCACGCCATCGGCGACGCGTCGCGGCTCATCATGCACGGCTACGCGGACCGCATGGTGGCCGGCGGCACCGACAGCGTCGTCACCCAGCTGGGTGTCGGCGGCTTCGCAGCCATGCGCGCCCTCTCCACGCGCAACGAGGAGCCCGAGCAGGCCAGCCGCCCCTTCGACCTGGGCCGGGACGGCTTCGTCATGGGCGAGGGCGCCGGCATCGTGGTGCTCGAGGAATACGAGCTGGCCAAGGCGCGGGGCGCCAAGATCTACGCGGAAGTCGCAGGCTACGGCATGAGCGGCGACGCCCACCACATCACGAGCCCCAGCCTGGATGGCGACGGCCCCATGCGGGTCATGCGGGCCACGCTGAAGGACGCGGGCATGGCGCCTTCGGACATCGGCTACGTCAACG
This sequence comes from Holophagaceae bacterium, assembly GCA_025357545.1. GTDB lineage: Bacteria > Acidobacteriota > Holophagae > Holophagales > Holophagaceae > JANXPB01. The sequence goes on from JANXPB010000104.1 coordinate 4,979, forward strand.
CCCATGGCACGTCCACACCCGCCGGCGACAAGCTGGAATGCCTGGCCATCAAGGGCGTTTTCGGCGAGCATGCCAAGCGCCTGAAGGTCAGCAGCACCAAGTCGATGACCGGCCACCTGCTGGGCGCCGCAGGCGGCATCGAGACCATCTTCACCGCCCTGGCCCTGCACACCGGCCAGATCCCCCCCACCATCAACGTCGAGAACCAGGACCCCGAATGTGACCTGGATGTCACCGCAAATATCGCAGGCACCCTTGATGGCGACGTAGCCCTGAACAACAACTTCGGCTTCGGCGGGACCAACGCCTGCGTGGTGTTGCGGAAGGTCTGAAAGACAGAGGCCGCGCAGGCAGCGGCCCGCCCTGCTATTTCTTCGCAGGAATCTGGATCAACGGGGTCACTCCGCCACTGCCGCTGATGATGAGATTGCCCTTGGCACCGATGTCCCGCAGGGCTTGAATGCGTTGGTATTCGAGGATCTGGGGCGTGAGGCTCTGGCTCACGATGGACTGGGCCTTGGCCTGGCCTTCAGCCTCGATGCGCTTGCGTTCGGCCTCTTGCTTCTCCTTCAGCAGCACGTAGGTCATCTTCTGGGCCTCCTGGTCGGCGGCGATCTTGTCGTTGATGGCCTTGGTGATCTGGTCTGGCAGCAGCACATTGCGCAGCAGCACCTGGTCCAGCAGGATGCCCCGTTTCTCGAAGGTGGGCTTCAGGGCCCGGGCCACTTGCTCGATGTAGAGGGTCCGTTTCGATGTGTAGAGTTCCGTGGCGGAATAGGTGGCGGCGCTATCCCGGATGGCGGTGCGGATTTCCGGGCGGATGATGCGGTCCTCCACGTCCGGCCCCAGGGTCCGGTAGATTTCCGGGCAGCGGGCCTGGTCCAGGGCGTAGAGCACCGTGGCGTCCAGCTTCACCGTCAGGCCGTCACTGGTGATGACGGCGATGGAATCATCGCCGGTCTTGGCACCTTCGTCATGGGCCGCGGACATGGTGTAGGAGCGGGTGCGCACCTCCATCTCTTCCACGGTCGAAAAGGGATTCACGAAGTGGAGGCCCGAGGGCAGCACGCCTTCGTTCACCTTGCCGAAGAGCACCACCACCCCGGCGTGGCCGGGCTGAACGATACGCGCCATGGACCCCAGGAAGAGCACCGTGGCCAGGGCGAAGGCGCCATATTGGATGACGGCCACCTGGGAGCGGAGCCCGGGTTCGAGTCTTTGGCGCACGCGCCAGATGGCGAGGCCGACGAGAAGCAGGAGGAGGGCGAGAATGGCCATGAAGTCCCCGAATATGGGTGGACGCCCATGATCGGGGCCCGCCCAGAATCTAGAGTAGGGGCTTCGGCGCTCCAGGCTGGGGTGAATCGAAGCGTGAGTCGGTGGAGGGCGGGAAACCGGGGCTTAGCGGCATCAAGGCACCGCCCAGGCTCTGCAGCGCAGGGGTTGATCCATCGTTGTTCGTTTTTTTCTACATTCCGGTAGCTTCTATCCATGCCCGAGTTCAAGCTCCACTCCCCCTACGAACCCGCCGGTGACCAGCCGGAAGCCATCGCGCAGCTGGTGGCCGGCATCGAGAACGGTGATCGCTGGCAGACGCTGCTGGGGGTCACAGGTTCCGGCAAGACCTACACCATGGCCGCGACCATCGCCCGCCTGAACCGCCCTGCGCTGATCTTTGCGCCCAACAAGACGCTGGCCGCGCAGCTCTTCAGCGAGTTCAAGCAGTTCTTCCCGGACAACGCGGTGGAGTATTTCGTCAGTTACTACGACTACTACCAGCCCGAGGCTTACGTGCCGGAACGCGACCTCTTCATTGAAAAGGACGCCGCCATCAATGAGGAATTGGAGAAGCTGCGCCTGAGCGCCACGCGGAATCTCCTGGAAAGGCGCGACACCATCGTGGTGGCCTCGGTGTCTTGCATCTACGGCCTGGGCGACCCCAGCAGCTACATGAATCTCAGCGTGAACCTCGAAGTGGGCCAGACCCGGGACCGCGCCATGCTGCTGCGGGACCTGGTGGCCATCCAGTACCAGCGCAACCAGACGGCCTTCGAGCCGGGCAATTTCCGGGTGCGCGGCGATGTCATCGAGGTCTACCCCGCCTACGAGGATGTGGGCTACCGCATCGAGCTGTGGGGCGACGAGATCGAGCGGTTGTCCAAGATCGACCCGCTGCGCGGCATCGTGATCGAGAAGCTGGAAACGCTCACCGTTTGGCCCAAGACCCACTACGTGACGCCCGAAGACAAGCTGAAGATCGCCATCCGCGAGATCAAGAACGAGCTCGAAGCGCGGGAGAACGACTTGCGCGAAGCCAACAAGATCGTCGAGTTGCAGCGCCTGCACCAACGCACGATCTATGACATCGAGATGCTCAAGGAGATGGGCATGTGCTCGGGCATCGAGAACTATTCGCGCTTCCTGGACGGCCGGAATCCCGGTGAGCCGCCCCACACCTTGATCGACTATTTCCCCGAGGATTTCGTGCTGTTCATGGACGAAAGCCACGTGGCCACGGGACAGCTCCACGGCATGTACAACGGCGACCGCAGCCGCAAGACAACTTTGGTGGAGTACGGTTTCCGCCTGCCTTCGGCCCTGGACAACCGTCCATTGAAGTTCGAAGAATTCGAGACCCGGGTGAAGCAGGTGATCTACGTGAGCGCCACGCCGGGGGACTATGAATTGCAGCAGAGCGGCGGCGTCATCGCCGAGCAGGTGGTACGGCCCACGGGACTGGTGGATCCGATGGTGGAGATCCGTCCGGTGGGCACCCAGGTGGATGATCTTTTGGAAGAGATCCGCAAAGTCGCGGCCAGGAATGAACGTGTTCTGGTCACTGTGCTCACCAAGAAGCTCGCCGAACAGCTCACGGCCTACTACCAGGAGGTGGGCGTGAAGTGCGAGTACCTGCACAGCGAGATCGACACGTTGCAACGGGTGGAATTGCTGAAGGGATTGCGCCGGGGCGATTTCGACGTGCTGGTGGGCATCAACCTGCTGCGGGAAGGCCTGGATCTGCCGGAAGTCTCACTGGTGGCCATTCTCGACGCCGACAAGGAGGGCTTCCTGCGCAATACGCGCTCCCTCATCCAGACCATCGGCCGCGCCGCCCGCAATGTGAACGGCAAGGCCATCCTCTACGCGGACGTCCGCACGAAATCCATCGTGGCGGCCATGGGGGAGACCGACCGCCGCCGCGCCAAACAAGTGGAGTACAACCTGCTGCACGGCATCACCCCGGAGTCCGTGAAGCGCAATCTGGACGATGTGATGGGCGAAGCCCTGGCGCGGGAATTCATCACCGTGCCCAAGGAGAAGGCCTTCGAGGATCCGATCCTCTACCTGGACGACAAGGGCTTCGAGCGGGAGGTCGTCAAGTTGGAGAAGAAGATGCGCGACCTTGCCGGCCAGATGAAGTTCGAGGAGGCCGCCGAGTTGCGGGACCATGTCCTGCGCCTGCGGCGGGAACGCATGACGGACGTGTTCGGGGCGGTGCCGGCCACAGGGCCCGTGCGCTGATTCCAAGCCCGATCCGCCAGAAGGGTCAGCGGCCGAGCCTGGCCGTCCAGTTGGCGGTGATGACGATGGCGTCCGCGCCCTGGCCCGGGAGGTTTTCCACCACCAAAAAGCGCTCGCCATCGGGCGTCACATCGTAGTCGTGCCAGCCGGTCGCGCTCATTCTGAAGAGTGGCTTCGGCGTGCCCACTTGCACCTTTGGCCCCAGCTGGATTGAAGTGGCGATCATCTCATTGTCCGCGGAAACGAAATAGAGCTCGCGCCCATCCCGCTTCCAGCGCGGACGGGAGCCACCGGCCACCGAAATCCGGATCCGTTCCCCCGGTTCGGGGAAGGACGTGAGGTAGATCTCCGGGCGGCCCAGTTCGGTCCCGCAGTAGGCGATCCAGCGGCCGTCCGGGGAGAACTGGGCCTTGGTCCAATTGAGGTTGTCGGGCACCGACAAGATCTTTCGGGGCTTGCTTCCTCCTTTCCTATCCAGAGCCCAGAGACCGGGACCCGATTCCGAGAAAGCCGCGAAGTACAGGAGGACGCGGCCATCGGGGGACCAGTCCTCGGCGAACTGGAGCCCTCCTGCAGCAGGGAGAGGCTCCGGCGCACTAGCGCCGTTCAAGGCCAGGGCATGCAAGGTTGGCGGGTGGCCCATGGATGCCATGCTGAAGGCGATCCGGGTACCGTCCGGAGACCATACCGAGGGCAGATAATCATTTGGCTCCATCTCGATCTGGGTGAACAC